>NZ_JBEPKM010000005.1:0-340641 GCF_040544715.1 Methylobacterium sp. 1030 | reverse complement strand
GCGGCCGCACCCCGCCGGTGGGGGCCCCGGGCCTCACCCCCCGGGCCCCGGGGCTCCGGCTGCGCCGCGGCCGGCCCGGGCGCTGCCCCCCACCCCCGGGGGGGGGGGGCGGCCGGCGGCCCCCCCACGGTCCGCACGGTCGAGACCGCGCACGGTCCCGTGCGGGGCGTCGCGGAGGCCGCGCTCGCGGAAGGGGCCGCGGTCGTGGTGGCGGTGCGGCCCGAGGACGTGGTGCTGGGCGCGGAAGGGCTGCCGGTGGTCGTCGCCGACGCCGTGTTCCTGGGCGACCGGGTGCGCCGGACGCTGCGCCTGCCCGACGGCGCCACGCTGCGGGCGAGCGGGCGGCCCGCGGAGGCCGCCGCGGCGCCGGGCTCGGACGCACGGGCCAGCTTCCCCGCCGACGTCGCCGTGATCCTGCCGGCATGAGGGCCGCCGGAGCGGAGGCCGACCGCGCGACCGGGCGAACGGAGGCCGGGTCCGCGCGCCCCCGCAAGCGCGGCCGGATGTTCGACCGCCTGGCGCGCCTGCCGCCCTTCCTGTGGCTGGCGGCGTTCTTCCTGCTGCCCTTCGTCATCACCCTGAAGATCAGCCTCTCGGAGCCGGCGACGGCGATCCCGCCCTACCTGCCGCTGCTCGACTGGCGCGGCGGGCTCGACGGCTGGTCGGCCTTCCTCGAGGCCCTGAACTTCGACAATTACCTTACGCTCGCCGCCGACCCCCTCTACCGCGACGCCGCCCTGGGCTCCCTGACCTACGCGGGCGTCGCCAGCCTGATCCTCGTCGCCCTCGGGACGCCGCTCGCCTACGCCCTGGCGCGGGCGCCGGCCCGCTGGCAGCCGCTCCTCGTGGCGCTGGTGATCGTGCCGTTCTGGACGAGCTTCCTGATCCGGATCTACGCCTGGATCGCGATCCTGAAGCCCGAGGGCCTGCTCAATCTCGCCCTGCGCCGGCTCGGCCTGATCGACGCGCCGCTGACGATCCTCAACACCGACGCGGCGGTGATCGTCGGTCTCGTCTACGCCTACCTGCCCTTCATGGTGCTGCCGCTCTACGCGGTGATGAACCGCCTCGACCCGACCCTGCGCGAGGCCGCGGCGGATCTCGGCGCCTCGCCGAGCCGGGTGTTCTGGACCGTGACCGTGCCGCTCAGCCTGCCCGGGATCGCGGCCGGCGCGGGGCTCTGCTTCATCCCGATGGTCGGCGAGTTCGTGATCCCGGACCTGCTCGGCGGGTCGGAGACGCTGATGCTCGGCCGGGTGCTCTGGAGCGAGTTCTTCTCGAACCGCGACTGGCCGCTCGCCGCGGCTGTCGCCGTGCTGATCCTCGCCATCGTCATCGGACCGGTGGTCCTGTTCCGGGACAGCCTGCGCGCGGGCGAGGGCGAGGCGCCGTGAGCTGGGTGACCCGCACCGCCCTGGTGGCCGGCCTGGGCTTCCTCTACGGGCCGATCGCGGTGCTGATCGTGTACTCGTTCAACGCCTCGCCGATGGTGACGGTCTGGGGCGGGTTCTCGACGCGCTGGTACGGCGCCCTACTCGCCGACGCGCCGCTCCTGTCGGCCGCCTGGGTCTCCCTGAAGGTCGCTTTCCTCGCGAGCCTGCTCGCCACGATCCTGGGGACGCTGGCCGCGCTCGCCCTGGAGCGGCAGGGCCGCTTCCGCGGTCGCGCCCTGTTCACGGGTCTCGTCTTCGGGCCGATCGTGATGCCCGAGGTGATTATCGGGCTGTCGCTCCTGCTCATGTTCATCGGGATCGGGCTAGACCGCGGCCTCCTGACGATCGTCATCGCGCACACAACCTTCTGCACCGGCTTCGTGGCGGTGGTGGTCGGCGCGCGCCTGCGCGGCCTCGACCGGTCCCTCGAGGAGGCCGCGGCCGATCTCGGCGCGGCGCCGGCGCGCGTGCTGATGACCGTGACGCTGCCGCTGCTCGCGCCCGCCCTCGCGGCCGGCGCGCTCCTCGCCTTCACCCTGTCGCTCGACGACCTGGTGATCGCGAGCTTCGTCTCCGGCCCGGGCTCCACCGCCCTGCCGATGCGGCTCTACAGCCAGGTCCGTCTCGGCGTGAATCCGGAGATCAACGCGGCCTCGACCCTCCTCGTCGGGCTGGTGAGCGTCGCGGTGCTGCTGGCGTCCTGGCTGACCGCCCGCCGCGGACAGGGTTGAGCGGGCATCACTCCGCGGCCTGCGCGGCGGTCGCGCCCGCGCGCACCATCTGCGCCACGGCGACCGTCACGACGACGTTCACCACCAGCGCCACGATGCCGACATTCACGTCCTGGAGCGGTCCCAGGAGCGGCAGCTTCGCCAAGCTGAACCCGGAGAGGACGGTCGCCGCCACGGTGGCCACGCCCGCGACGATCCCGGCGATGGCGGCGCGGCGGTCGAGGGGATTGCGGCGCATCAGGCTGGTGATGAAGCAGGGGAAGAGCTGCGTCACGAAGTTGTAGCCCATGAGCAAGAGCTGCACGATCGTGTCGCCGCCCGACAGGGTGAAGCCGACGCAGACCAGCGCCAGCACCGGCACGAGGATCTTGCACAGCCGCGCGGTCGCGGCGTCGTCCATGCCGGGGCGCAGCGGCCGGACGAGGTTGTTCGCCACCAGCGTGACGCCCGCGATCAGGATCATGGAGCCCGGGACGAGGGCGGTCAGCACCCCCGTGGCGCCGATCAGCCCGATGACCCAGGGCGGGAAGGTCGCGAGGGAGAGCTTGAACAGCGAGAGGTCGACGTCGGGCCCCGTCAGCCCCGGCACCTGCATCACGGCGGTGAAGCCGATCACGAACACGAACAGGTTGATCAGCTGGTAGATCGGCAGGATCACGGCGTTTCGGCGGAAGGCGCCCGGCTCCCGCGCCGTGTAGAGCGACGCGAAGGTGTGGGGCCACATGTAGCCGCCGAGCGCGGTCAGCAGGACCGTGGTGGTGAACCAGGTCGGGCTCTGGCCGCGGTCGGGCAGGGCCAGGAAGCCGGGCTTCGCCGCCTCGATCGCCGTGAACAGGCCCTCGTAGCCGCCGTAATAGTGGACCGGCAGGTAGATCCCGAGGAACACCACCACGAACAGGATGCTGGTGTCCTTGATCACGGCCGTCCAGGCGGAGCCGTGCACGCCCGACACCACGACGTAGGCGGTGAGCGCGGCCGCGCCGATCCAGACCGCGGTCGTCGACGAGATCGCGCCGTAGGACGCCGTCGAGACGATGATCCCGAGGCCCTTGAACTGCAGCACGAGGTAGGGAACGAGGGCGACGATCCCCACGAGCGCCACCAGCATGCCGAGCGCGCGGCTGCCGTACTTGCGCGCGAAGAAGTCGGGCTGCGTGTAGAGGTTGTGCTGCTTGGCGTAGCGCCAGACCGGCGGCAGCAACCAGTACGAGGTCACGTAGGCGAGCGTCAGGTAGCAGAGGATGTAGTAGGCGGGGCCGCCCTTGCCGTAGGCGATGCCGGAGCCGCCGAGGAACGTGAAGGTCGTGTAGATCTCCCCGGCCATCAGCAGGAAGACCAGGGCGGTGCCGAAGCCGCGGCCGCCGACGGTCCACTGCTCCAGCCCCATCTCGCGGCCGACCCGCGCGTAGAGTCCGAGGCCGATCGCCAGCGCGAAGCCGGCGGCCACGATAACGAGCGCGATGCTCATCGGGGATCCTCCGGCGCGCGGTTCTGAGGGTCGGTCAGGTAGATCACCCCCATCACGATCGAGGTTCCGATCACGCAGAACACCAGCCAGGCGAGGAGCAGCGGCAAGCCGAACACGAAGGGCTCGACCCGGTTCAGGAAGAACGGGCCGACCAGGATGCCGAGGAAGGGAAGGGCGGCCAGCCACCGCAGATTTCGCATGCGCGATACCGTTCAGAAGGCCCCGATATCGCGGGTTGAATCAGTCACGGACCGCTGTCAACGCCGCGATGGCCCAACGGCGCTCATCCCGATCACGTCTGCGTGCTGTGCGCTCGCGCACGCGGCCGCGCTCCGGGCGCGCATATCCTCAGCGCAGCGTCGCGCCGTCCGACACGGCGGGCGCCGAAGGATTTCACGATGACCCGCACTCTGACCTTCGCGGCGCTGGCCGCGCTCCTCGCCGTTCCGGCGGTCCAAGCGGAGGCCCGCCCGCGGCACACCCCCGCCAAGGCGCAGCCCAGCGCCGCGATCAAGGCGCGCCAGACCGTCCTGAACGATTTCAACGCGCGGATGAGCCGCCTGGACGCGCTCATGGGCACCCCGAGCAGGTCGTCGGTCCGCGCGCGCTCGGCCGAGGCCGGCCGCTAGGAAACGTGACGCGCCGGTCGCCCGGACCGGCGCGTCGACTCAGCGGCCCAGGCCGCCCGCCTCCTCCACGAAACGCGCCACCGCGTCCGCGCCCGCGCCCTCGCGCAGGGACGCGAACACGTACGGCCGGGTGCCGCGCATCCGCTGCGTGTCGGATTCCATCACCGACAGGTCGGCGCCGACGAGCGGCGCGAGATCCGTCTTGTTGACGATCAGCAGGTCGGACCGGGTGATGCCCGGACCGCCCTTGCGGGGGATCTTCTCGCCGCCGGCGACGTCGATCACGTAGAGCGTGATGTCTGCGAGTTCCGGCGAGAACGTCGCCGCGAGGTTGTCGCCGCCGGACTCGATCAGCACGAGGTCGAGCTTCGGGAAGCGCCGGCTCATCTCGGCGACGGCGGCGAGATTGATCGAGGCATCCTCCCGGATCGCCGTGTGCGGGCATCCCCCGGTCTCGACGCCGAGGATGCGCTCCTCCGGCAGGGCGCCCGCGACGGTGAGGATCCGCGCGTCCTCCTTCGTGTAGATGTCGTTGGTGATGGCGCAGATCTCGTAGCGGTCGCGGAAGCGCTTGCAGAGCTGCTCCATCAGGGCGGTCTTGCCGGAACCGACAGGTCCGCCGATGCCGACGCGGAGGGGGCCGTTCGTGGAGGTCATGCTGCGGGCTCAGGATCGGAAGATGCGGGAATACTGGGTCTCATGGCGGAAGGAGCCGAGATCCAGGCGGAAGGTGGCGGCACCGAGCGCGTCGAGATCCGCCGCGGTGGCCGCCTCGGCGAGCCCGGCGAGGCGCGGCGCGAGGGCGGCCACGACCCGCGTGCCGGCGGCCTGACCCACGGGCGCCGCCCGAAGGGCCGCGGAGACGAGGTTCTGCAGGAAGGCGAGGCCGTAGGCGGCGAGCACGGGGCCCGGATCCATGCGGTGCGCGCCGGCCGCGAGGCCGACCGCGACCGGGTAGGCGACCGGCCCCGGCAGATTGCCGGCCAGGGCGTCGAGGGCGTCGCAGGGCCACGCGCCGCGCGTCGCGTCGAGGAAGCTGCGGCCCTGCTGGCTCGTCTCCAGGTGCAGCTCGCGCGACGGCGCCAGGGCCAGGGCGAGGTCGTTGACGGCGACCAGCGCGGCGCCGTCCGCGGACAGCGCCGCCGCGTGGGCGTGGGCGGCCAGGATCAGGTCGTTGCGCAGGGCGCCGCGCTCGCAGACGTCCCGGAGCCACGCGGTCAGGCTCGCCTCGTCGCGGACGTCGCCCGCTTCGACCGCCCATTCGAGCCCGTGCGAGTAGGCGTAGGCCCCGACCGGGTAGCCGGGCGACAGCCACGCCATCAGGCGCAGCGCCTCCAGGGCGTCAGCCCGCGGCATGGTGGTGCTGGTGGCCGCCATGCGGGTGGTCGTGCCCGTGGTCGTGCCCGTGGCCGCCGGAATAGGCGCCGCCCTCGGGCCGGAACGGGCGCACCACCGGCTCGGCGGTGCCGCCGAGGCCCCGGACCATCTCGGCGAGGACGTGGTCGTGCGCGATCCAGACCGCGTCCGGGCCGATCTCGGCGGCGATGTGCCGGTTGCCGATGTGCCAGATCAGGCGCTTGAGGGCGTGATCGCCGGCGGCCCGGATCTCGAGCAGGCGCTCCGGCGCGGCCTCGACCCAGACGAGGCGTCCGTCCTGCAGGACCAGGGCGTCGCCGTCCTCCAGCACGGTCGGCTCCGGAAGGTCCAGCAGGAAGCTCAGTCCCCCGGCGCCGCGCATGGCGACGCGGCGGCGGTGGCGGTCGCCGTGATCGAGGACGACGCGGTCGACGATCTCGCCACCTGACAGGGCGTCGCGGCGGAGGATGCGGGTGGCGCGGATCATGGTTGACGGATCGGGCTGGATACTCGGGCGCGGTCAGACAACGTCCGTCTCCGGCGTGCCCGGATAGAAGCCGAGCTCACGGATCTGCTCGATCGCGTAGGGACAGGATTTCGGAAAGACGGATCCGGGCAAGCCCGTCTCGCTCGCGGCCCCGAGGACAGCGACGGAATAGGCCTTCGCGAGCACCGCATCCGGCCAGGACTGGAGGCTGGGGCTCATGTCGATCAGGTCATCGATCCGGATGCGCTGCTCGAGGATGGTCGCGCGCCAGCCGTACTTCCGCTTCTCCGGCTGGAATTCCCACTTCAGCAGGTGCAGCAGCAGGATGGCGAGACGGCTCCGGATCTCGGCTTTCTGGGATCCGCCCAAGCTCTCGATCTCCTCGGCGACGTTGGCGCGGTCCAGATCCGGCCAGCGCCCGGCCCGGAGCAGGGCTGCCTGCTCCTCGGTCCAGAGGCAGAGATCGGTCGTGTAGAGGTCGTCCCTCGCCGGAAGCTGGGCGATCTTCGTCATCGCGGCTCTCCTGCCACCGAGCCCATCCTATCTCAGAACAGGAAGTAGCGCTGCGCCATCGGCAGCACCTCGGCCGGCTCGCAGACCAGCAGCTCGCCGTCGGCGCGCACGTCGTAGGTCTCCGGATCGACCTCGATGACCGGCGTGGCGTCGTTCAGCACCATGCTCTTCTTCGAGATGCCGCCGCGGACGTTCTCAACGGCGACCAGCTCCTTCTGCACGCCCAGCCGCTCCCGCAGGCCGTCCTCCACCGCCGCCCGCGAGACGAAGGTGAGGGCGGTGGCGAAGGGCGCCCGGCCGTAGGCGCCGAACATCGGCCGGTAATGCACCGGCTGCGGCGTCGGGATCGAGGCGTTCGGGTCGCCCATGGGCGCGGCCGCGATGCTGCCGCCCTTCAGCACGAGGTCGGGCTTCACGCCGAAGAAGGCCGGCGTCCACAGCACGAGGTCGGCGAGCTTGCCGGGCTCCACCGAGCCGATGTGCCGGGAGATGCCGTGCGCGATGGCCGGGTTGATCGTGTACTTGGCGACGTAGCGGCGCGCGCGCAGGTTGTCGGTGCCGGACGCGTCGCCCGGCAGGGCGCCCCGCTGGCGCTTCATCTTGTCGGCGGTCTGCCACGTGCGGATGATGACCTCGCCGACCCGGCCCATCGCCTGGCTGTCGGAGGACATCATCGAGAGCGCGCCGATGTCGTGCAGGATGTCCTCGGCCGCGATGGTCTCGCGCCGGATCCGGCTCTCCGCGAAGGCGAGATCCTCGGGGATCGACGGGTCGAGGTGGTGGCACACCATGAGCATGTCGAGATGCTCGTCGATCGTGTTCCACGTGTAGGGCCGCGTCGGGTTGGTGGACGACGGCAGCACGTTCGGCAGCCCGGCCACCTTGATGATGTCCGGCGCGTGGCCGCCGCCCGCGCCCTCGGTGTGGAAGGCGTGGATGGTCCGGCCCTTGAAGGCCGCGATCGTGTCCTCGACGAAGCCCGATTCGTTGAGCGTGTCGGTGTGGATCATGACCTGGATGTCGTGGGCGTCCGCCACCGACAGGCAGGTATCGATCGCCGCGGGCGTGGTGCCCCAGTCCTCGTGCAGCTTCAGCGCGCAGGCACCCGCCCGCACCATCTCGACGAGGCTCTCCGGACGGGACGCGTTGCCCTTCCCGGCGAAGGCGAGGTTCATCGGGAAGGAATCCGCCGCCTCGATCATCCGGGCGATGTGCCAGGGGCCCGGCGTGCAGGTGGTGGCGAAGGTGCCGTGCGCCGGGCCGGTGCCGCCGCCGAGCATCGTGGTGACCCCCGAGCAGAGCGCCTCCTCGATCTGCTGCGGGCAGATGAAGTGGATGTGGCTGTCGAAGCCGCCCGCCGTCAGGATCTTGCCCTCGCCGGCGATGACCTCGGTGCCCGGCCCGACCACGATGTCGACCCCCGGCTGCACATCCGGGTTGCCGGCCTTGCCGAGCCGGAAGATCCGGCCGCGCACGATGCCGACATCGCACTTCACGATGCCCCAGTGGTCGAGGACCACCGCGTTGGTGATCACCGTGTCGACGGCGCCGTCGGCGTTGGTGGCCTGGCTCTGGCCCATGCCGTCGCGGATGACCTTGCCGCCGCCGAACTTCACCTCCTCGCCGTAGGTGGTGAAGTCGCGCTCGACCGTGATCTCCAGGCTCGTGTCCGCGAGCCTGATGCGGTCGCCGACGGTCGGGCCGAACATGTCGGCGTAGGCCGAGCGCGGCAGGCTGGCGGGCTTGGGCGTGTTGGCCATGGTCAGAGCTTGCCCATCACGTCGCCGCGGAACCCGTAGACGGTGCGCCCGCCGGAGAGCGGCACCAGCGCCACTTCCCGCGTCGATCCCGGCTCGAACCGCACGGCGGTGCCCGGCGCGATGTCGAGGCGCTTGCCGCGGGCCTGCTCCCGCGGGAACACGAGGCCCGGATTGACCTCGAAGAAGTGATAGTGCGAGCCGACCTGAATCGGCCGGTCCCCGACATTGGCGACCTCGATCACGGTCCGCTCGGCGCCGGGGTTGAACACGATCTCGCCGGGCAGCGTCGTCACCGCGCCGGGGATGTCGGACGAGGCCGCGCCCCGAATCGGGTGATGCACGGTGACGAGCTTGGTGCCGTCCGGGAAGGTCGCCTCCACCTGGATGTCGTGGATCATCTCGGGCACGCCCTCCATGACCTGATCGGCGGTCAGCACGGAGGCGCCGGCCTGCATCAGGTCGGCCACGGTGCGGCCGTCCCGGGCGCCCTCGACCACGAAGTCGGTGATCAGCGCCACCGATTCCGGATGGTTGAGCTTCACGCCGCGGGCGAGGCGGTTGCGCGCCACCTGCGCCGCCATGGCGATGAGCAACTTGTCCTTCTCACGGGGCGTCAGCAGCACGGGCAACCTCGTCGTCGCGGCGGCCGGAGCAAGGATCATGCGCGCGGCGCGGTCAAGGGCGGGCGTCGGCCGTTGCAGAACCCGGACCAGCGGCCGTCGCGGGCCGCCTGAATCAGGGAGGCGTCACGGCGTCATGGCGATGAAGCCGGCGAACAGGTCGGGGAGGGCCGCGCCCTTCACCGCACCCGGCAGGTCGCGGGGATGGATGAACTCGTCGCGGAACCAGGGATAGCGCTTCGGATCGAAGGAGGCCCGCAGCCAGTCGATCGTCCGCCGCACGCGGGTGATCCGCTCGGCGTCCGGGTGATAGGTCAGCCAGATGTCGACGCTGAAGCGGCCGAGATTGTCGACCGGGACGACCTGGGCGCCGATCGCGCTGGCATAGGTCGGCAACAGGCCGATCCCGGCCCCCTTGGCGATGGCCCAGTAATACGCGCTGCTGACGTTGATCTTCAGGGTGATCGGGACCTTCGCGGGGAAGCCCGGCACCGTGCGCACGTAATCCTCGAGGGCGACGGTCTGGCCGCCGTCCTGCACCACGATCCGGTGGCGCTCCAGGTCTTCGGGGCGCGCCGGGAGCCCGTAGGTCTCCTCGTAGCTCCGCGCGGCGTAGGGCACCATGTGGATCCGGCCGAGCTTGACGATGCGCAGGTCCGGGCTGGTCGGCCGCGTCAGCTGGATCGCGACGTCGGCCTCCAGCCGCAGGACGTCGGCGGATTCCATCGCGCAGCGCAGGTCGACTGTCAGGCGCGGGTTGGCGCGCTGGAACTCGACGAGCCGCGGCGCGAGCCAGAAGGCGCCCAGCCCCTCCGTCACGGCGATCCGCACCTCGCCGGTCTCGGCGAAGGGCGCGCCCTCGCCGGTGCGCACGAGGCTGAAGGCGGCCGCCTCCATGCGGCCGGCGGCCTCGAGGATCGCGTGGCCCTCGGCGGTGAGGCGGATGCCGTCGACGTGGCGGGTCAGCAGCGGCGCGCCGATCAGCGCCTCGAGATCGTCGATCCGGCGCCGCACCGAGTTCACCGACAGGCCGAGCTTCGTCGCCGCCGAGCGGAAGCTGCCGGACCGCTGGAGCGCCAGGAAGACCCGGATGCTCTGCCAGTCGGGCATCGGGTCCCGGATCGCCTCCGCCTGTTCCATCGACGGAACACCCCTGTTTCAAATTTTGCACATACAGCCAGAGCGCTAGATGCGAAGTGCTTAACCGTCAATCCGTACCCGAATGTCAGGTCATCCGATGACGGTGCACATTGCTCGCGCGCAGTTCGTGGCCAAGGACGCCGATCAACTCGGTACAGCGCTAGTCTCTCCCGAGCCGCGGCACGCGCTGAATGCGCTCGAGGTCGGCCGAATTGCCCGGCACCTCGTCATCTTCACGCCGACCCCGGACGATCTGGCGCGGCTGATCGCGTCGGCGCGCGCGGATCTGCCCGATCTCGCGCCCCTGCGCACCGTCCAGCGGGTGATGTCGATCAATCCCGACAGCGTCCTGGCGATCGCCCAGCGCCACCGGTTCGACGCCGCGGATCCGCGGGGCGAGGGGTTCGTGGCCTGCCTGATGCTGAACGCCGACGGCCTGGCGGCGCTCAAGGCCGGGACGCTCGACGCGTCCGATCCGCCCGCCGCGATGCTGGCCGGCCAGCACGAACGCCCGGCCGGGATCTACGTCTGGGCCGTCTACGCGCGGCGGCGCCTCTCCGGCGGCGTCGGCCTCGTCTTCGACCGTCTGTCGAGCCCGACCTACCGGGGCGTCGACTTCTACGCCCGCGCGGCCACCCCCGAGGGGGCCGACCTCCTGACGACTCTCGGCTTCACGGCACAGACCTCCGCCCGCGGCGCCCTGTACCATTTCGCCCGCGCGCCGAAGGCGGAGCCGGCGCCCCCGTACGACACCCACCGGTCCGGCGGGACCGGCATCAGCGTCGCGGTCGCGCGGAACATGGAGGACCTGTCCCGCGTGATCGCCCTGCGCGCCGCCGTCTACATGGCGGAGCAGGCCTGCCCGTACGAGGAGGAATTCGACGGCAACGACCTCTCGGCGACGCACCTGATCGGCTACGTCGGCGACGAGCCGGCGGGCTGCCTGCGCATCCGGTTCTTCGCGGATTTCGCCAAGATCGAGCGCCTCGCGGTCCGGGCCGAGTTCCGCAACACGCGCCTGTCCTTCGCGCTGGTCCGCGCCGGGATCGAGCTGGCCCGGGTCAAGGGCTACCGCCAGCTCTACGGCCACGCCCAGAAGCGCCTCGTCGGCTTCTGGAGCCGCTTCGGCTTCCGCGTCTTCGAGGGCGCGCAGGAGCTGGTCTTCTCGGATTTCGACTACGTCGAGATGCTGATGGAGGCGGAGCCGCACCCGCAGGCGATCGGCCTCGGCGCCGACCCCTACGTCATCATCCGGCCGGAGGGGCGCTGGCACCGGGCGGGCGCCCTCGACCGCTCGCGGAGCCGCGCCGTGACCCGCCCGTCCGTCGACCGGGCGGTGGCCGCGCGATGAACCGGCCGATCAACCCGGCGCTGTATCGCCGGCCGCGCAGCGTCCCCGCCCTGGTGCTGGTGGACATGCAGCAGGAATACGAGATCGCGGGCCGCCCGCTCGCCCTGGCGGGGATCGAGCCCGCGCTCTCCAACTGCCGGCGCGCCCTCGCGCATGCCCGCGCGAGCGGCATGCAGGTCGTGTACGTCCGCTGGATCGGCGCGCCGCTGTTCCAGGCGGGCAGCCGCTTCGTCCGCTGGATCGAGGGGTTCGAGCCGCACGGCTGCGACATGATCTTCGACCGGGACCGCCCGTCCTGCTACGCCAGCCCCGCCTTCGCGGACGCGATGGAGCGGGGATCGCCGCCGCTCGTCATCGCGGGCTTCGCCGGCGAGTCGTCCTGCCTCGCGACGGCGGTCGACGGCTTCCACCGCGGCCAGGACGTGACCTTCCTGTCCGACGCCTCCGCGAGCCACGACCTCGACGGGATCTCCGCCGACGAGATCCACCGGTCGGTGAGCGCGGTGATGCGGGTGTTCGGCGACGTCACCGACACGCAATCCTGGATCGCGGCCTCGGCGCCTTTCAGGCCCCTGCCCACAGCTTCGAGACCCACGCACGCCAATGACTGACCGAAGCCAGAATCACGGGATTCCGGAGGGGGTCCCGGCCGGCGACGATGTGGACCTGCGCCTTGGCCGGCACGCGATCGAGCTGCTGCAGGCGGCGCGCGAGGCCGGCGAGCCGACGCTGATCGCGCAGGCCGAGGCCATGGCGATGGCGGTCGGCTTCGTGCTGGCGAGCCGGCTGCCGGGCGGCGCGCCGGAGACCGCGTGATCAGTCGGCGCCGTCCTCGCCGCCGATGAGGCGCATCGCGCGCAGGCGCGCGGTCCGCTCGTCCTGGGCGCGCCGGTCCGCGGCGAGCGCCCGCCAGAGCACGACGAGCTCATGCTCGAGAGGCGAATCGACGGTTTCGTCGGCATCGCGCGCGATATTGGCGTGATCGAAGGCGTCCATGTTCGAGGTTCCGCGCCTTGAGATGCGGTCCGCTAACAGGACAGGATCGCGATCGTCCAGCCCGAAAGTTGAGCAGATCCTGTACAAGCCGACGGGATCGTCACGCGCGGCGCAATCCATCGCCGGCAAACCGAACACCGGATCGTAGATCGGCGCGGATGGGGAGGCTGACGGCGGTCGATCGACCGGGGCGATGATCCGGCTGGACCGAATTGCATCCGGAGCCGCTGTTTCGGCGCCTGCCCGGACATGAATTCAATAATCTATTGACGATAATCGATGAATACGCGACCGGCCACGCAGCCCGCCGCCTCGAACAGTGTCCGCACGGGGCCGCGCACGCCGCGAGCCCTCAGAAACATCTCGGACACCGAACTGTGACAATCCCGACCGGTATCGGCCAGGGCCCGGGCACCGCACGGGTGCGTCCGATCGGACCGCGAGCACCTCAGGCCCGGGTTCGCGTCAGCGCGGCGATGATGGATTCGACCACCACGATCTGCTCCTGCACGGCGACCAGCCGCGGCCCGGCATCCGCGCCGTCGCCCAGCACGAAGGTGCCCTTCTGCCGCCGCGCGTCGCGCAGCTTGCGCACCGACGCGACGATGATCTGCCGCTCCTCGATCAGCGCGTCGCGCAGTTCGTTCAGGCCGTCCAGTTCCAGGGTCGAGGCCATGCGGCGTCCCGGTCTCACATCCTCGGCGCGGCGTCGGCGGCCGTCCCGCGCGGGCACGCCGGGCGCCTGTCGTCCGCGCGGGGCGTCGGGCCCCGCGGCGCGGCCCACTCTCGGCGGCGGTAGCACGCTTTCCGCTCACGGAACATTGCCGCGATCCGGGGAGCGCCGCGATGTCCGGCGCGGCCATTGTATGCTATTGAATGCAAAATTATCCCGGCCCGCGAAGCGGTCGGATCAACGGGCGGATAGCGGCGCATGCTGAGTGAGGACGTGCACGACCGCGACGGGTCTCGCGCGGACGAGACGGTCACGGACCGGCGCCACGGCGACGCGCGTCGCGCCGCGACCAAACCGGCGAAGAAGCGCTCGGGCGCGGCCGGCCTGATCCTCCTGCTGCTCGCCGTCGCGGGCGGCGGCGCCTACGGCTACACGCGCCTGAATCAGCCCGCGGTGAAGTCCCGGGCGGCGGCCCCGCTGCCGGTGCCCGTCACCCTCGGCACGGTCGAGCAGGGGCCGTTCGCCCTCGTGTCGAACGGTCTCGGCACCGTCCAGGCGTACAACACCGTTCAGGTGCGCACGCGCGTCGACGGCGAGATCCAGCAGGTCGCGTTCCGCGAGGGTCAGACCGTCCGCAAGGGCGACGTGCTCGTGCAGATCGACCCGCGGCCCTACCAGGCGGCGCTGGATCAGGCGAAGGCCAAGAAGGAGCAGGACACGGCCAACCTCGGCAACGCGAAGGCGGACCTCGTCCGCTACACCGGGCTGGGCGCCTTCGCCTCCCGGCAGCAGACCGAGACGCAGACGGCCCTGGTCGCCCAGCTCACCGCGCAGGTGGCGTCCGACCAGGCGGCCATCGACAACGCCACGACGCAGCTCGGCTACGCCACGATCCGCGCGCCCATCGACGGCGTCACGGGCTTCCGGCAGGTCGATATCGGCAACATCGTCAACGCGGCCGGCCAGACCCCGATCGTGACGATCACCCAGGTCGAGCCGATCTTCGTGGTGTTCACGGCCCCGGAGGATCAGCTGCCCGCCATCACCGCGGCCCTCAAGGCCGGTGACGTGCCGGTGGAGGCCTGGACGTCGGACGGGCTGACCAAGCTCGCCGACGGCAAGCTCGCCCTGTTCAACAATCAGGTCGACACCGCGACGGGCACGATCCGCCTCAAGGCCGTCTACGAGAACAAGAACCACGCGCTGTGGCCGGGCCTGTCGGTCTCGACCAAGATGCGGGTCGGCACGGTCGCGGTCGCCACGACGGTGCCGGACGACGCGATCCAGCACGGGCCCGACGGGCTGTTCGCCTTCGTGGTGGACGATGCCAGCCGGGCGCATCAGCGCGCGCTGAAGGCGGGCCGCTCGGATTCGGGGCGGACGCGCGTTCTCAGCGGCGACCTCCGGCCCGGCGAGCGGGTGATCGTCGCCGGCCAGTACAAGGTGCAGGACGGCAGCCTCGTGGCCGATCCGCACGCGGCCCACACCGCGCAGGCGGAGGCGGTCCAGTGACGCGCGCCGGACGCCTCACGGCGGGCGCGTCCCCGCGCGGGGCCCGGCCATGAAGGGCGGCATCTCGGCACCGTTCATCCGGTTCCCGGTGGCGACCACGCTGATCATGGTCGGCATCCTGTTCCTCGGGATCGTGGCCTATCCGCTGCTGGGCGTCGCGCCGCTGCCGCAGGTGGATTTCCCGACCATCCAGGTGACCGCGCAGCTCCCCGGGGCCAGCCCGGAGACGATGGCCTCGTCGGTGGCGCAGCCCCTCGAGCGGCAGTTCTCGCAGATTCCCGGCGTGTCGCAGATGACCTCGACGAGCTCCCTCGGGATCTCGACGGTCACGGTCCAGTTCGACCTCAACCGCAACATCGACGGCGCCGCGAGCGACATCCAGGCGGCGATCAATGCCGCCAGCGGCCAGCTCCCGAAGAACCTCCCGACCCCGCCGACCTACCGCAAGGTCAATCCGGCCGATTCGCCGATCCTGCTGCTCTCGGCCACCTCCGACAGCATGCCGCTGATCGACGTCGACGACGCGGTCGACGTCCAGCTCGCCCAGCGGATCAGCCAGATCTCGGGCGTCGCGCAGGTCTTCATCGGCGGCCAGCAGAAGCCCGCCGTGCGGATCCAGATCGACCCGGCCAAGCTCGTGGCCAAGGGCCTGTCGCTGGAGGACGTGCGCGCGCAGCTCACCCTCACCACGGTCAACAACCCGAAGGGCAGCATCGACGGCGGCAGCCACAGCTACACCATCTACGCCAACGACCAGCTCACCGCAGCCCACAACTGGAACGACGTCATCGTCGCCTATCGCGACGGCGCGCCGCTGCGCGTCCGCGACATCGGACAGGCGGTCGCCGGCCCCGAGGACACCAAGCAGGCCGGCTGGACCAACGGCAAGCGCGGCATCTTCCTGGTCGTGTTCAAGCAGCCCGGCGCCAACGTCATCGACACGGTCGACAGCATCAAGGCCCAGCTGCCCCGCCTGACCGCCACACTGCCGGCCGCCATCAAGGTCGGCATCCTGAGCGACCGCACGCAGACCATCCGCGCCTCGGTCGAGGACGTGCAGTTCACCCTGCTGCTGACGATCGTGCTGGTCGTCGGGGTGATCTTCGTCTTCCTGCGCAGCTTCTGGGCGACCGTGATCCCGAGCGTGACCGTGCCGCTCGCGCTGCTCGGCGCCTGCGCGCTGATGTGGATGGCGGGCTACACCCTCGACAACCTCTCGCTGATGGCCCTGACGATTTCGGTCGGCTTCGTGGTCGACGACGCCATCGTCGTGCTGGAGAACATCAGCCGCTACGTCGAGGAGGGGATGCGGCCCATGGAGGCCGCTTTCAAGGGCGCGGGCGAGATCGGCTTCACCATCGTGTCGATCTCGGTGTCGCTGATCGCCGTGCTGATCCCGCTCCTGCTGATGGGCGGCATCATCGGAAGGCTGTTCCGCGAGTTCGCCGTGGTGCTGTCGATGACCATCGCGGTCTCGGCCTTCGTGTCTCTGACGCTGACCCCGATGATGGCCTCGCGGCTGCTGAAGTCCCACGACGCCGAGCGCCACGGCCGCCTCTACCGCATGAGCGAGGCCGCCTTCGACTGGCTGCTCGCGGTCTACGCCGACGCCCTCGACGTCGCGCTGCGCTTCCGCCGCGTCACGCTGCTGGTCTTCTTCGCCACGCTGGCGCTGACCGGCTACCTGTTCGTCGCCATCCCGAAGGGCTTCTTCCCGCAGCAGGACACCGGTTTCATGATCGGCGTCACCGAGGCGTCGCAGGACATCTCCTTCTCGGCGATGAAGGCGCTGCAGGAGAAGGTCGGCGCGATCGTCCAGGCCGATCCCGCGGTCGCCACCGTCGGCATGTCGCTCGGCGGCAACGGCCAAGCGCTCAATTCCGGGCGCATGTACATCACGCTGAAGCCCCGCGACGAGCGCGACGTCAACGCCTTCCAGGTGATCGGCCGGCTGCGCCCCAAACTGGAACGCGTCGAGGGCATCCGGACCTTCATCCAGGCGACCCAGGACGTGCGCACCGGCGGCCGCACCTCGCGGACGCAGTTCGAGTACACCCTCCAGGACCCGGACATCGCCGAGCTGAACACCTGGGCGCCGCGCATCCTCGACAAGATGAAGACGCTGCCGGAGCTGCGCGACGTCGCCACCGACCAGCAGACCCGCGGCACGACGCTGACGCTGTCGATCGACCGGGACGCCGCCTCGCGCTACGGCATCACGCCCCAGCTCATCGACGACACGCTCTACGACGCGTTCGGCCAGCGCCAGATCGCGCAGTACTTCACGCAGCTCAACAGCTACCACGTCGTCCTGGAGGTTCTGCCGGCGCTGCAGGGCAGCGTCGAGAGCCTCGACAAGATCTACATCAAGGCGCCGATCGGCGGCGGGCAGGTGCCGCTCGCGGCCTTCGCCCGCTGGACGACGGTTCCGGTGGCGCCGCTGGCCGTGAACCACCAGGGGCAGTTCCCGGCGGTGACGATCAGCTTCAACCTCGCCCCCGACGTCGCCCTCGGGCAGGCCACAGAGGCGATCGGCCGGGCGATGCGGGAGCTGCAGGTCCCGCCGACCGTGGTGAGCGGCTTCCAGGGCACCGCCCAGGCCTTCCAGCAATCGCTCTCGACGGTGCCGCTGCTGATCCTGGCGGCCCTGTTCGTGGTCTACCTGATCCTCGGCATCCTCTACGAGAGCTTCATCCACCCGATCACCATCCTGTCGACGCTGCCCTCGGCCGGCGTCGGCGCCCTGGCGGTGCTGATGTGGGCGGGGTTCGACTTCAGCCTGATCGCGCTGATCGGCATCATCCTCCTCATCGGCATCGTGAAGAAGAACGGCATCATGCTGGTCGACTTCGCCATCGTCGCCGAGCGGGAGGAGGGTCTCTCGCCCGAGGTCGCGATCCGGAAGGCCGCGCTGCTGCGCTTCCGGCCGATCCTCATGACCACGATGGCGGCCCTGCTCGGCGGCATCCCGCTGATGGTCGCCACCGGGACCGGCTCGGAAATCCGGCAGCCCTTGGGCTACGCCATGGTGGGCGGCCTCGCGGTCAGCCAGGTGCTGACGCTGTTCACCACGCCGGTGATCTACATCTACCTCGACCGGCTGGCGCACCGCTTCTCGTTCCGCGACAAGCCGCGGGCGGTGGACGGGGCGCTCGATGACCCCGAGCCGCTGGAGGAGGTCCGCGGCCCGCCAACGCTGCGCGCGGCGGAGTGAGGCCGACCGCCGTCTCTGCGAGCGGAGCGAAGCGATCCAGATACGCCGCGCTCGCCGACGTCGCGCTTCCCTGGATTGCTTCGCTCCGCTCGCAAAGACGCTGAGCGCGGCGAAAGCGACGTCCCGAAGCCAATGGCCGGGCAGCCCTGTCACCGCGGCCCGCTTGGCGGGGCTTCTCGCCGTTCCAGTTCATGCGGCACCGGCCCTCTGAGACCGCGGGAAGCCGAAGGATGCGGATGAGCCAGAACCTGCCGCTGCGAGGGCTGACCGTGCTCGCCCTGGAGCAGGCCGTCGCCGCGCCCTACTGCACCTCGCGGCTCGCCGATGCCGGGGCCCGGGTCATCAAGATCGAGCGGCCGGAGGGGGATTTCGCCCGCGGCTACGACGCGGCGGTCAACGGGCTGGCGAGCTACTTCGTCTGGCTCAACCGCGGCAAGGAGAGCCTCGTCGCCGACATCAAGGATCCGGCCGACGCCCGCCTGCTGCACGCGATCCTCGCCCAGGCCGACGTGTTCGTGCAGAACCTCGCCCCCGGCGCGGCGGCCCGGGCGGGCTTCGGCTCGGCGGAGCTGCGCGCGCGCTACCCCCGGCTGATCACCGTCGACATCTCCGGCTACGGCGCCGGCAACGCCTACAGCGACATGAAGGCCTACGACCTGCTGGTCCAGGCCGAGAGCGGGCTCACCGGGATCACCGGCCACCCGGCGGGGCCCGGCCGCGTCGGCGTCTCCGTCTGCGACGTCGCCTGCGGGATGGACGCCCACGCCGCGGTCCTCGAGGCGCTGATCGCCCGCGGGATCACCGGGCAGGGCTGCGCCCTGGAGGTCAGCCTGTTCAGCGGCGCCGCCGACTGGATGAACGTGCCGCTGCTCTACTTCGAGGGGACCGGCAAGGCGCCCCAGCGGGTCGGCCTCGCGCACCCGTCGATCTGTCCCTACGGCGCCTTCCCCACGGCCGACGGCAGCCTCGTGCTGATCTCGATCCAGAACGAGCGCGAGTGGGCGAATTTCTGCGCCGGCGTGCTCCGGGAGCCGGAGCTCGCCCGGGCCGAGGGCTTCGCGTCCAACAACGCCCGTGTGGCCAACCGCGCCGCGGTCGACCTGCGCATCGGCGCCGCGCTGGTGCGGCTGACCCGCGACGCGGCCGCCGCCCGGCTGAAGGCGGCGGGCACCGCCTACGGTTTCGTCAACACGCTGGCGGACCTCGCCACGCACCCCGCGCTGATCCGCGCGGAGGTCCGGACGCCTTCGGGGCCGGCCCGGATCGTGGCGCCGCCGGTGCTGATCGACGGCGCGGTCCGCGCCCTCGGACCGGTCCCGGCCATCGACGAGCACGGGGCGCGGATCCGCGCGGAATTCGCGCCCCGGGCTCGAGGACAGTGATCTGACAGCGCATCGGAATGGGCGGGAGGAGACGATGAGACTGGACGGCAAGATCGCGCTCGTGACGGGGGCCGGCAGCGGCTTCGGGGCCGGGATCGCCCAGCGCTTCGCCGCGGAGGGCGCCAAGGTGGCCTGCGTGGACATCGACGGCGCGGCGGCCGGGCGCGTCGCGGCGGCGCTCGGCGACAACGCCATCGCGATCGCCGCCGATGTCGGGCTGGCCGCTGACGTCGCCGCCAGCGTCGCCGAGACGCGGCAGCGCTTCGGCGTGCCGAGCATTCTCGTCAACAACGCCGGCACCACCCACCGCAACAAGCCGCTGATGGAGGTGACGGAGGAGGATTTCGACCGGGTCTTCCGGGTCAACGTGAAGTCGATCTTCCACTACGTCCGGGAAGTCGCCCCGCTGATGCGCGACGCGGGCGGCGGCGCGATCCTCAACGTCAGCTCGACGGCGGCGCTGCGGCCGCGCCCGGGTCTGACGTGGTACAACGCCTCCAAGGGCGCGGCGAGCCTCGCCTCGAAGTCGCTGGCCCTGGAGCTGGCGCCCTGGAAGATCCGTGTGAACGCCCTCTGCCCGGTCATGGGCGCCACGGGGCTCCTCGAGCACTTCATGGGCGTCCTCGACACGCCCGAGAACCGCGACCGCTTCATCGCCACGATCCCGCTCGGGCGCCTGTCGGAGGCGAGCGACATCGCCGCCGCCGCCCTGTTCCTCGCCTCCGACGAGGCGGCGTTCATCACCGGCGTCGATCTCCCCGTCGACGGCGGCCGCACGGCCTGAGGAGCCCCCGATGGAAGCCTATACCGAGATCCGCGAGGCGGTCGCCAAGCTCTGCGCCGGCTTCCCGGGACCGTACTGGCGGGCCCTCGACCGGGAGATGGCCTACCCGATTGAATTCGTGAACGCGCTGAACGAGAGCGGCTACCTGTCGGTGCTGATTCCCGAGGCGTACGGCGGCTCCGGCCTGCCGCTCTCGGCGGCCGCCGCGATCCTCGAGGAGGTGCAGCGGGCGGGCTGCAACGGCGGCGCCTGCCACGCCCAGATGTACACGATGGGCACGCTGCTGCGGCACGGCTCGGAGGCGCAGAAGGCCGAGTACCTGCCGGGCATCGCGGAGGGCCGCCTGCGGCTCCAAGCCTTCGGCGTGACCGAGCCGACCTCCGGCACCGATACCGGCAGCCTGAAGACGACGGCCCGCCTGGAGGGCGACCACTACGTCGTCAACGGCCAGAAGATCTGGACCAGCCGCGCCGAGCATTCGGACCTGATGCTGCTCCTCGCCCGCACCACGCCGCGGGCCGAGGGCATGAAGCGCACGGACGGGCTGTCGGTGCTGCTCGTCGACATGCGCGCGGCCAAGGGCAACGGCCTGACGATCCGGCCGATCCGCACGATGATGAACCACGCCACCACGGAGGTGTTCTTCGACAATCTCCGCGTTCCGGCGCAGAACCTCATCGGCGAGGAGGGCAAAGGCTTCCGCTACATCCTGTCCGGCATGAACGCGGAGCGGATCCTGATCGCCGCCGAGTGCGTCGGCGACGCCAAGTGGTTCATCGACAGGGCCCGGGCCTATGCCGGCGAGCGGACCGTCTTCGGCCGGCCGATCGGTGCCAACCAGGGCGTGCAGTTCCCCATCGCGAAGGCCTACGCGAACATGCGCGCGGCCGAGCTGATGGTCCGCGAGGCGCTGACCCTCTACGAGGGCGGGGCCAATCCCGGGGCCGAGGCCAACATGGCCAAGATGCTCGCCGCCGACGCGTCCTTCGAGGCGGCGAACGCCTGCATCCAGACCCACGGCGGCTTCGGATTCGCCGAGGAGTACGACGTGGAGCGCAAGTTCCGCGAGACGCGCCTCTATCAGGTCGCGCCGATCTCCACGAACCTGATCCTCGCCTACCTGTCCGAGCACGTGCTCGGCCTGCCGCGCTCGTACTGACATGACCGATCTCAGCGCCTGGATCGGCCGCGCGCGGGACGCGTCCGACCTCGTCACGCCGCGCCTCCTCGCCGAGTTCCGCGCGACCTTCGCGCCGCACCTGGCGCCGGTCGCCGACGGGATCGCGCCGCCGGCCCTGCACTGGTGCCTCGCGCCCGAGACGCCGACGGCCGACTCCCTCGGGCCCGACGGCCACGCCGCCAAGGGCGGCTTCCTGCCCCCGGTGCCGCTGCCCCGGCGGATGTGGGCGGGGGGCGAGATCGAGACGCTCTCGGACCTGCGCGCGGGGGACACGGTCACGCGCACCGAGACCGTGCGGGACGTCGCCTTCAAGAGCGGGCGGAGCGGGAGCCTGTGCTTCGTCACCGTCGACCACACGGTCTCGACAGAACGGGGCGTCGCGATCCGCGACCGGCAGGATATCGTCTACCGCGAGGCGGCGGGCGCACAGACGGGAAGCGGCGCCGCGCCCGAGCGCGACGGTTCCGAATCCTACGCGGTGATCTGGGAGGTGCCGGCGACGCCGACGCTGCTGTTCCGCTACTCGGCGATGACCTTCAACGGCCACCGCTTCCACTACGACCAGCCCTACGCGACGCGGGTGGAAGGCTACGCCGACCTCGTCGTGCACGGCCCGATGCAGGCGACGCTGCTGATGAACCTCGCCGCGACGCTCCTCGGACGCGTGCCGCGGACATTCACGTATCGTGCGGTCGCGCCGATGACGGCGAACCAGGTGTTTCGGGTCTGCGGGCGGGTCGCCGGGACGGCGTTCGAGGGCGTGACCCTCGACGCGGGGGGGCATGTCTGCATGCGGGCCCGGGCCGACGGGTGAGCGGCCGCGGACGCTCGGTCCGCATCCGAGATTGGGCCGGGATCGGCACCGCCGTCGCGTTGCGCGCGAAAAAAGCGGCCCGCGGACGCGTCCGCGGGCCGGCCCCGGGCGGGATCAGGCCAGCTTCAGGCCGACGTTGACGTTGCCGCGGGTCGCATTGGAGTAAGGGCAGACCTGATGGGCGGCGTCGACGAGCTTCTGCGCGTCGGCGCGGTCCAGGCCCGGGAGGCTGATGGTCAGGTCGGCGGTGATGCCGAAGCCGCCCTCGGAGCGCGGGCCGATGCCGACATCGGCGGTGACGGTGGTCTCGGCCGGGACCTTCAGCTGCAGCGACGGCGCGACGGCCTTCATGGCGCCGAGGAAGCAGGCCGAGTAGCCGGACGCGAAGAGCTGCTCCGGGTTCGCGCCCGGACCGCCCGCGCCGCCGAGCTCCTTCGGGGTCGAGAGCTTGACCTCGAAGCTGCCGTCGGCAGTCCGGGCGGCGCCGTCGCGGCCGCCGGTGGCCGTGGCGGTGGTACGGTACTTCACGTCTACGGGCATGGGACTCTCCGGTTTGGGGATGCCGCCGGCATGTAGGCGCCGACTCGCCTCCGCACAGCCCATTTAGATTGCGCGCAATCTAATTTCAAGGATCGATCAGCGCGAAGCGGTCGACATCGACGAGCCCTCGATCGGTGATCTTCAGGTGGGGGATCACCGGCAGGGGCAGGAAGGCCACCTGCAGGAAGGGTTCCGGGAGGACGACCTCCAGGCTTCGCGCCGCGTCGCGCAAGGTTACGAGCGAGCGGCGGATGGCGTCGAACGGCATGAGACTCATGAGCCCGGCGACCGGCAGCGCGATCTCGGCCAGCACCCGGCCGCCCTCGACCACCACGAAGCCGCCCTCGATCGCGCCGAGCCGGTTTACCGCCACGGCCATGTCGGCATCGTCCGCCCCGACCACCGTGATGTTGTGGCTGTCGTGCCCGACCGACGAAGCGATGGCGCCGCGCTTGAGGCCGAACCCCTTCACGAACGCGACCCCGACGCCGCGCGCGCCCGGCTGTGTCCGGCCGTGGCGCTCGACCACCGCGACCTTGATGACGTCCTGGTCGAGGTCGATCCGGCGCTCGCCGCCGGAATAGGGCAGGGTCAGGTCGTGCCGCAGGGTGATGATCTTGCCGGGCACGACGCCGATCACCGGCGTCGACGGCCCGGAGCCCGGAGCGGCGAAGTCGGCGGCCGTCACGTGCCGCGCCCGCACGCTCCGGCGGCCGATCGGCTCGATCGACGCGCGCGCGTCGAAGAGCGCGGCGTCCACCGGCCGGCCCGCGCTGAGGACTTGCGACACGGCACAGGCGGCGAGATCGTCGAGCACCACGAGGTCGGCGCGCTGGCCGGGCGCGACGAGGCCCCGGTCGTGCAGCCCGAAGGCGCGGGCCGCCGACCAGGAGGCCGCCCGGTAGGCGGCCAGCGGCGGCACGCCGAGGGCGATGGCCGTGCGGATGACGAAGTCGAGGTGCCCCTCCTCGGCGATGTCGAGGGGATTCCGGTCGTCGGTGCAGAAGGCCAGGAACGGCGCCGTCCGCTCGGTCAGGATCGGCGCGAGGGCGTGCAGGTCCTTGCACACCGAGCCCTCGCGGATCAGCACGGTCATGCCCTTCGACAGCTTCTCGCGGGCCTCCTCGGGCGATGTCGCCTCGTGCTCGGTGCGGATGCCCGCCGCGATGTAGCCGTTGAGCGCGAGGCCGCGCAGGAGCGGCGCGTGCCCGTCGATGTGCCGCCCCTGGAAGGCCGCGAGCTTGTCCAGCACGCCCGCATCGCCCGCCAGCACGCCCGGGAAGTTCATGAACTCGGCGAGGCCGATCACCTTCGGGTGCGTCGCGAAGGGCAGGAGATCCTGCGCCTCGATCCGGGCGCCCGAGGTCTCCAGGTGGTCGGTGGCCGGCACGCAGGACGAGAGCTGCACCCGCAGATCCATCGCCAGCGTCTCGGAGGATCTGAGGAACCACGTGAAGGCGTCGGTGCCGAGCACGTTGGCCATCTCGTGCGGGTCGCAGATCCCGGTGGTGACGCCGTGCGGCAGGACGCACCGCTCGTATTCCTGCGGCGGCATCAGCGACGACTCGACGTGGAAATGCGTGTCGATGAAGCCCGGCACCACGACCTTGCCGGACACGTCGATCTCCCGGGTGCCGCGATACCGCCCGAAGGTCCCGACGATCCAGTCGCCGCAGATCGCGATGTCGGAGGCGACGAGGTCGCCGGTGACGAGGTCGAGGAAGTGGCCGCCCTTCAGGACCAGATCGGCTTCGGCCCGGCCCTGACCCTGCGCGATCGCGCGCCGGAGGAAATCCACCTGTGTCATCGCGATCCGCCCCTCCCTCCTGCCATCCGCCAGAAGCATGCCACGGGTGCCGGTCTCCCGGCGACGCTTGCGGATGCGCGGGCGCGGGCGCAGAAGCCCTTCACCTTTGAACCAGTCGAAGCTCTCGATGCCTGCCTATCGCTCACGCACCACCACCCACGGCCGCAATATGGCCGGTGCCCGCGGCCTCTGGCGCGCCACCGGCATGAAGGATTCGGATTTCGGCAAGCCGATCATCGCGGTGGTGAACTCCTTCACGCAGTTCGTGCCGGGCCACGTCCACCTGAAGGACCTCGGCCAGTTCGTCGCCCGGGAGATCGAGGCGGCCGGCGGCGTCGCCAAGGAGTTCAACACCATCGCGGTCGATGACGGGATCGCGATGGGCCACGATGGGATGCTGTACTCGCTGCCGTCCCGCGAGCTGATCGCCGATTCCGTCGAGTACATGGTCAACGCGCACTGCGCCGACGCGATGGTGTGCATCTCGAACTGCGACAAGATCACCCCCGGCATGCTGATGGCGACGCTGCGCCTCAACATCCCGACCGTCTTCGTCTCGGGCGGCCCAATGGAGGCCGGCAAGGTGCAGCTGCCGGGCATCGCCAGGAAGGTCGACCTCGTCGACGCGATGATCGCGGCGGCCGACGACCGGATCTCCGACGAGGACGTCGCCGTCATCGAGCGCTCCGCCTGCCCGACCTGCGGCTCCTGCTCGGGCATGTTCACGGCGAACTCGATGAACTGCCTCACCGAGGCGCTGGGTCTGGCGCTGCCGGGCAACGGCTCGGTGCTCGCCACCCACGCCGACCGCAAGCGCCTCTTCGTCGAGGCCGGCCATCTGATCGTCGATCTGGCCCGCCGCCACTACGAGCAGGACGACGCCAGCGTGCTGCCGCGCGCGGTCGCGAGCTTCCAGGCGTTCGAGAACGCCATGACCCTCGACATCGCCATGGGCGGCTCGACCAACACGGTGCTGCACCTGCTGGCCGCCGCCCACGAGGGCGAGGTGCCCTTCACCATGGCCGATATCGACCGGCTGTCCCGGCGGGTGCCGGTGCTGTGCAAGGTCGCCCCGGCGGTAGCCAACGTCCACATGGAGGACGTCCACCGGGCGGGCGGCATCATGGGGATCCTGGGCGAGCTCGACCGGGCCGGCCTGATCGACACCGGCGTCGGAAACGTCTCGGCCGGAACGCTCGGCGGGGCGCTCGCCCGCTGGGACGTGCGCGGCGAACCGGCCGCCTCGGTCCAGACCTTCTACCGCGCGGCCCCGGGCGGCGTGCCGACCCAGGTGGCGTTCAGCCAGGAATCGCGCTTCGACGCGCTCGACCTCGACCGGGAGGGCGGCGTCATCCGCGACGCGGCGCACGCCTACTCGCAGGATGGCGGCCTCGCCGTGCTCTACGGCAATCTCGCCGAGCAGGGCTGCATCGTGAAGACCGCGGGCGTCGACGCCTCGATCCTGACCTTCACGGGCACCGCCCGCGTGTTCGAGAGCCAGGACGCGGCCGTCGACGGCATCCTCAACGGCAAGGTCACAGCCGGCGAGGTGGTGCTGATCCGCTACGAGGGCCCCCGCGGCGGCCCCGGCATGCAGGAGATGCTGTACCCGACGAGCTACCTGAAATCGAAGGGACTGGGTAAGGCCTGCGCCCTCGTCACCGACGGGCGGTTCTCCGGCGGGTCGTCGGGCCTGTCCATCGGGCACGTCTCGCCCGAGGCGGCCGAGGGCGGCCTCATCGGCCTCGTGCGGGACGGCGACCGGATCGCCATCGACATCCCGAACCGGCGCATCCACCTCGATGTCGAGACGGCGGAGCTCGACCAGCGGCGGGCCGCTCAGGAGGCGGCGGGCTGGCAGCCGGCGAAGCCGCGCAAGCGGAAGGTGAGCACGGCCCTGCGCGCCTACGCCATGCTCACGACGAGCGCGGCGCACGGCGCGGTGCGCCGGGTCTGATCAGCGGAGTTCGAGGACCAGGGCGGCGATGGCGGCCAACAGGGCCGCCGCCGCCACCGCGGCGCCGATGAGGCGCGCGCGGACGGACCGGGCCGTGTTCGCGGGCGAACCGTTCACCGACAGGGCAGGGGCGGATGGGGCATCCGGGATGCGCCCCAGCGCCCGGAGCATCAACGGCTCGATCGCCGCGTATCCGGCCGGGCTCAGGTGGAGCCCGTCCGTCCCGTAATCCGGCCGGAGCCCACCGGACTCGGACACCAGCACGGCGTGGTAATCGACGAACGTCGCGCCGTGCTCGTGGGCGTGGTCCCGGAGCCACGCGTTGACCGCAGCGATCATGGCGGGGGCGTCCCGCACCTCCGGGTTCCACGGGATGCCGTCCACCGGCGTGAGCGAGCCGATCCAGGCCTTCACGCCCAGGGCGCGGGCCTCGTCGAGCATGCCGGCGAGCGTGCGGCAGATCTCCTCGACCGGGACGAAGACACCCTCGTTGCGGCCGATATCGTTGACGCCGCACAGGAGATGCACGCCCCGGGCGCCGGTCTCCGCGAGGTCGCGGGCGAACCGCATGGTGATCCAGCGCGCCGTCTGGCCGGAGCCGCCACGGGGGATGAGGCCGTAGGCCTCGAAAGTGCCGGCCCGGTGGAAGCCCCAGAGCTCCGTGATCGAGTCGCCGACGAAGACGATCGGTTCGGCCATGGCTCAGGCGGCCGTCGCCGCCCCGACCGTCTCGACCACCTCCGCCTGGAGACGGTCGGCCATCACTTGGCGCCCCTCCGAAGTCACGTGGACGATGTCGGTGAACAGGGCACGGGTGTCGGCCTCGAACAGCCGGCTCAGGTTCCGCGCCGCGAAGGCCCGGTCGGCCGTGTCCAGCCGCCCGAGGACATTCTCGAAGCGCTCGTACTGGCGGTCGAGATAGGCGAGGAACGCGCCGGACGCGGCGCCGGCCTCCGCACCCGCGAGCGTCCCCTTGCGGACGACCGTCGGCTGCAGGAGAAACCGGACCGGCGCGCCGATCCCGGGCGCGAGCCGCGCGAGGCGCCTGAGCGCCAGCTCGAACTGCCGCACCCCCTCCCATTCCCAGATGTCGGACTGCCAGTTCGTGAGCGCGCGCAGGTTCTCGAGGCGATTGAAGATCATCGCCTGCAAGCCGTCATACGACAGGTCCTCCGCGTCCTCGGCGGATTTCCTCGGGTCGAAGAAGTAGTCGTAGAGGCTCTCGTTCGCGAAGTGATTGTAGGGAACGCCGGCCCGCGGATCGAAGCTCCAAGGCTGGAAGATGTCGGTCGCGCCGCCGACGACCAGGATGACGTCGGGCTGCAGGTCCATCAGCCGCGTCGTGATCAGGGCGATCATCTGGTTGAGACAGGCCGAGACCGCGCCGAAATTGTAGACCCGCGCGCCGGGTCCGTGCACCTGCTTCAGCCCGGTCTCCAGCCGTCCGGGCACGGTGTCGGCGAAGACCTGGCCGTCGATCAGCGTGCTGTCGCCGACGACGAAGACCCGCAGCGTTTCGGAGGGCGGCCGCGCGTCCGCGTGCGCGTCGTTGCGATACCCGAGGGCGTCGTAGCGCCAGCCCTGACCGGACGCCTCGGTCAGCGGCTTCCCGGCGAACTGCGCGTAGGGCGCGGGAAACCGGCTGTTCGCGTCGAAATTCTGGAAGCTCTGCAGGAACTTCCGCCGTCGCGCGTCCGCGCTGTCGTCGGGCGGCCGGTGGGCCATGGTCCGTCTCCTCGCCGGGCGGATGCCCGGTGGCTGTGCGATGGTCGGTGAGCCGGGCGGCGCGACGGCGGGCCCGGTCAGCTCCGCAGCGTCGCGTGGTTCTCCAGGAACCAGCCGTAGGTCTGGCGCAGGCCGTCCTCGAGGGCGATCTCCGGCCGCCAGCCCATCGCCCGCAGCCGCGACACGTCCATCAGCTTGCGCGGCGTCCCGTCGGGCTTGGTCGCATCGAACGCGAGTTCGCCCGCGTAGCCGATCACCCGCGCGAGCGCCTCGGCGAGCTGACGGATGGTGCAGTCCTCACCCGTCCCGACGTTGATGTGCGACAGGTCGGGGCGCGTGTTCGCGGCGTAGACCGCGTCGTCCATCTCCATCACGTAGACGCTGGCCCGTGCCATGTCGTCGACGTGCAGGAACTCGCGCATCGCCCGGCCGGTGCCCCAGACCGTGACCTTCGCCAGACCCTCCCGCTTCGCCTCGTGGAAGCGGCGCATCAGCGCCGGCAGCACGTGGGCGTTCTCGGGATGGAAGTTGTCGTTCGGGCCGTAGAGGTTGGTCGGCATCACGCTGCGATAGCGGCGCCCGTACTGCCGGTTGTAGCTCTCGCACATCTTGATCCCCGCGATCTTGGCGATCGCGTAGGGCTCGTTGGTCGGCTCGAGCAGCCCGGTCAGCAGGGCGTCCTCGCGCATCGGCTGGGGCGCGAGCTTCGGGTAGATGCAGGACGAGCCCAGGAACAGCAGCCGGTCGACGCCGTGCGTGTGCGCGGCGTCGATCAGGTTCGACTGGATCAGCAGGTTCTCGTGGATGAACTCGGCCGGGTAGGTGTTGTTGGCGTGGATGCCGCCGACGCGCGCGGCGGCGAGGTAGACCTGGTCGATGCGGTTCTCGGCGAAGAAGCGCCGGACCGCGGCCTGATCGAGGAGGTCGAGGGTTCGGCGGTCGGCCGTGAGGATCCGCTCGTGACCGAGCTCACGCAGGCGACGCACGATCGCCGAGCCCACCATGCCGCGATGGCCCGCCACGAAAATGGTCTGACCTCGACCGTCCATCACGCGTCCGTTCCCTGCCGAAAGCTCGGATTTCCAAGCCCCTATAGCCCCTTTGCGGCGCGATATCGCCGCGCAAACACGCGTTTTCTGAGGCGGGCCACGGGGCGCACGCCGGCCTCCGCGAACCGCGTCATTGTACGGGAAACGACGAAACCAAATACAACTGAAAGTTAGCGTTAATCATTCTACCAGAAGCTGCATCTCGTTCCTGCTTGCCGACCAACGGGTTGCAGGGCCGGATCGGAATCGCTCCCCGGCCGCGCAGCAATGGAGTTCCAGATGCGTCCCTTGACCGTCGTCCCGGTTACGCCGCGGACTGCGACGATCGCTGTCCTCCGTCCGGGCGCCGCCCGCGCGATCCCGATCGCGGCCGGGCTCCTGCTCTGCACGGCCCTGGCGACACCCGCCCAGGCGCAGCTCCTGCGCGGCGCGCTGGATACAACCACGAATGGCATCCTCGGCACCGGGCTCACGATCGGCACGAGCAGCCCCGGCAGCGGCGTGCTCGGAACCGGCCTCAATGTCGGCACGACCAATGGCGGGCTTCTCGGCACGGGCGTCACGGTCGGCACCACCAATCCCGGGACCGGCGTCCTCGGGACCGGCGTCAATGTCGGGACCACGACCGGCGGCAGCGTGCTCGGCACCGGCGTGACGGTCGGCACCACCGCTCCCGGGACCGGCGTCCTCGGAACGGGGCTCAACGTCGGGACCACCGGCGGGGGTGTGCTCGGGACCGGCGTGCTCGTCGGCACGACCGGTCCGGGAGACGGGCTGCTCGGCACCGGTCTGACCCTGGGAACCGCGGGAGGGACCGGAACGGGCGGCTGCGGCACATGCGGCGGCACCGGCGGGGGTGGGACCGGCGGAGGCGGAACCGGTGGTGGTGGTACTGGTGGCGGGTCCAATCAGGGCATCTACATCATCACCGGCAACGTGACGCAGTCCCAGGGGCAGACCGTCATCAACGAGCTGAGGCTCTCGCAGCTCACGAGCGTCACGGGCGTCGCCGCGAACAACACCAGCAACCAGGCCGCGCCGATCGCCGTCGGCAGCGACGCGCTGGCGGTGGGCTACGGTTCGAGCGCGGCCGGGACGGCCTCGACCGCGGTCGGCACGGGCGCCAGCGCGGCCAACACCGGCAGCGTCGCCCTCGGCTACGCGGCCAGCGCGCAGGGCCTCGGCGGAACGGCGATCGGCACGGCCTCCGCGGCGTCCGGAGCCGGCAGCACCGCCTTGGGCTTCGTCGCCGGCGCGACCGGGACCGGATCCACCGCCATCGGTGCGGCCGCCTCGGCGGCCGGCAACAACAGCGTCGCGCTCGGCAACGGGGCGGCCGCCAATCAGGCCAACACGATCGCGATCGGCGCGAACGTGAAGACGACCCAGGCCAACCAGGTGGCGATCGGCAATTCCGCGAACACCTACACGCTGGCCGGCATCGCCTCGCAGGCGAGCGCCGCCGCCCAGAGCGGAGCGACGGCCTTCGTGACCACGGACGCGAACGGTAACCTCGCGGCCTCGGCCTACGGACCGTCGACGATCGCCGGCCTCGGCAACCGGATCGATTCGGTGCAGGCGCAGGTCAACAACCTGGAAGCCAAGACCGACTCGGTCCAGCGCTACGCCATCCAGACCCGCAAGGAGGCCCGGCAGGGCGTCGCCATGGCCATCGCGATGGCGACCGCGCCGATGCCGTCGGCGCCGGGCAAGACGACCTGGGCCACCAACGGAGCGACCTACCGGGGCGAGTGGGCCGGCGGTCTCGCTGTGGCGCACCGGTTGCCGACCTGCTGCGTCCCGATCGCGGTGACCGCGGGCGTGGCCTACGGCGGCGACAACGCCGTCGGTGTCCGCGCCGGCCTCGCGGGCGAATTCTGACAGGGCCATCATCACCAGGGACGCGCCTGATTTCGTCCTTGCGCAGCGTGAAAGGACCGCGATAGTGTCAAGCAATGCTGACACTCGCGGTCGACCATCGGGTTGCGCAAGAGATCGATCGGCGCCCGCACGCCGTCGTGGTCGGCTCGGGCTTCGGCGGTCTCGCCGCGGCGGTCCGGCTGGGCGCGCGCGGCTATCGCGTCACCGTCTTGGAGCGCCTCGCGCAGCCCGGGGGACGGGCCCGCGTCCACCGGCAGGACGGCTTCACCTTCGACGCCGGTCCGACCATCGTCACCGCGCCCCAGCTCTTCGAGGAGTTGTGGCAGCTCGCCGGCCGCAGGCTCGCCGACGACGTGACGCTGGTGCCGATGGATCCCTTCTACCGGATCCGCTTCGCCGACGGCACGTCCTTCGCCTACAGCGGCGACGTGGACCGGATGCGCGCCGAGGTGGCCCGCTTCGCGCCGGACGACGTCGCGGGGTACGAGCGCTTCATGGCGCACAGCCGCGCCGTCTGCCGGATCGGGTTCGAGCAGCTCGGACACGTGCCGTTCGGCAGCGTCGGCGCGATGCTCAAGATCGCGCCCGACCTGCTGCGCCTCTCGGGACACCGCTCGGTGCACGACGTGGTGGCGCGCTTCATCCGCGACGAGCGGCTGCGCACGGTCTTCAGCTTCCATCCGCTCCTGATCGGCGGCAACCCGTTCCGGGCCAGCGCCATCTACTGCCTGATCGCCGACCTCGAGCGGCGCTGGGGCGTTCACTTCGCGATGGGCGGTACGGGGCAGCTGGTCGACGGGCTGGTGCGGCTGATCCGGTCGCAGGGCGGCCGCCTGCGCCTCGGCGTCGAGGTCGCGCGCATCCGGGTCGAGGCGGGGGCGGCCACCGGCGTCGACCTGACCAGCGGCGAGACGATCGCGGCCGACGTCGTGGTGTCCAACGCCGATTCGGCCGTGACGCACGCGCGCCTGCTTCCGGAGGCGCAGCGCTGGAGCCCGGGGCGGTTCCAGCGAGCCCGCTCGTCGATGGGACTATTCGTCTGGTACTTCGGCACCAAGCGGCGCTACCCGGCGGTGGATCACCACACGATCCTGCTCGGGCCCCGATACCGCGGCCTGCTCGCCGACATCTTCGACCGCAAGGTGCTGGCCGAGGACGCGAGCCTCTACCTGCATCGTCCGACCGCCACCGATCCGAGCCTCGCCCCACCGGGATGCGACGCCTTCTACGTGCTGGCCCCGGTGCCGAACCTCGCCGGCGGCCAGGATTGGCAGACCCTCGCCGAACCGTACCGGCGCCGGATCGCCGCCCTGCTCGAGGCGAGCGTGATGCCTGGCCTGTCGGAGGCCATCGTGACCTCGAAGGTGACGACGCCGCTGGATTTCCAGGACGATTTCCTGAGCTACCGGGGCTCCGGATTCGGCCTGGAGCCGGTGCTGACGCAATCGGCCTGGTTCCGTCCGCACAACCGGTCGAGCGCAGTCCGCAACCTCTACCTCGTGGGCGCCGGCACGCATCCGGGGGCCGGCCTCCCCGGGGTGCTGTCCTCCGCCCGCATCCTCGACAGCGTGGTCCCCGATGCCCGCGTTACCGCCTGAATTCGCCGCCGCGGCCGACCGGACCGCCTGCCGGATGGCGATCCGGGCCGGTTCGAAGAGCTTCTTCGCGGCCGGCCAGCTGCTGCCGGCCGACATGCGCGAGGCGGCTTACGGCCTCTACGCCTTCTGCCGGCTGTCCGACGATCTCGTCGACGATGCGGCGAGCCCGGCCGACCGGCGCGGCGCCGTGGCGCGTCTCGAGGCCCGGATCGGTCAGGCCTATGCGGGCCGTCCCGCCGACGCCCCGGCGGACCGCGCCTTCGCGGAGATCGTCGCGGCCCACGCGATTCCGGAAGCGCTGCCGCGCGCGCTGATCGAGGGCTTCGCCTGGGACGCCGAGGGCCGGCGCTACGCCGATCTCGGGGCGCTCCACGCCTACGCTGCCCGGGTCGCGGGCTCGGTCGGGGCGATGATGTCCCTGATCATGGGGACCCGCTGTCCCGACGCGCTGGCCCGCGCCTGCGATCTCGGCGCCGCGATGCAGCTCACCAACATCGCGCGCGACGTCGGCGAGGACGCGCGGATGGGCCGCCTCTACCTGCCACTGGACTGGATGCGGGAGGCGGGGCTCGATCCGGACGCGTTCCTCGCCGATCCGCGGCCGAGCCCGGCCCTGGCCGGCGTGGTGGCCCGCCTCCTCGCCGAGGCGGACAGCCTCTACGCGCGCGCCGAGGCGGGCATCGCGGTGCTGCCACGCGGCTGCCGGCCCTCGATCCGGGCGGCGGGGCTGATCTACGCCGAGATCGGCCGGGTCGTCGCGGCGCAGGGCTACGATTCGGTCCGCCACCGCGCCCGGGTCACGACGGCGCGGAAGCTCGCCCTGATCGTCCGCGCGATCCGAACGCCCGCGGACGCGGCCGGCCTCGGCGCGGCCCCGCTTCCCGAGACGGCGTTCCTGATCGAGGCCGTGGCGGCCGAGCCGGTCCTGCCGATGCGCGCGCGCCCGGCGCTGCGGCCCTGGTGGGACGTCGGCGGCCGGGTCGTGCACGTCCTCGACCTGATCGAGCGGATGCGCGAGCGCGAGGCGTTCGGCCGCTCCGCACCGTCCTGATCGACGCGGCGGAGGCTCATCGGTGCGCGACGGGCTGTTCGCCGCCCTCGATATCGGACTCGTCTTCGCCCTGGCGCTGGGTGTCGGGGTCTGGCAGCTCATCGCGGTCCGCCGCAGCATCCGCCGCGACCGGGACGGCAAGGCGGATTGAGGCCACGGTTACCGACGGCGGCCTCCGGGCCGTGACGGCGCGGTGAGCCACTACCCCGCGATCCGGCCGCCCTCATCCGTCGCGGTCACGCGGTCGGCGGATTCGGCGAGCGCGACGTCGCCCTCCAGCAGGCACCCGACCGGGCGGCCGTCCACGAAGCCGAGCCGCACCCGGATCTCGGACAGGCGGCCCATAGCCCGACCCTGCAGGATCCGGATCGGACGGTCGTCCGGCTCGATGAGGCCGTCCTGCAACAGCCCGAAGGCCAGGGCTGCGGCCGCGATGCCCGTGGCGGCGTCCTCGGGATAGCCGGAGGCGCGGGGAAACTGCCGCGCCTCGAACAGCCGGGCCGGGCCGTCGAGCACGGCGTAGGGGTAGAGCCCGGTCGACCCGATCCGCGTGCAGGCAGCCTCGACGGCATCGCTTGCGGGCGCGAGGGCGTTCAGCGCCGCCGAGTCGCGCATCGGCACGAGCGTCTTGATCCGGGACGTCACAGCGTTGTGGACCGGCCGCGCAGCGAGGGCGTCGCGCCCGATTCCGAGCGCCGCTTGAGCTGCGGCGATCTGCTCGTCCGTCAGGGGCCGCACGCGGCCGACCGACTGCGTGATCGCGACGCTCCAAGCATCCGCGCCGCGCGGGCTGACGAACCCCGTTACGGAACCGCTGCCGGTGGCGATGCGGACCGACCCGTCCGGGAGGCGCCCCTCGCGGGCGAGCACCCACAGGACGCCGATCGTGGCGTGGGCGCACATCTCCATCTCGTGGTTCGGCACGAAGAAGCGGAGGTGCAGATCGTGGGCCGGGTCATCGGCCGGCAGCGCGAAGCCCGATTCGTGGCCGTACCGCCGGGCGACGCCCCGCATGGCCTCCGCGTCGAGGGCCCGCGCGTCGGAGACGACGGGACAGGGATTGCCGCCCGTGCCGGCGTGCGTGAAGACGTCGACCACAGTCACGCGGGGCATCGGCCGGCCCTCACTGGAGGTGGCGGGTATAGGTGTCGCCGGCCGCCGCCTTGAGGGCCGCGCCCGCCTCGCGGCCGATCCGCTCCGCCTCCGCGACGGGTCCCTGCCGGGACGCCGCCCAGTGGCGGCTGCCGTCGGGCAGGAACAGCAGCCCGTCGATCCGCAGAGTGTCCCCGTCGATCTGCGCCAGGGCGGCGATGGGCGTCCGGCAGGATCCGTCGAGTTCCGCGAGCAGCGCCCGCTCGGCCGAGACCGCGATGGTGGTCCGCGCGCAGGCGATGGGCGCCAGGAGGTCGCGGATCGCCGCGTCGTCCGAGCGGCACTCGATGCCCAGGGCGCCCTGCGCCACGGCCGGCAGCATCTCCTCGACCGACAGGACGCTGCGCGCCATGCTCTCCAGGCCGAGGCGCTCCAGGCCCGCGATGGCGAGGAGCGTCGCGTCGCACTCGCCGGCCTCGAGTTTGCGCATCCGGGTGTTGGCGTTGCCCCGCAGCGGGACCACTCGGAGATCGGGCCGTCGCATCAGCACCTGCGCGCCGCGGCGGAGCGACGAGGTCCCGACCCGGGCGCCGGCCGGCAGCCCCGCCAGTCCGTCGGCGTGCGGCGACAGGAACGCGTCCCGCGGGTCGTCGCGCGCGAGGATGCAGGCGATGGTGAGACCGTCGGGGAGCCAGGTCTCCACATCCTTCATCGAATGCACGGCGACGTCGACCTCGCCGGCGAACAGGGCCTGCTCGAGTTCCTTGGTGAACAGGCCCTTGCCGCCGATCTCGGACAGGGGCCGGTCCAGGATCTTGTCGGCCACGGTGGTCACGACCACCAGCTCGGTCTCGAGGCCCGGATTGGCCGCCACGATCCGGTCGCGCACCATCCCGGTCTGCGCGAGCGCCATCGGAGAGCCGCGGGTGCCGATGCGCAGGGGGCGGTTCAACATCTGTTCCGGATCGCTTCGCTGGACGAGACACTGCCTTATAGACCGAGCGCGGCGGCAGGCCACATTCCGTCAACCGGTTTCGGGCCAGGGTCTCGCGGCCGTGAAGGCGGCCCGCCCCGCTTTCGCCGGACTGCGCGCCTAGCGGGACCCCGGCGGGTTCTGGAGCCTACAGGTCTTATCGCGATGCTGATCATGCCGAGCCGCCGGCAGTTCCTGACCGGGCTCGGCGTGGGCGCCGGCCTCACCGCCGCGACGGGCGTCTACGCCTTCGACGTCGAGCCGCTGCACCGGCTCGTGGTCACGTCCTACGCGCCGTCCCTGCCGCGCTGGGATCCGGCGCTGCGCCTGCGGGTGGCGGTGCTGGCGGATTTCCACATCTGCGAGCCGTACATGCCGTTCGACCGGGTGGCGGAGATCGTCGCGGCCACCAACGCCCTCGCGCCCGATCTGGTCCTGCTGCTCGGCGACTACCCGGCCGGGCGCATCGCGTGGCGCAAGCTGCCGCTCGACCAGTTCGCCCGGATGATGACGGAGCTGAAGGCGCCCCTCGGCACGCACGCGATCCTCGGCAACCACGATTGGTGGGACGACCACGCCGTCCAGCGGGCCGGCCGCGGCGTTCCGGCGGTGCGGCGCCTGCTGGAGGCGCAGGGCATCCCGGTCCTGGAGAATCAGGCCGTGCGCCTCGTGAAGGACGGGCGGCCGTTCTGGCTGGCCGGGCTCGGCGACCAGCTGCCGTTCCTCAACGCGTGGAGCACGTTCAGCCTGGCCGACCTGCCGCGAACGCTGCGAGCGGTCACGGACTCGGCGCCCGTGATCCTGATGGCCCACGAACCCGACATCTTCGTCTCCGTGCCCGACCGCGTCTCGCTGACCCTCGCCGGCCACACCCATGGCGGCCAGGTCCGGCTGTTCGGCCACGCCCCCGCCATCCGGAAGGTGCGCGGCCACGATTACTCCTACGGCCACATCGTCCAGGACGGCCGCCACATGATCGTCTCGGGCGGTTTCGGGATGAGCCGGATCCCAGTGCGGATGGGCGTCCCTCCGGAGATCGTCCTCCTCGAGCTCGGCACGTCGGACGCGTCCGCGACCGCCAGCTGAGCACGCGAGCGCGTCACGCGGACGCCGACGGTCGCCGCATCGGTGAAGTAGATCCGGGTCGCGCACAATGGATGTGTCGCCTGCGCGCGCGATCTTGCAAGTCACAGCGGTCATTCGCAGGCATTGACGCGGGTTTGACACACCGAGATGTGCGTGAGAGCGTCCCGCGTCGATTCGATCTGGGGACGCTCATGCCGATCCTGCTCGGCCTCATCGGGATCATCGTCGCGGGACTGTTCTGGATCTTGCGGACGCACGGAGCCGTCAAGGGCCTGCAGGAGGTCAACCGGGACACGAAGGGGCTTCAGCGCCGCGCCGTCTCGACCTTCCAGAACCTCGTGGGGACGCCGTTGCAGCGCGTCCGCGACCCGCGCCTGGCGGCGGTGATCCTGATGATTCAGCTGGTCCGGACCGGCAGCCCCCTCACCGCCAGCGAGAAGACGCGGATCCTCGAATACATGGAGCGTCCGCTCGAGGTGGATCGGATCTCGGCCACCTTCGAGCGGGCCTGGGGCTACACGCAGGCGCGTCTCCCGTTCTCGCAGGTCGCCGACGCCCTGGCGCCGCTTCTGCGCGACGCGCTGACGGTGGCCGAGCGGGGCGAGCTGATCGCGATGCTGACCCAGGTGGCCAGCGCGCATTCCCCGCCCAGCGAGTTGCAGCGGGAGGGCATCGCCCGCCTCAAGCGGCGCCTGCTCGTCGGCGAGGGACCCGTCCTGGTCAGGGGACGAGGCGAATCCGCCTGATCCGCATCGGGGTGGGGCAAGGCGCGCCGGAACGCCGCGCCGCTCGCCTTTCCGGACCGCTGCGCTACCTCGCGGGCATGCGCGCGCTTCTGCCTCTCCTCGTCTTCACCGCCCTTTCGGCCGGCGCCGGCCCCGTCCGGGCACAGTCCTGCAACGCGCTCGTCGACAAGGTCACGGCCGAGACGGCGGCCAAGACGGCCGAGCGCCGGAGCGACTACGCGAGCTTCACGGCCGGTCCGGACATGACCCTGACGCTGGCCTGCGGCGGGCCAGACTTGTCCTCTGTGGGCGCGCAGTTTCGCGGGGCGAACCCGCCCGACCGCTACTACGACCTGTTCGGGCAGGCCGGGCACGCGGTGACCGGCATCGATGCCGCCGTGATCACCGAGGCCGCGCACCGGGCCCAGGCGACGGCCACGAAGCTCAGGCACAGCAACGTCGATCTCGGCGGGGCCCGGGTCACCTGCTCGGCGATGGTGTCGCCCGACAAGGGCCCGCTGACGCTGTGCGCGGTGATCGAGAACAGCAACCGCAGCTGAGACCGGCGGCGGCGCGGCCGCCGGCCCGTCCGCCCGCCTCAGAGCGGGATGTTGTCGTGCTTCTTCCAGGGCTGCTCCATCTTCTTGGTGCGGAGCATCCCGAGGGCCTTGGCGATCCGGCGGCGGGTCGAGTGCGGCATGATCACCTCGTCGATGTAGCCGCGCTCGGCCGCCACGAAGGGCGAGAGGAACCGGTCCTCGTACTCGCCGGTGCGCGCCGCGATCTTCTCCGGGTCGCCGATCTCACTGCGGAAGATGATCTCGACCGCGCCCTTCGCGCCCATCACGGCGATCTGCGCCGTCGGCCACGCGTAGTTCACGTCCGCGCCGACGTGCTTCGACGCCATGACGTCGTAGGCGCCGCCGAAGGCCTTGCGGGTGATGATCGTGACCAGCGGCACCGTCGCCTGTGAGTAGGCGAAGAGCAGCTTGGCGCCGTGCTTGATCAGGCCGCCGTATTCCTGCGCCGTGCCCGGCAGGAAGCCCGGCACGTCCACGAAGGTGACGATCGGGATGCCGAAGGCGTCGCAGTAGCGCACGAAGCGCGCGGCCTTCCGCGAGGCGTCCGAATCGAGCACGCCCGCGAGCACCAGCGGCTGGTTGGCCACGAAACCGACGGTCCGGCCCTCGATCCGGCCGAACCCGGTGATGATGTTGCGCGCGTAGGCGGACTGGATCTCGAAGAAGTCGCCCTCGTCCACCACGCGGCGGATCAGCTCGCCCATGTCGTAGGGCTTGTTCGGGTTGTCGGGGATCAGCGTGTCGAGGGACGCGTCGATCCGGTTGACGTCGTCGAAGCTCTCCAGCTCCGGCACGCCGTCGATGTTGTTCGCCGGGAGGAAGTCGAGGAGGCGGCGGATCTGGAGGATCGCCTCGACGTCGTTCTCGAAGGACCCGTCGGCGATCGACGACTTGGTCGTGTGGACCTTGGCGCCCCCGAGTTCCTCGGCGGTCACGACCTCGTTGGTGACGGTCTTCACCACGTCGGGGCCGGTCACGAACATGTAGCTCGTGTCGCGAACCATGAAGATGAAGTCGGTCATGGCCGGCGAGTAGACGTCGCCGCCCGCGCAGGGACCCATGATCACCGAGATCTGCGGGATGACGCCCGAGGCCATGACGTTGCGGCGGAACACCTCGCCGTAGCCGCCGAGCGCCGCGACGCCCTCCTGGATGCGCGCGCCGCCGGCGTCGAAGATACCGATGATCGGGGCGCGCATCTTCAGCGCCATGTCCTGAACCTTCACGATCTTCTGGGCATGCGCCTCGGACAGCGAGCCGCCGAAAACCGTGAAGTCCTTCGAGAAGAGGAAGACCGTGCGGCCGTTGATCGTGCCCCAGCCGGTCACGACGCCGTCGCCGGGGATCTTCTGCTTCTCCATGCCGAAATCGGTGGAGCGGTGCTGCACGAACATGTCGAACTCCTCGAACGACCCGTGGTCGAGGAGGAGTTCGATGCGCTCGCGCGCCGTGAGCTTGCCGCGCTTGTGCTGGGCCTCGACGCGCTTCTCACCGCCGCCGAGCCGGGCCTGCGCCCGCCGCTCTTCGAGCTTGTCGAGGATGTCCTTCATGGCTGTTCCCGCCCTTCCCCTGCCTGTGACCTGCGACCCGGATCGGGCCGGGTCCAAGCTTATGCGTTCACCGATCGAGCGCCCTTAGCACGCGCTTTTCGGGTGGCAAACCGACGCGGGGAGCCGCGGGATCAGACCTTCGGGGGATAGGGATGATGGTGGACGGTGCAGGGATCGAACCTGCGACCTTTCCCGTGTGAAGGGAACGCACTACCGCTGTGCTAACCGTCCGTACCGGCGTGCTGCCTGAGCGCACGCCATCGCCGCTCGCCCGTGGGGGCGCCGCGACCCGGTGGCGGGCCTTCTAGAGCGCGGCGGGCCGCGACGTCAAGCGCGGCCGGCGATGTTGGCTGACAGCCGGACGAGCGTTCGAGCAGGCGTCCAGATACGCACCGCACTCGGCGGAGCGCCGCCGTCGCCGGCCCGGGGCACGCCGACGTGCGCGTGCGTGAGGTTGACAAGGGCGCCGGCCGGGTGCGCTGTGCGGGCATGCACGATGGGCCAGCGGGCGCGAAGCCCGGCAGCGACGTGACGGTGGAGGGCGCGGCGAGGCCAGGACGGCCGCGCGTCGCGATCACGTACTGCACCCAATGCAACTGGCTGCTGCGCTCCGCCTGGATGGCGCAGGAACTCCTCTCGACGTTTCGCGATGATCTGGGCGAGGTCGCCCTCGTCCCGGCCACGGGGGGCGCTTTCAACATCCAACTGGACGGGGTGCTCCTGTGGGAACGGGTGCGCGACGGCGGTTTCCCGGACGTGAAGGCGCTGAAGCAGCGCGTGCGCGACCACCTCGACCCGACACGCGATCTCGGTCATATCGACCGGTCATGAGGCGAGGGAACGGCGACGAGCCCGCGTGGCACCGCGGGCCGGGGACGGACCCCGCTTGAGTCCGGACCATCACGCCGAGGGCGCGGGCGTCCCCGCGGTGATTCCCGCGCGCCGTTCCTGGCTGTCGCGGCGGCTGCACCGCTTCGGGCGAAACGGCTTCTCGACCCAGGTCTACCTGATCGCGCTGGTGATCGCGCTGATCGGCCCCGGCCTGCTGTTCACCAGCATCCTGCTGATGCGCTACGCCTCCGCCGAGCGGGCACGGTTCGAGCAGGACGCCCGCGAGAACGTGCGCGGCATCGGCCTGTCCCTGGACCGCGACACCGCCGGTCTCGTGTCGGTGCTGCAGACTCTGGCGACCTCACCGCGGATCCGGCAGGGCGACTTCGAGGCGTTCGACGCCCAGGCGCGCCTCGTCCGCGAATCGATCGACCTGGACGTGCTCCTGCGCCGGCCCAACGGGCAGGAGATGGTGAATACCGGCGTGCCGCGCGGTGCGCCGATGCCGGTCGTGACGCTACCCTTCGACCAGGATCTGGCCCGCGGGACGCAGCGCGCCATGGTGAGCGGCTACGTGCCGGGCCCGACGCCGAGCGAGGCCACCTACGCGGTCGGCGTGCCCGTGATGGTCGACGGCGAGGTCGGCTATATCCTGAGCTTCACCGTCCCCCTGTCGCGCCTGCAGGGCATCCTGTCCCGGGAGGTCGTCCCGGGCTGGACGACGGGGATCAGCGACAGGTCGGGCATCGTCCTGGCGCGCCTGCCCGATCCCGAGGCGGTGGTCGGCAAGCAGCGCCTCGCCAGCCTCCGCCAGGTGCAGTCGTCGACGCCCGGGGTCTGGGAGGGCCAGGATCGCCAGCACAAGCCGGTGGTGGTGATCGAGGCGCGCTCGCGGCTCACCGGCTGGATGGTCGCGACCAGCATCCCGCAGGCCCTCGTCGACGCGCGGGTGCGGCGCTGGATCTGGGCCTTCGCGGGCTTCGGCCTGCTGGTGCTGGCCACCTCGTCGCTCCTGGCGGTGAACCTCTGGTCGCGGGTCTCGCGCCCCCTCCGGCTGCTGGCCGCTTCGGGGCCTGCCCTGGCCCGGGGCGAGGCGATCCCGCGCGTGTCGTCGCCGGTCCACGAGATCCAGCGGCTCGGCGTCGTGCTGTCGGAGGCGTCTCTCCGGCTGCGCACCCGGGAGGAGGAGCGCGACCGGGCGCTCGCCGAGACAAAGCGCGGTCTGAGCGCCCTGAGCGAGTCCGAGGCGCGCTTCCGGCACATGGCCGATTCGGCGCCGGCCCTGATCTGGATGACCGACGAGACCGGCGCGGTCAGCTTCGCCAACCTCCATTTCGAGCACCTGTTCGGGCTGCCGGCCGCACGGTTCAACGACGACGGCTGGCACCAGATCGTGCATCCCGACGACCTGAAGAATTTCCGCAGCGCCTTCACGGAGGCGTTCGAGGCCCGGATCCCGTTCCGCACGGAGGCGCGGGTGATCGACCGGACGGGCGCGGTGCGCTGGCTCCAGTGCGAGGGCGTGCCGCGGCTCGACGACGCCCAGAACTTCCTGGGCTACACCGGCTGCAACATCGACATCACCGACACGAAGAACGCCGAGGAGCACCTCCTGCTCCTGATCCACGAGTTGAACCACCGGGTGAAGAACACCCTGGCGACGGTGCAGTCGATCGCGGCCCAGTCGCTGCGCGGGCTGGAAGGCGCCGAGGCCGACGCGGCGCGCGCCGCCTTCGAGGCGCGCCTCCTCGCCCTGGCGCGGGTGCACGACGTGCTGACCCGGGAGAGCTGGGAGGGGGCGGAACTCTCAGCCGTCGTGGCGGACGCGATCCGGCCGCTGGAGGCCGGCGACGGCCGGGCCTCGCGGTTCCAGGTTCAGGGACCGGCCCTGCGGCTGCCGCCGCGGCTCGCGCTGTCCATCGCCATGGCCCTGCACGAGCTCGGCACGAACGCCGTGAAGTACGGCGCGCTCTCGACCGAGGGCGGCACGGTCGAGATCGCCTGGACGGTGCGGCGCCTGGACGAGATGCAGCTCTCGCTCCGCTGGTCCGAGCGCGGCGGCCCGCCGGTGAAGAAGCCGACGCGGACCGGATTCGGCTCGCGCCTGATCGAGCGCAGTCTGGCGCGCGAGCTCGCCGGCGAGGTGGTGCTGAGCTACGAGCCGACCGGCGTGGTGTGCACCATCGACGCCCCGGTGCCGCCGCCGGGCCTCCTCGAGCGCAAGGGCGTCGCCGCCCCGACGCGGATCGCGCCGCTGCCGCTCGCCGGGTAGGCCACACGGCGCGGCGCGCGCCCGTCAGTGGTACGGATCGGCAGCGTCGCGCAGGCCGTCGCCCATGAAGTTGAAGGCGAGCACCGTCACCAGCACGGGCAGGACCGGCAGGAGCAGCCAGGGGTAGAGCTGCACCGCCGCGAGATTCTGCGCCTCGTTGAGCAGCACGCCCCAGCTGGTCACCGGCGGTCTGAGTCCGAGGCCCAGGAACGACAGGGCGGTCTCGCCGAGGATCATGGTCGGGATCGACAGCGTCGCCGACGCGATCAGGTGGCTCATGAAGTTCGGGATCAGGTGGCGGCCGATCACCCGGGTCGGCGAGGCGCCCATCAGCTCGGCGGCCTGGACGAAATCCTCCTCCCGCAGCGCCAGGAGCTTGCCGCGCACCGCCCGCGCGAGCCCCGGCCAGTCGAGCAGGCCGAGGATCACCGTGATGCCGAAGAAGATCAGCAGCGGGCTCCAGTTCGGCGGCAGCGCCGCCGACAGGGCGAGCCAGAGCGGCAGCTCCGGCAGGGAGCGCACCACCTCGATCAGCCGCTGCACCCCGGCATCGACGACGCCGCCGAAATAGCCCGCGATGCCGCCGAAGAAGAGCCCGAGCGCGAACGAGATGGCGACGCCCACGAGGCCGATGGTGAGGGAGATTCGGGCCCCGTAGATCATGCGCGAGAACAGGTCACGCCCGAGCTTGTCGGTGCCGAGGAGGAACAGCGTGCCGTTCTCCGGCGGGCAGACGAGGTGCAGGTCGGTGCGGACGAGCCCCAGCCAGTCGTAGCCGTCGCCCCGGCAGAGGAAGCGCAGCGGCTGCGGGGCGGCGGCGTCCACCTTGTAGTCCCGGCGGAACGTGTCGAGGTCGAGATGGGCCCGGTAGGGGTAGACGAACGGCCCGACGAAGCGGCCCTCGTGGAACAGGTGCACGCCCTGTGGCGGCGCGTAGAGGAAGTCGCCGTTGCGGCGGGCCTGTCCATAGGGCGCGAGCTGCTCGACGAACGGCACGGTCGCGTAGAGCGCGAGCAGGATCAGGGCCGAGGCCACGGCGAGGCGGTGGCGCAGGAACTTGCGGAGGATGAGCCGCCACGCGGAGGCCGTGGCGACCGGGCTCTCGGTCCGGGCCTCCGGCTCGAAGGGCGCCGGATCGACGAAGTGTCCGGATGCGGGCAGCGCGTCGGTCATCGCGGGGCGAGTCATCGCAGGCCCATGCGGATGCGCGGATCGAGCCAGACCAGGATCAGGTCCGAGATCAGCATGCCGACGAGGGTGAGGGCCGCGACGAACATCAGGATGAACCCGGCCATGAACTGGTCCTGGCTGCGCAGGGCCTCGAGAAGCAGCGGCCCGACGGTCGGCAGGCTGAGCACCAGGGAGACCAGCACCGACCCCGAGACGAGGTGCGGGAGCAGGTTGCCGATATCCGCGACGAACGGGTTGAGCGACATCCGGAACGGGTATTTCAGCAGCGCCTGCAGGGGCGGCAGGCCCTTGGCGCGGGCGGTCACCGTGTAGGGCTTGGCCAGCTCGTCGAGCAGGTTGGCGCGCATGCGCCGGATCATGGCCGCGGTGCCGCCGAGGCCGATCACCAGCGTCGGCACGATTAGGTGCGCCATGAGCGAGCGGACCTTCTCCCAGGTCCAGGGCTGGTTGGTGAGGGCCGAATCGTAGAGGCCGCCGATCGACAGCCCGAACCACCGGTTGGCGTAGAACAGCAGGATCAGGGCGAGCAGGAAGCCCGGCACCGCGAGGCCGACATAGCCCAGCAGGGTGACGACGGCGTCGCCGAGCGTGTTCCGGTGCGTCGCGGAGTAGATCGCCGCCGGGATCGCCACGAGGTGGACGAACACCACCGCCGTCAGGTTGATCAGCAGGGTCAGCCACAGGGCGTCGCCGACGACGTCCGCCACCGGCTTGTCGTACTCGAACGACCAGCCCCAGTCGCCCTGGAGCAGCCCGGAGAACCCGACCGATCCGGGCAGCACGCCGATCCACATCAGGTACTGCTGCCAGACCGGCCGATCGAGCCCGTACTGCTTGATGAGCAGCTCGGCCTTCGCCACGGAGCTCGCGTCGCCGGTGGCCCGCAGCTCCATGATCCGGTTGGTCAGGTAGTCGCCCGGCGGCAGCTTGATGATCACGAAGACGAGCGCCGAGATGACCAGCAGCGTCACCGCCATCGTGACGACGCGGCGGAGGATCTGGACGATCACCGGGCCTCCGCGCGCTTGTCGGCGCCGGTTTCAGTGCCCGTGTCCCAGAACAGCTCGTCGAGGCGCTGCACGCCGATCATCGCGGTGGGCTCCCAGGAATAGAGGGCGCGCTTCGGGAGGTTGATCAGGCGATCGGCGCCGACCACCGGCTGGAGCGCGCCCGCCACCGTGCCGATCACCCAGGTGTTGTGCGCGTGGTTCATCAGCATCTCGCGCCAGATCGCGGCCTGCCGGCCGGCATCGTCGGTGTGGCGCCACTCCCGGTCGAGCTCGATGAGGCGCTGGACCTCCGGTACGTCGCAGGGCTCGCCGCTCTTGCCGCGGCTCTCGACGTTCATGCTCCACAGCGGCCAGGAATAATGCTCCGGCTGGGCCGGACTCAGCTCGGTCGGGGGCATGATCGCGGTCGGGACGGCGAGGTCGAGGCCCTGGGCGGCGACCATGACGGTCACGCCCGCGATCGAGCGCCGGTGCAGGTTCGTGCGCTCCTGCGGCTTGGTGATCAGGCGGATCCCGACCTCGCGCCAGAACTCCGTGATGAGCAGCAGCGCGTCGAGGACCATCTCGGCCTCGCCGTCGCTCTCCACCACCAGTTCCAGGGCGCGACCGCCGGGGAGCAGCCGCGTGCCAGAACCGTCGCGGGCCGTCAGCCCGATCTCGTCCAGAAGCTTGGCGGCCCGGGCCGGGTCGTAGGCGGCGTTGAGGATCCGCATCTCGGGCTCGAACAGCGCGCTCTCCGGCACGATCGTGTCGTTGCCCTCGGTGCCCAGGCCGAACAGGAGCGTGTTGTTGAGGGTGCGCCGATCGATGGCGAGCGACAAGGCGTGCCGGTAACGCACGTCGCGGTTGAGCTGCCGCCACGCCGGATCCGTCGTGGTCAGGTTCGGGTAGAGCGCGATCTCCGAGCCGCGGGCCACGGGCCACAGGTTGGTGCGGTAGCGATGCGCCGCCTCACCCTCCTTGAGGCTCGGGATGTCGGGCATCATCAGGCCGCGGAACATCAGGTCGGCCTCGCCGGCATTGGTCTTGGCGACCAGGAGGCCCTGCGAGGCCACGTCCATCACGATGGAATCGACGTAGGGGAGCTGCGTGCCGGCCGTGTCGACCCGGTGGTAGCTGCGGTTGCGCTCGAACCGGAACCGGGTGGCCGGCGAGCGGGTCCGCGGGACCCAGCCCTGCAGGGTCGGGCAGTCCGGGTTGTTGAGCTCGTAATTGTCGTCGAGGCGATTGTGCAGGGCCGCCCAGCTGCGGAGCTTCAGCGCCTTGGCCTTCGCGTCGGCCGCCTCCTTGCCGACGTAGCGGGCGTGGTACGGCTTGAGATAGTGCGACGGCCGGTAGATCAGCGGGTCGCGCGGCGCCGCCAGGGCCGGCAGGAACATCGGGTTCGGCCGGTCCCAGCTGTAGCGGACGGTGACCGGATCGAGGAATTCCACCTCCGGGAGCTTGCCGTCGACCCGGAAGAAGGCCGCGGGCCCGTCGGGGCTCAGGGCCTTCTCGTTGGCGACATCCTCCCAGTAGTAGCGGAAATCCTCCGCGGTGAACGGGTGCCCGTCCGACCAGCGGTGGCCCTGGCGGAGCGTGAACGTGAAGCGGCCGCCCTCGACGTCGACGCGCTCCAGCACGTCGGGCCGCAGGTTGAGGTCGGAATCGTAGCCGACGAGGCGGGTGTAGCCGTAGACCGACAGGTAGCGGACGTCCCGCGCCTTGGCGATCAGGGTGCGGATCGTGCCGCCCGCGCTGCCGAGGCGGCGTCCGTGGGCGGCGAGGTCGGCCACGTAGGGGGTGGTCGGCGGGCCAGGCGCGTCGGCCGGCGGGGTGTCGGCGAAGGCCCGCGACGGCGCGCGCGACCAGATCAGGCTGGCGCCGAGCCCGGCGAGCAGGGCGCGGCGGGACACGGTGCTGTCGTTCCCGCCCCGCAGCGGGAGAGCGGACGGGGTGCCGTCCTGAATGTCCCAGGCCTTCATGAGCTGCCCCGCAACGTCACGGAGGTGAGCCGGGCGGGCGAGTAGCCGGTCGCCCTGTGCAGGTCGTCGAAGGCGTGGGACCGGGCGATCAACCCGGCGGCCTGCCGCACCAGGGCGTCGTCGGCCGGCTGCTCGAAATGGCGGCCGTTCCGCGTCCACCGGATCGGCTCCGGGTTGCGCTCGGGCCCGGTGATCATCGCGATGGTCGGGTGCGCGGGGCCGCCATGGGCGTGGATCCGGTGCCCGGCCGCGTCGTCGTCGAACAGCAGCCGGGTCAGACCGCGCGCCCGCGCCTCCACGACCCGCCGGCCCTGGGCGACGTGGTCGTCGAAGAACGCCACCGTCCGCGCCGGGTCGAGCATGGACCAGTCGGCGGTCGACCAATCCGCCGTGCTGTAGCGGGCCTGCCGGTCGCGGTACTGCAGGCCCGACAGGTCCGGATCGTGGCAGAAGATCTGCGCCTGCGGGCGGGCCTGCCGGATCACCCAGGTCGTGAGCCCGCGGAACACGCCCGATTCGATCACGAAGTCGGGCTTCAGCGCCCGCATGGCGACGTAGAGCTGCAGCGCGCCGTTGAAGCCGCTGCCGCCGCGCCGCTGCCGGACGGGGGCGGTGGGTATCAGCGCCCAGAACGCCCGGACCTGCTCCAGCACGTCGCCGTCGGGGACGAGGCCGGCGGCGGCGAGATCGCGTTCCAGGATGGCGGCGGCCGATTCGAGCAGGGTGGCGACTTCCCGCGGCGAGGTCGGCCGGTGGGTCCAGTCGGGGGCGGCCGGTACGAGGTCGTAGCCCAGGCGGTCGAAGAACGGCGACAGCACCTTGCGGCGCAGGCGCTCCAGCATCACGGGCGGCCGGGCCTGCATCACGCGGCCTCCGCACTGTGGGCGGCGCTGAAGCGCACCCGGTGTCCGGTCTCGACCGGGCGCATCGCCCCGGCCTCGTCGGGGGCCAAGCGGAACGGCTCCTCCCAGCGGGTCGGGTCATTGCGGTCGGAGGCGACGGCCGCGAAGTCGAGGGGATGGTCCAGGCTCGGATCGGGCACGGCGGCGAGCAGCGCCCGCGTGTAGGGATGGACGGGCCGGCGGAACAGGGCCGCGCGGGGCGCCTCCTCGACGATGCGGCCCCGGCACATCACGCTGATCGTGTCCGCCATGTAGTCGATCACTGCCAGATTGTGGGAAACGATGAGGTAGGAGAGGCCCAGGGCGGCCTGGAGATCCTTGAGCAGGTTCAGGATCTGCGCCTGGACCGAGACGTCGAGGGCCGAGACCGGCTCGTCGAGCACCAGCAGCCGCGGCTTCGGGGCGAGCGCCCGGGCGATCCCGATGCGCTGCCGCTGCCCGCCCGAGAAGGCGTGCGGGTACCGGCCGAGACCGCTGGGCTCCAGGCCGACCATCGCCATAAGGGCGCGGCAGCGCTCCCGCCGCTCCGCCGCCGGGACGCCGTGGATCTCCATCGGCTCCGACAGGATCTGCCGGACGGTCATGCGCGGATCGAGGGACGCGTAGGGGTCCTGGAACACGAACTGGACCGTGCGGCGATAGGCGAAGAGGGCGTCGCCGCTCAGGCCGTGGACGTCCCGCGGGCCGCTGCCGTCGTCGAACAGGATCCGCCCGGAATCCGGCCGGAGCGCCCGCATGATCATCTTCGAGACCGTGGTCTTGCCCGACCCGGACTCGCCGACGAGCCCCAGCGTCTGGCCCGCCGCCAAACTCAAGGAGACGTCGGACACGGCGTGGACGATCCGCGGCTTCTGCCACAGCCGACCGGCGCGCAGCGTGAAGCTCTTGCTCACCCCCTCCACCTGCAGGATCGGCCCGGCCAGGGGCGCGGGCGCCTGGCCGGGCGGGATCTCGGCCTTGGCCGGGCGGATCGGCGTGAGCCGCTCGCCGGGCGCCATGTCGAAGCGCGGCACCGCGTGGAGGAGCGCGCGGAGATAGGCGTGGCCCGGCGCGCGCATCACCGTGTCGCGCGGGCCCGCCTCGACGAGGCGTCCGCGATAGAGGACGGCGACGTCGTGGGCGATGTTGGCGACCACGCCGAGGTCGTGGGTGATCAGCAGGATCGCCATCCCGGTCTCCTCCTGGAGCCGGGCCAGCAGGGCGAGGATCTGGGCCTGGGTGGTGACGTCGAGCGCGGTGGTCGGCTCGTCGGCGACGAGGAGGGCGGGTTTCAGGATCAGCGCCATGGCGATCATGGCGCGCTGGCGCAGGCCGCCGGACAACTCGAACGGGTAGGTCCGCAGGGCGCGGTGCGGGTCCGGGAAGCCGACCCGGGCCAGCGCCCCCTCGGTCCGGGCATCGGCCTCCTTGCGGTCGGCCCCGGTGTGGATGCGCAGCGCCTCGCCGATCTGGTCGCCCACCGTGTGGAGCGGTGACAGGCAGGTCATGGGCTCCTGGAAGATCATGGCGATGCGCTGGCCACGGATCGCCCGCATCGCCTCGCCCTCGGAGGGGAGCCGCGCGATGTCGGCCTCGACCTCGCCGTCCCGGAACAGGATCTGACCGCGGGTGATGGCGGCGGAGGGCGGCAGGATCCGCAGAATCGCCTGGGCGGTCACCGACTTGCCCGAACCGGACTCGCCGACCAGGGCGAGGGTGCGGCCGCGGTGAACGTCGAGGGACAGGCCGTGCAGCGCCTCGAACGGACCGCTCTCCGTGCGGAACGCGACCGCGAGGTCGCGGATGGACAATAGCGGGCTCAACCCGTCCTCGCGATCTGTGAGACCTGAGACTTAGATGCCGCCGGCCCCTTGTCCATCGCGGACGCGCCGAAGTGCGCCCGAACATCCACGACCTGTATCGCCGGGTGCCGCAGGAGGTTGGCCACGAGGGCGCCGGCGAAGTCCCAGACGGCCTCGTCGTGGACGCGGTGGTGCGTCAGCAGGCCGAGCGGCCGCTCCGGCGCGCCCGCGATGTCGGCGGCGAGGCCGCGCAGCAGGGCTTCCGGATCGCGCAGGGACCGGCTGCCCCGCCAGTCGATCGGATCGAGGGTGGCATCGAGCCGGCGCAAACCCGGGATCGACGGGCCGGGCACGGCCGAGAGGCCGCGATAGCCGAGATCCGGCAGGGCGGCGGCGAGCTCCGGCGCGACGCGGTTCCACGGCGGTACGAAGACAGGCAGCAGCGAGCCTTCCGGCAGACGCTGCCGGGCGATCCGGAGACCGGCAGCGGCGTCGGCGACCAGGGTTTCGAGCGGGCGGTGCGCGCCGAACTCGGCCCGCTTCTCGCCCGGCGGGGCGTGGTTGTGGTGGGCGAGGCCGTGGACGGCGACGGATACACCGGCAGCCGCTTCGAGCCGCCGCGGCAGCGAGGCGTCGATGCCGGCCGGGATCGCGGCGAGGAGCAGCGGGACGCCATGGTGCTCGGCGAGACCGATGAGGCGGTCGAGGTCCGGACCGCCCGCGACCGCGTCGTCGTCGCGCCAGAACAGCGGCACGCGCAGGCCCCGCGCCGCGACGGCGTCGAGAGCACGGCGGAGAGCGTCGAGGGCCGGCTCGGCCGGCTTAGCCCGGACGGGGCGCGATCGCTCGCCCCCGCGGAGGGATTCGACCAGCGCGACCGTGCGCGCTGCGCCGTCCCGATCGATCCCGGGATCGCCGGGCGCGGGGAGGACGCCCCGCGACGCGATGGCCTCCACCAGGGTCCCGGGCGTCAGCTCCGATTCCGGCAGCACCCGGGCGAGTCCCCGGGTGGCGAGGCGCTCGGCGCGCAGGCGCTGCTCGGTCTCGCCGCCGGCCTCGAAGGGCACGAGGACAGCGGGTGTGCCGGTGGCGAGGAGATCGACGGCCGTGTTGTAGCCGCACTGGCTGACCGACAGGGCGGCGCCGGCCAGGAGCGCGCGATAGTCCGGCTGGGCGCGACCGAGGATGCCGGGCGCGAGACCGTGACCGATCTCGGACAGCTCGGCCTCGGGGACGCCGTGGCCGGCCAGGATCCGCCAGCCGAGATCCGGCCGAAGCCGGGCCGCGCCTGCGGCCGCGCGCAGCAGGACCAGCCCGGCCGGTCCGGATCCGGCGGCGACCACCACGCCGGAGCGGCGCGAGGCCGGCGCGGGCACGGTCCCCTCGTCCACGTAGCCGGTGTAACGCACCTTCGCGGCGGTGGCCGCGTCGAGGGGCCACGAGGCCTCGAGAGGGATCAGGGCCGGGTCGCCGTGCACCAGCACGGCGTCGTAGAGGTCCGCCACACGCGCGTGCGCCTGGGCGATCCGCTCCGGCTTGGTCGAGGCCACGAGGACGTCGCGCACGGAGGCGAGGACGAGCGGGCGCGGGCGCCGGGCGCGGGCCGCGTCCACCAGGGCGAGGAACTCGGCCGCCAGGGCGCGCCGGCCGAACGGGAACAGCTCGGTGATCACCGCGTCAGGCTCGAAGGCCGCCAGGGTATCGACCATCAGGGCTCGGCGGCGTTCGAGGAGCGCCGGCCCGGCCGGGCCTCCGTCGGGGTCCAGCAGCGTCGAGAAGTCCGTGCCGGCGATCCGGAGCGGCGGCAGCTGCACGCGGCGCAACCCGTCCTGTCGGACCATCGGTGCCGGGACGCCGCCCGAGACCAGCATCGTCTCGTGGCCGGCCGCCGCGAAGGCGCGGGCGATGGCGGCCGCGCGGGTGAGGTGCCCCGCGCCGAGCAGATGCGTGACCGCGATCAGGACGCGCACGCGGACAACTCCGATTCGCGGGCGACCGCGCCCTGCGGCAGACCCGCGGACGCGCGCAGCCGGCCGGCGATCAGCGCGATCGCCGCTTCCTCGGAGAAGTCCTGCACGAGCCGGGCCAGGGCCGCCGCGCCGAGCCGCTGACGGAGGCCCGGATCGCCCGCGAGACGGACCAGGGCCTCGGCCAGCGCCGCCGGCTCGCCGGGCGGCGTCAGGACGCCGTGGACACCGTCGGTGATGAATTCCGGCGTGCCGGCGAAGGCGGTCGCCAGGATCGGGAGCGCTTGGCTCGCGGCCTCCATCAGCACGTTCGGCAGGCCGTCGCGGTCGCCGCCAGGGGCGGGCTTCGTCGGCAGGACGAAGAGGTCCGCCGCGCGCATGGCCTCAATCACCGCGGGCTGCGCCAGGGCGCCGCGGAAGCGGACCCGCTCCGCCAGGCCGCAGGCAGCGACCCGGGCCTCCAGGGCTTCGCGCCGCTCGCCACTGCCGATCAGGTCGAGCCACCAGTGCAGGTGCGCGGGCAGGGCGGCGAGGGCGTCGATGAGGTCGTCGTGCCCCTTCTTGGCGACGAGCCGGCCGACACAGAGGAGCCGGAGGGCGCGGTCCGGGTCCGTCCCGTCGCGCGGCTCGCGCGGCGGCGGCGCGTCGGGGAACCGGGCGAGATCGAGCCCGTGATAGGCGAGGAGCGTCCGGCCCGGGGCGAGGCTGTCGAGCCGGGCGAGGCCGTCACGGGTGCAGGTCACGCCCCATTCGGCGTCGCGCAGCTTCTCGGCCAGTTCCCAGTCGGGCGTGGTCCAGATGTCCTTGGCATGCGCCGAGAAGCTCCACCGGCGCCCGGTCAGGAGCGCGGCGTAGCGGGCGACGCTGGCCGGCGTGTGCAGGAAGTGCACGTGGATATGGGCGACCTCGGCCGGCAATTCCCGGGCGAGGACCAGGGCCTGCCCGAGGCGCCGCAGCCGCGACGCCGTCGGGTCGCGCCGGAGATCGCGGGCGAACAGCGCCAGGAGCGCGGGCAGGTTCGGCCGCCGGAGCGCGGCGCCGACGCCCCGGGACACCCGCAGCGGCGCGTCGCGCAGGTACTCGGGCAGGTAGGCGGCCTCCGCGCGGATCTGCGCGTGCATCGGATGGCGGGCCCGATCGGTCGGGCGCCGGAGGGACCAGATCTCGAGAGCCAGGCCGCACCGTTCCAGCGCCAGCAACTCCTGCGCGATGAAGGTCTCGGAGAGCCGCGGATAGCCCTTCAGCACCACGGCGACCCGTTTGGCGCTCACGAATAGGCCTGCAGGTACGGCCGGGCCGGGACGTTCGCGCCGCCGCGGGCGGTCAGCGCCCGGACGCGGCGCGCGACCGCGTCGAGGCCGTCCAGGAGACCCGGCACCAGAACCCGCGACGGCGGGTCCTGTCCCGGCAGGTCGCGGAGCGCCGCCGCCATGCGCCCGGGCGCCCGGCCTTCCGCCTCCATCAGCACCCGCGCGAGGCCGAGCCGCTCGGCCGCCAGCGCCCGGATCGCCTGTTCCCGCCGCGGCTCGGTCCGGGGCACGAGGATCGCCCGGCGGTCGAAGGACAGGATCTCGCAGAACGTGTTGTAGCCCCCCATGGCGACGACGCCGGCGGCCTTGCGCATCAGGAACTCGATCTCGCTGTCGAAGGTGATGGCCGCGATCCGGTCGCCGAGGCGGCGGATGCGCGCCATGAACCCGTCGCGGATGCCGGCGTCGAGGAAGGGACCGAAGGCGATGAGCGCGGGCAGGGGGATCGCGGGATCGGCCTCGTAGGCGGCGATCACCCAGTCGATCAGGGCCGCCCCGTCGCCGCCGCCGCCCGGCGTCACCAGGATGAAGGGGCCGTTCGCGATCGGGGGCTCCTCGCGGCCGGCGCGGCGCTCCGGGAGGTCGCGGCGGAGATAGCCGGTGTAGATCAGGCGCCCGTCGATGCGGGCGGCCATCTCGGGCTCCATCGGCAGCGCCGCCAGGGGCTCGTGGATCCGGCTCAGCCCGTACACCCAGATCTCGTCGTAGAAGCGCGCCATCGTCTCGGCCGCGCCCTTGCGCTCCCATTCGGGGACGAGGCGGTCGGCGTCGTCGAGGACGTCGCGCAGGCCCAGGACGAGGCGGATGTCGCGGGCCGCGGCCTTCTCCAGCACCGGCAGCAACTCGCCGTGGAAGCCGGCCGGTTCCTTGTCGACGATGATCAGGTCGGGTCGGAAGGCGTCGCAGGCCTGGGCGATGATCGCGGAACGCTGCGCGACGGTGCGCGCCAGCGGGGTCGCGCCGTCGAGGCTGGCATAGCCGCCGTCGGCGAACTTGGTCACCGGCGGCAGCCTGACCGTCCGGACGCCCGCGGCGAAGGCGAAGCGGTCGACCACCGGGGAGCCCGAGACGATCATCGCCCGGGCGCCGCGGTTGCACGCCACGATCGCGTTGGCGATCGCCCGCGAGCGGCGCAGATGGCCGAGCCCGAAGGTATCGTGGCTGTAGATCAGGACGCGCGGGGCCGGAGACGCCTCGTCCAGTCGCATCGATGTGATCGCCCCGGTTTGACGGCGCGAGGATCGCAGCCGCCGCCCTCTTGCACAAGCCGGGCCGGGCCGCAAACACCCCTGTTAACGGGCCCGGAACCGCGCGCGCCTAGGCTGCTGCGGAATCCGGACGCGGAAATCCTCCGTCATGCCAGCGCCCATCGAGACCCGCGTGCCGGGCTCACCGACAGCACGCGCCGCCGCGCTCCGGTCGGATCTCGCGCATCTCCTGAGCAGCGATGACCGGCTGTTCGCCTTCGGCAGGCGGGCGGCCTGGGTGCTGCTGCCGCTCGGCCTCGCCATGGTCCTCCTCGTCTACGGGACCGGCCCGGACCCGCGGCGCAACTGGTACGGCGACCCCCTCGGCAACGACTTCGTCCAGGTCTGGGTGGCGGGCCGCTCGGCGCTGGAGGGGCGGGGGGCGGACCCCTACGACCTGCCGGTGCACCTGGCGAACCTGAAGGCGGCCTGCGGGCAGGCGTGCCGGTTCGCGTGGCACTATCCCCCGGTGTTCCTCCTGCCGGCGGCCGCGATGGCACTGCTGGATCTGCAGCCGGCCTACCTGCTGTGGACCGCGCTCTCCCTCGCCCTGTTCGCGCTCGCGATGCGGGTCGCGGCCGGCCGGCGGGACGCGGCCCTCGTCGCGCTCGCGCACCCGCTCGTGCTCTGCAACCTCGTCTACGGCCAGAACGGCCTGTTCACCGCGTCGCTGCTCACCCTCGGCGCGGTGCTCGTCGATCGCCGACCGAGGCTCGCCGGGCTCTGCTTCGGCCTGCTGGCCTACAAGCCGCACTTCGCGGCGCTCGCCCCCCTGCTCCTGCTCGTGACGGGACGGCGCGCATGCCTGGCCGCCTGCGCGTCGACGGTGCTGGCCCTCTGCCTCGCGTCGCTGGCGCTGTTCGGGACGGCGCCCTGGACCGGCTTCCTCGGCACGCTCGGGGACACGAACCGGATCATCCTGCAGAACGCGGCGGCGAGCCTCAACCTCAACGCCAGCGCGTTCGGCGCGGTGCGCCTGCTCGACGGCTCGATGGCCGCCGCCTGGACGGCGCAGGGTCTCGTCGCCGTACTGGCGCTCGGCCTCGCCTGCCGCGCCTGGTCCCGGCCCACAGACCCGACGCTGCGCGCGGCCGCGCTCCTCGTCTCCGCGCCGCTGCTGTCACCGTACCTCCCAGTCTACGACCTGGCGCCCCTCGTGCCGGCCGTGCTCCTCCTGGCGCTCGCCGCGCACCGCGCGGGCGGCCTGCGGCCGCGCGAGCGGGCCCTGCTATGCGCGGTGCCGCTCTTCGCGGTCGTCCGGGAGGCGGCCGCGCTGACCGGCTTCCCCCTCGGCCTCGTGCTGAGCATGGCGACCTTCGCCTGCATCGCGGGGCGCGTCATGCCGCAAAGCGTCACCCCGAGCCGACGGCGATCCGGGACGGGGGGCGCCGAGGCCCTCACGGAGCCAGCGGCCGCGGGATCCGGAAGGGCAGCATGAGTCGCACCATCGGGTTGCGGAACCGGTCGAGCGACAGGCTCTCGTGCACGGCCCGGACCGGCTCGCCGCCCAGAGTCGAGGCGAGCAGCGAGCGGGCGTAGAACGGCGTGTCCTCGTAGGTCGCGAGCACCCGCGAGCGGCCGCCGTCGCTGCGGGTCTCGCGCGGCATCCGCCAGAAGCGCGTCGCCGGGAGCGCCGCGCCGGGCGGCGGCCGGATCTCGCGGCGGCTGCCGTCCGCGGAGAACCGGAGCGACAGGTTCTGGCCACCGCCGTCGCGGTGATGGACGTCGTAGAGGATCGCCGCGCCGTCCGGCAGGTCAGCCCGGCACCATGTCCACCGCGAGAAGGCGGCCTCCAGCGGTTCGTCGCCGTCGTTGGTGTCGAAGTAGCCGCTCCCGCTCCAGCGAAGGTCCGGCGCGTCGAAATCGACCTCGACCCGCGAGGACGGCGACATCGGCCACCAGCGGTGGCGCCCGGCCCGGTCGAGATGGAACGGGCCGCCCGTGAACCCGCGCGGCTCGAGACGCACGGTGCCGCGGATCCTCCGGGGCAGGGGCGCGCCGCGCTCGTCGATCCGCACCGTCAGCGCCGTGCCGTCCCAGTGCATGGCGCTGGGTCCGACGGCGATGTGGTCGGCGCTGCGCGACAGGCTGGTTGCGCGGCGCTCGGTCATGGCGAAGCGGCCGCGGTCGCCGTAGAGCACCACGTTCATGGCGCAGTGGGCGAAGGGGTCCTTCTCGGCGCTCCAGGCGTAGTAGGGCGAGAACACGCTGCCGATGAACGCGATGATCGTGAGGCCCTGGCGGCCGTCGTCGCTCACCGCATCGACGTACCACCACGCGTAGCCGCCCCGCGCGACCGCGCCATCGAATCGCGGTCGTCCAGGATCGCTGCCGCTGCCAGCCGCCCCGACTGCGCCGCCATCGGCACGCCCGGGCCGGGATGGATCGAGCCCCCCGCGAGATAGAGGCCCGGCACCGCCGTCCGCGCGCCCGCGCGCTTGAAGGTCGTCGCCCATCCCTGTGCCGCCCGACCGTAGAGGGCTCCGCCCGTCCCGGGGAAGAGGGCGTCGAAGTCCCGCGGCGTCGTCGTGACCGCCGACGACGTGAAGTCCAGGGTGAGCCCGCAGGCCTCCAGCCGGCGGATCAGGTTCCTCTCGCATCTCTCGATCTCCGGCGGCTGAAGGGGGCGCTCCCGGCCATCCGCCGGAGCGTTGACGAGCAGGAGCAGGCGTTCTGGCCCCCGCGGCGCGGCGCCCGCCGCGTCCCGGTCCTGGGCACAGACGTAGACGGTCGGGTCGTCGGGCAGGCGGCGGGCGCGCAGGAGCGCGTCGAACTCGGCCCGGTAGTCGCGCGAGAAGAACACCGTGTGGTGCGCCAGCGGGAAACCCGCCGGCACCGCCTCCGCGCAGAGCGTGACCGCGGAGAGCGAGCGCTCGCCGGGCGCGAGCCGCTCGCCGGCGGCGGCCGCATCGGGCCCGAGCAGCCCCGCCCCCAGGGCCGCGCAGTCCGCGTTGCAGACGACGTAGTCGGCGGCCACGGTCGTGCCGTCGCTCAGGCGCACGCCGGTGACGCGGCCGCCGTCCGCGAGGATTTGCGCGACCTCCGCGCCGTACCGGAAGGTCGCGCCGCGCTCCGCCGCCAGATCGGCCACCGCCCGCGCGAGGCCGCTGAGCCCTCCCGCGACGGTCCAGACGCCGGCCTGCTCCACGTGGGCGACGAGCATCAGCGTCGCCGGTGCCGTGAAGGGCGAGGCGCCGCAATAGGTGGCGTAGCGGCCGAACAGCTGGAGCAGCCGCGGGTCGCGAAAGTACGCCCCCAGCGCCGACCAGAGCGTCGTGAAGGGCTGGATTCGCCAGAGATCGCCGAGGCCCGAGAGCCCGACCCGCTGCGCGAGGCCGGCGGGACCCGTCCGGCCCTCGCGGATGAAGGGCCCTTCGAGGGTGCGGTAGACCTCGGCCGAGCGGGCGCAGAAGCGCCGGTAGCCGTCCGCCTCGCGCGGTCCCGCGAAGGCCGCGATCGCGTCCGCCGACGCGTCGATATCGGCGAAGAGGTCGAGACGCTCGTCCCGGCTCCAGGCGTGACGGGCGAGGAGCCTTGCCGGTGACAGGGCGACCCGGTCGCCGAGATCCGCCCCGCAGTCGGCGAACAGCTCCTCGAGAACCCAGCGCATCGTGAAGACGGTCGGACCGGCCTCGACGGCGCGGTCCCCGACCGGGACGGCGCGCATCTTCCCGCCGGGCTGCGGCGCGCGCTCGAGGATTGTCGTCTCGAAGCCGGCATGGGCGAGCCGCAGGGCGGCGGCGAGGCCACCGATCCCGGCACCGATCACGACGACGCGCTCCTGCGCCACGGCCGCTCCGAACTCCCCCACCACGGGATTGATCTCCCCTCCGCAAAGTGTCAATAAGAAATGACACCTGTTGCTGACAACCGCATACAACACGGGAGGCAACGATATGGAGTCCGGTCGGCGGATCGAGATGGCGCTGGATCGCGCCGTTGCGCACGCGGAGGCGCCCGGCGCCCCGCCCCTTCTGGCGGAGGCTCTCCGCTACGCGGTGTTTCCCGGCGGCCATCGGATCCGGCCGCGCCTGTGCCTCTCGGTGGCCCGCGCCTGCGGCGACGACGACCCGGCGGGGTCCGTGGCGGCCGCCGCCTCTATCGAGCTCCTGCACTGCGCCTCGCTGGTCCACGACGACCTGCCGTGCTTCGACGATGCGCCGATGCGGCGGCAGAAGCCCTCCGTCCACGTCGCCTTCGGCGAGCCGATCGCAGTCCTGACCGGCGACGCCCTGATCGTCCTCGCCTTCGAGACCCTCGCGCGGTCCGTCGGGCCTTATCCGGCGCGCCTCGGGCGCCTCGTCGGACTCCTCGGCCGCGCCGCGGGGTCGCCGTCCGGCATCGCGGCCGGGCAGGCCTGGGAATCGGAGGCGCATATCAGCCTCAGCGACTATCAGCAGGCGAAGACGGGCGCCCTGTTCGCCGCCGCCACCGTGGCCGGTGCCGCGGCGGCGGGGGCGGAGCCTGAACCCTGGCGCCGCCTCGGCGAGTGCCTCGGCGAGGCCTATCAGGTCGCCGACGACCTGCGCGACGTCGCCTGCCGGCAGGAGGAGATCGGCAAGCCCGCCGGGCGCGACGCGACGCTGGGCCGCCCCAACGCCGCCGCCCTGCTGGGTACCGGCGGCGCGATGGAGCGCTTGTCCCGGCTGACCCGCGAGGCGATCGCGGCGATCCCGCCCTGTCCGGGCGTGGCCGCGCTCACCGCCGAGATCGAGGCGCAGGCGCGGCTGTTCCTGCCCGCGAGCCTGCGCGCGGTGGCGGTCTGAGCGCCGGATCGCTCCCCGGAACCGGCACGGTGCCGCCCGTTCCGCCCGCGTGGGCGGACAGGTGGCTCGCGTGGCGCAACCGCCTCGTCGCCAGCCCCCGGTTCCAGCGCTGGGCGGCGGGTTTTCCGCTGACGCGCCGCATCGCGCAGCGCAACACGCGCGCGCTGTTCGACCTCTGTGCCGGCTTCGTCTACGCGCAGGTCCTGACCGCCTGCATCCGCCTCGACCTGTTCGCGATCCTCGCGGATGGCCCGCAGACGGTCGACGCGCTGGCGCGGCGGCTCGACCTCACGCCCGACGCGGCACGACGCCTGCTGCGCGCCGCCGAGTCCCTCGGTCTGCTGCGCGCCCTGTCGAATGACCGATTCGGGATTGCCGACCTGGGCGCGGCCCTGGTCGGCAATCCCGGCATCGCCGCCATGATCGAGCATCACGCGCTGCTCTACGCGGATCTCGCGGATCCGGTCGCCCTGCTGCGCGGACAGGCCCAGCCGACCCGCCTCGCGGGCTACTGGCCCTACGCGGCCGGGGCGACGGGCGACGCGCGCACGGTGGCTCCCTACAGCGGCCTGATGGGTGCCTCGCAGGCGCTGATCGCCGAGGATGTGCTCGACGCCTGCGACCTGTCGCGCGTCCGGCACCTCATGGATGTCGGCGGCGGCGAGGGCGCCTTCCTGCAGGCCGTGGCGGCGCGGCACGCCGGCCCCCGCATGACCCTGTTCGACCTGCCGGCCGTCGCCGACCGCGCCCGAGCGCGCCTCGACCAATCGGGCCTCGGCGACAGGATCGCCTGCCGCGGAGGCGACTTCCACGGCGGGCTGCCCGCGGGCGCCGACACGATCACCCTGGTGCGGATCGTCCACGATCACGACGACGCGCCGGCCCAGGCACTGCTGCGGGCGGCCTACGCGGCGCTGCCGCCGGGCGGCACGCTGCTCATCGCGGAGCCGATGGCCGGGACGCCCGGCGCGGAGCCGGTCGGCGACGCCTATTTCGGCTTCTACCTCCTGGCGATGGGCTCCGGCCGGCCGCGCCGGGCCGAGGAGCTGCGCGCGATGCTCGCGGCCGCAGGTTTCACCGCCACGCACGAGCATCCGACACGTCGCCCCCTGCTCGCGCGGGTGCTGAGAGCTCAAAAAACAGGCCCAGCCAAGTAAGTGTGACTTGACGCTGACCTGTGTCTATCTAGGATGACACATAGCGGCTTCGCACCAGAGAGAGTCGCAACGCAAAGGGTGGACACTTCCAGCCATGGACGCTCTGGCCGTCATTCTGGAAAACCCGGAGCACCTGTCGGTTCAGCGCCTGGCCCTGACGCCGCCCACTGACGCGGACGCGGTCGTGGCGGTGTCCTGGAGCGGGATCAGCACCGGCACCGAGCGCCTGCTCTGGTCGGGGCGGATGCCGCCCTTCCCGGGCATGGGCTACCCCCTGGTGCCGGGCTACGAATCCGTCGGGACGGTCGTGGAGGCGGATGCCGGCGCTTCGGTCCGGGTCGGCCAGACCGTCTACGTCCCGGGGGCCCGCTGCTTCGGCGCCGTTCGCGGCCTGTTCGGAGGCGCCGCGTCCCATCTGGTCGCACCGGCCGCCCGCCTCGTGCCGGTGGACGAGGCCCTCGGCGAGCAGGCCTGCCTCCTGGCCCTCGCGGCGACTGCCCATCGCGCCCTCGGGCGCCTCGCTCTCGGCGCGGCTCCGCTCATCGTCGGGCACGGCGTCCTCGGCCGGCTGCTCGCGCGGCTGACCCTGGCTGCGGGCGCCGCGCCCACCGTCTGGGAGACGGACCCCGTGCGCGCAGCCGGCGAGCACGGATACACCGTCGTCGCGCCCGACGCGGATCCCCGGCGCGACTACGCGACGATCACGGATGTCAGCGGCAACGCCGCCGGCCTCGACGACCTGATCGCCCGGCTCGCACCGGGGGGCGAGATCGTCCTCGCCGGGTTCTACGAGGCGCCCCTCAGCTTCGCTTTCCCGCCCGCGTTCATGCGCGAGGCCCGGATCCGGATCTCGGCCGAGTTCAGGCCCGAGGACACGGTGGCGGTGACGCGGATGATCGAGAGCGGCCGGCTCTCCCTCGACGGTCTGATTACCCACCGTGCCCCGGCGGCACAGGCCCAGGACGCCTACCGCACCGCGTTCGCGGATCCGGGCTGCCTGAAGATGATCCTCGACTGGAGGGACGCCGCGTGAACGTTCAGCTCAACAAGGCTGCCCTGTCCCAGGCGACTCAGCTCCGCGCCGAGGCCGCGATCGAGCCCGATGCCGTGTCCACCGCACCGGCGAAGAAAGAAACGCAGATCATCGCGATCTACGGCAAGGGCGGCATCGGCAAGTCGTTCACCCTCGCCAATCTCAGCTACATGATGGCCCAGCAGGGCAAGAAGGTCCTGCTGATCGGCTGCGACCCGAAGAGCGATACGACCTCGCTCCTCTTCGGCGGCAAGGCCTGCCCGACCATCATCGAGACGTCGACCAGGAAGAAGCTCGCGGGCGAGTCGGTCGCGATCGGCGACGTCTGCTTCAAGCGCGACGGCGTCTACGCAATGGAGCTCGGCGGTCCCGAAGTCGGGCGCGGCTGCGGCGGCCGCGGGATCATCCACGGCTTCGAGCTTCTGGAGAAGCTGGGCTTCCACGAGTGGGGCTTCGACTTCGTCCTCCTCGACTTCCTCGGCGACGTGGTCTGCGGGGGCTTCGGCCTGCCGATCGCCCGGGACATGTGCCAGAAGGTCATCGTCGTCGGCTCGAACGACCTGCAGTCGCTCTACGTCGCCAACAACGTCTGCTCGGCGGTGGAGTATTTCCGCAAGCTCGGGGGCAATGTCGGCGTCGGCGGACTCGTGATCAACAAGGACGACGGCACCGGCGAGGCCCAGGCCTTCGCGGAGGCGGCCGGCATCCCGGTCCTGGCCTCGATCCCGGCCGACGAGGACATCCGCCGCAAGAGCGCGAATTACGAGATCATCGGCAAGCCGGACGGGCGCTGGGGCACCCTGTTCGCGGACCTCGCCGCCAATGTCGCGGAGGCCGCGCCGCACCGCCCGACGCCGCTCTCGCAGGACGGGCTGCTCGGCCTGTTCTCCAGCGAGACCACCGGCCGCGACGTCGTGCTGGTTCCGGCGACCCACGAGGACATGTGCGGCGTCGCCCACGTGTCCAAGCCGTCCCTCGAAGTCGTGTACGACGAGGTCTGACGCGCATGGCCGTCTCCCTCGACATCGCCGATCTGCGGGCCCGCAAGGCGCCGGCCACCATCGACCTCGCCGCGGCGCAGAGCGACGGCCTGGGCTGCCACGCCGGTAAGGACGCGATGGTGGCGGCCGCGGAAGCCGCCGGCATGTCGGAGACCCTGGCGCAGCTGCGCGAGGATTATCCCCAGGGCCCGCACGACCAGCCGCAGAGCATGTGCCCGGCCTTCGGCTCGCTGCGGGTCGGTCTGCGGATGCGCCGCACGGCGACGATCCTGTCGGGCTCGGCCTGCTGCGTGTACGGCCTGACCTTCACGTCGCATTTCTACGGGGCGCGGCGCAGCGTCGGCTACGTGCCGTTCAACTCCGAGACGCTCGTCACCGGCAAGCTGTTCGAGGACATCCGCGAGGCGGTCCACGCGACTGCGAAGCCGGAGGATTACGACGCCGTCGTCGTCATCAACCTCTGCGTTCCGACGGCCTCCGGTGTGCCGCTGCGCCTGCTGCCGAAGGCGATCGACGGCGTCCGGGTGATCGGGATCGACGTGCCGGGCTTCGGCGTCCCGACCCACGCGGAAGCGAAGGACGTGCTCGCCGGCGCCATGCTCAAGGTCGCCCGCGCGGAGGCCGAGCAGGGGCCCGTCGCCGCCCCCCGCGGTGGCCGTTCCGAGCGCCCGAGCGTCGCGCTGCTGGGCGAGGTCTTCCCGGCCGACCCGGTGGTGATCGGATCGCTCCTGGAGCCGCTGGGACTCTCGGCCGGCCCGGTCGTGCCGACCCGGGAATGGCGCGAGCTCTACGCGGCCCTCGACTGCGCGGCGGTGGCGGCGATTCACCCGTTCTACACGGCCTCGATCCGCGAGTTCGAGGCGGCCGGCCGCCCGATCGTCGGCTCCGCTCCCGTCGGCGTCGACGGGACCGCCGACTGGCTCGACCGGATCGGCGAGGCCTGCGGCGTGCCCCGCGCCACCGTCGAGGCCGCCAAGAACCGCATCCTGCCCGGTATCCGCGGCGCGCTCGGCGCGATGCCGATCAAGGGGCGGATCACGCTCTCGGGCTACGAGGGATCGGAGCTGCTCGTGGCGCGCCTCCTCGTCGAGAGCGGCGCCGAGGTCCCCTATGTCGGCACCGCCTGCCCGCGCACGCCCTGGTCGGAGGCGGATCGCGACTGGCTCGAGTCTCGCGGAACGGAGGTCCGCTACCGGGCCTCCCTCGAGGATGATCTGTTCGCCTTCGAAGCGCTGAAGCCCGATCTCGCCATCGGCACGACGCCGGTGGTGCAGCGCGCCAAGGAGCGCGGCACGCCGGCGCTCTACTTCACCAACCTGATCTCGGCGCGCCCGCTGATGGGCGCGGCCGGCGCCGGGTCGCTCGCCACGGTGATCAACGCCGCCCTCGGCAACAGGGCGCGGTTCGACGCCATGCGCGACTTCTTCGAGGGCGTCGGCACCGGCCACGCCGCGGGCGTCTGGCAGGAGGTGCCGCAGAAGCGCCAGGGACCGAAGATCGAGGGTCCGAAGAAGCCGATCGGGGAGATGGCCTGATGCTCATCCTCGATCACGACAGGGCCGGGGGCTACTGGGGCGCGGTCTACGTCTTCACGGCGATCAAGGGCCTGCAGGTCGTCATCGACGGCCCCGTGGGCTGCGAGAACCTGCCGGTCACCTCGGTGCTGCACTACACCGACGCGCTGCCGCCGCACGAGCTGCCGATCGTGGTCACCGGGCTCGCCGAGGAGGAACTCGGCCGGCACGGCACCGAGGGCGCCATGAAGCGCGCCCACGCGACCCTCGATCCGGGCCAGCCCAGCGTCGTGGTCACCGGCTCCATCGCCGAGATGATCGGCGGAGGCGTGACCCCTGAGGGCACCGGCCTCCAGCGCTTCCTGCCGCGCACCATCGACGAGGACCAGTGGCAGGCCGCCGACCGCGCCATGCGCTGGCTCTGGCAGGAATACGGCGCCAAGAAATTCGCCAAGAAGGGCATCCCGGCCCGGCCGGAGAAGAAGCCCGGCGAGAAGCCGCGGGTGAACCTGATCGGCCCGGCCTACGGCACCTTCAACATGCCCTCCGACCTCGCCGAGATCCGGCGGTTGGTCGAGGGGATCGGCGCCGAGGTGAACCTCACCTTCCCGCTCGGCGCGCACCTCGCCGACGTGCCGAAGCTGGTCAACACCGACGCCAATATCTGCCTCTACCGGGAGTTCGGGCGGCTGCTCTGCGAGGATCTGGAGCGCCCGTACCTTCAGGCGCCGATCGGCATCCTGTCCACGACCAAGTTCCTGCGCTCGCTCGGCGAGATCCTGGGCCTCGATCCCGAGCCGTTCATCGAGCGGGAGCGGCACACCACGATCAAGCCGGTCTGGGATCTCTGGCGCTCGGTGACGCAGGACTTCTTCGGGACCGCGAGCTTCGGCATCGTCGCGACCGAGACCTACGCGCGGGGCGTGCGCCACTTCCTAGAAGACGAGATGGGCCTGCCCTGCCACTTCGCCTTCGGGCGCTCGGCCGGTCTGAAGCCCGACAACGCGGCCGTCCGCGCCGCCGTCGCGGCCAAGCCGCCGCTGGTCCTGTTCGGCTCGTTCAACGAGCGGATGTACCTCGCCGAGTGCGGCGCCCGGGCGACCTACGTGCCGGCCTCGTTCCCCGGCGCGATCATCCGGCGGCACACCGGCACGCCGTTCATGGGCTACGCCGGGGCGACCTACCTGGTCCAGGAGGTCTGCAACGCCCTGTTCGACACCCTCTTCCACATCCTGCCGCTCGCCCGCGACATGGACAAGGTCGAGGCCACTCCCACGCGGCGGCACGCCGAGCTGCCGTGGGACGAGGCCGCCCGGCAGGCACTCGACGCCCTCGTCGAGGCCCAGCCGGTGCTCGCCCGGATCTCCGCGGCCAAGCGCCTGCGCGACGCCGCCGAGCGGGCTGCCCGGGACACCGAGGCCGCCGCCGTAGCGCCCGCCCACGTGGCGCGGGCCCGGGCCGCCCTCGCGGGAGGAGTGCCCGCATGAGCCGCCTTTCCGTTTCACCCAGAGGAGACCTGACGATGCGAACGATGGTCCCGACCGGCCGCCAGCACCAGGAAGCGTTTCAGTTCCGGCTGATCCTGGCGGCGACCTACCCGTTCTTCCTCGCCGCCGCGGCGCTGAACCGGTTCCGGCCCAGCCGCGAGACGGCCCGCCCAGGCCTGGCGCCGGCGCGCCGCTCGGTCTTCGGCGAGGCCCGCGCCATGGCGGTTCAGGCGATCCCCTTCGCCTTCATGGGCTGAAACGCCCCTGAGCGAGACGCTTCCGTCCGGTCACGCGGGGGAAGTCGGGCCGTGACAGCCGAAAGGCATCGCGGCTGAACCCGTCGCGCCTCGCCAGAGGCGCGGCCAACACACGGAGGTCTGAACGATGGCGAGTGGACCCGTCACAACAGAAAGACCGAGCAGCCTGTCCGGGCTGACGGAACCGGAAGCCAAGGAGTTCCACGCGATCTTCCTGACGAGCTTCCTCATCTTCACGGCGATCGCCGTGGTCGCCCACATCCTCGTCTGGCTGTGGCGTCCGTGGCTCCCCGGACCGCAGGGCTACGCCTCTCTCGAGGGCGTTCGCGATGCGGCCCACGCCCTCGTCACGATGATCGGCTGAGGAGGATCGGATGCACAAGGTTTGGTTGCTCTTCGATCCGCGGCGCACGCTGGTGGCTCTGTTCACCTTCCTCTTTATCCTGGCGCTGCTGATCCACTTCATCCTGCTCTCGACCGACCGGTTCAACTGGCTGGACGGCCCGAGAAACAACAAGGCGGCCCAGAACACCATCACGCTCGCGCTGCCGCAGATGCCGGCCTGAGTGCCGGTCCGGACCGCGGCGCGCGAGGGCCGCGGTCCACCAACCTTCTTCTCCGGCCTGACTGAGGAGCAGCCGCCATGGCGATGCTGAGCTTCGAGCGCAAATACAGGGTTCGCGGCGGCACCTTGCTCGGAGGCGACCTGTTCGACTTCTGGGTCGGGCCGTTCTTCGTCGGTTTCTTCGGCGTCGTCGGTATGTTCTTCACGGTGCTGGGCACCGCGCTCGTCATCTACGGCGCCGCGATCGGACCGACCTGGAACATCTGGCAGATCAACATCGCGCCGCCCGATGTCAGCTACGGCCTGAGACTCGCGCCGCTGAAGGATGGTGGGCTCTGGCAGATCATCACCATGTGCGCGCTCGGCTCGTTCGTTTCCTGGGCGCTGCGCGAGGTCGAGATCTGCCGCAAGCTCGGGATCGGCTACCACGTCCCCGCGGCCTTCGGCATGGCGATCTTCGCCTACTTCACCCTCGTGGTGATCCGGCCGCTGCTGATGGGCGCCTGGGGCTACGGCTTCCCGTACGGCATCCTCAGCCATCTCGATTGGGTGTCCAACACCGGATACCAGTATCTCCACTTCCACTATAATCCGGCCCACATGCTGGCCGTGACGTTCTTCTTCACGACGACGCTGGCCCTGGCGATGCACGGCGGCCTGATCCTGTCGGCGACCAACCCGAAGAAGGGCGAGACCGTCAAGACGCCCGAGCACGAGGACACCTTCTTCCGCGACACGATCGGCTACTCGATCGGCACGCTCGGCATCCACCGCCTCGGCCTGTTCCTGGCGCTCTCTGCAGGGTTCTGGAGCGCGGTCTGCATCGTCATCAGCGGGCCGTTCTGGACGCAGGGCTGGCCGCAATGGTGGGGCTGGTGGCTCAACCTGCCGGTCTGGCGGTGACGGGTCGGACGCGATCGGAACGAGGGGACTAACGCGGGTCGCCGCCGCTCAGCGCGCGGCACTCCGGGGGAGGGCAGGCCATGGCCTATTACCAGAACATCTTCACGCAGGTTCAGGTGCGCCCGCTCGTGCCGGATCAGGGCGTTCCGGTCGCGGTCGACGAGCGGGTCGGCAAGCCGTTCAACAGCTACCTGTTCGGGCTGATCGGCAACAGCCAGGTCGGGCCGATCTACATCGGCTACATCGCGGCCCTGTCGATCACATGCGGGGTGATCGCCTTCGAGATCATCGGGCTCAACATGTGGGCCTCGGTGAACTGGGACCCGGTCCAGTTCGTCCGGCAATTGCCGTGGCTCGCCCTCGAGCCGCCTCTCCCGAAGTACGGCCTGAAGGTCCTTCCGCCCCTGAACGAGGGCGGGTGGTGGCTCATCGCCGGCTTCTTCCTGACGGCCTCGATCCTGCTGTGGTGGGTCCATCTCTACAAGCGGGCGCGGGCGCTCGGCCTCGGCCTGCACGTGCCGTGGGCCTTCGCGTCGGCGATCTGGCTCTACCTCGTCCTCGGCTTCATCCGGCCGGTGCTGATGGGCTCGTGGTCGGAAGCCGTGCCGTTCGGCATCTTCCCGCACCTCGACTGGACCGCGGCCTTCTCGCTCCGCTACGGGAACCTCTTCTACAACCCGTTCCACATGCTCTCGATCACGTTCCTCTACGGGTCGACGCTGCTGTTCGCGATGCACGGGGGCACGATCCTGGCCTGCTCGCGCTACGGCGCGGAGCGCGAGATCGACCAGATCGTCGACCGCGGCACGGCCACCGAGCGCGCCGCCCTGTTCTGGCGCTGGACCATGGGCTTCAACGCCACGATGGAGTCGGTCCATCGCTGGGCGTGGTGGTTCGCCGTGCTGACGACGCTGACCGGCGGCATCGGCATCCTGCTCACCGGGACCGTGGTCGACAACTGGTACCTCTGGGCCGTCAAGCACGGCGTCGCGCCCTCGTACCCGCAGGTCTACGGCCCGATCGTGGATCCCGCCCATCTCGCACCCGGCATGAAGCCGTGAGGAGGCCGTCATGAAGACGATTCTGGCGGTGGCCGGCGGCGCACTGGCCCTCTTCCTCACCATCGCGATGTTCGGCGGCGCCGGCTGGACCCACCCGCCGATGGCGAACAAGCAGACCGGCTTCCGCGGGACGGGCATGGACCTGATCCGCACCCGCGCCGGCAACGAGGCGCTGGCCGCCGCGAACGTCGCCCCGACCCCGGCCGATCCGGCCGATGCGGGCGGCGACAAGGCCTCGGCCGTCTACCAGAACGTCCAGGTTCTGGGCGATCTTTCGGCCGAGCAGTTCAACCGGCTGATGGTGTCGATCACCGAGTGGGTGGCCCCGCAGCAGGGCTGCACCTACTGCCACAGCACCGAGAACATGGCGTCCGACGAGCTCTACCAGAAGCGCGTCGCCCGGCGGATGCTCCAGATGACCCAGTACATCAACTCGTCCTGGAAAGAGAACCACGTCCATCAAGCGGGCGTGACCTGCTACACCTGTCACCGCGGCAATCCGGTGCCGGCCAATATCTGGTTCGACCGTCCGGTTCAGGGGGCGGGGCGCTTCATCCCGCGCAACAACAGCCAGAACCTCGCCTCCGCAGAAGTCGGCAACACCTCGCTGCCCTACGACGTCTATCAGGCCTTCTATCAGCACAAGGAGACGTCGGAGGACGCGGTCCGGGTCAACGCCACCACGGCGCTGCCGGAGACCAAGGGCAAGCCGATCCAGGACGCCGAGAAGACCTTCGCGATCATGATCAGCATGTCGCAATCGCTCGGGGTCAACTGCACCTTCTGCCACAACACCCGATCGGTGGCGCAGTGGGACACCAGCACGCCCAACCGCGTCCATGCCTGGTACGGCATCCGCATGGTGCGTGACCTGAACCAGGATTACATGGAGCCGCTGAAATCGACATTCCCGCGGAACCGGCTCGGGATCCTGGGCGACGTGCCGAAGATCAACTGCGCCACCTGTCACAACGGCGCCAACAAGCCGCTCAACGGCGCCAACGTGATCGAGCCCTATCCGGAGCTGTCGCACCCGACGATCGCCGTGAGCCTGCCGACCGGCGAGGCCAAGGACCCGATCCCCGGGACCGAGACCCCGACGCCGAAGCCCTGATCCGCCCCGGGGCGGCCGGACCACCGGCCGCCCCGCCCAAGCTACAGGGAACCTCCGTGGGGTAGAGGCGTCGATACCGGCGGCCAAGCTCGGCCCTCAGGAGGCGTCCGTGACCATCACCATCTCGAACCTCCAGCCGCTGATCGCGATACTCGCCGGAATCCTGATCCTGGTGATGCCGCGGCTGCTCAACTACATCGTCGCGATCTACCTGATCGTCGTCGGCGTGATCGGGCTCGGAATCCTGCATTGACGGGCCGCGCCCGCGCCGCGACGGCGCGGACCTGACAGACCGCTCGAGCCGTCAGTCGCGCACGCACAGGGCCATCGCGCGTTCATCTTGCGTTGCGCTGCGGGATGGTCCAACCCCGCCCATCAGCTCGGCCGGCGCCGGGCACCAGATACGGACGGGATCGACATGGCGACCGGCAGCGCGAAGTGGGTCTATGCCTTCGGCGACGGCAAGGCGGAGGGCAAGTCGCAGATGCGCGACCTGCTCGGCGGCAAGGGCGCCAATCTCGCCGAGATGTCCAACCTGGGCCTGCCGGTCCCGCCGGGCTTCACGATCACCACCGAGGTCTGCACCTACTTCTACGATCACGGCAAATCCTATCCGCCGGAACTCAAGGATCAGGTCGCGGAAGCGCTCGCCCAGGTGGGCAAGCTCACCGGCCGCAAGTTCGGCGACGCGACGAACCCGCTGCTCGTGTCGGTCCGCTCGGGTGCGCGCGCCTCGATGCCCGGCATGATGGACACGGTCCTCAATCTCGGCCTCAACGACGAGACCGTCCTGGCCCTCGCCAAGGAGGCCGACGACGAGCGTTTCGCCTACGATTCGTACCGCCGTTTCATCACGATGTACTCGAACGTGGTGCTCGGCGTTGAGCACCACGCCTTCGAGGAGGCGCTGGAGCAGTACAAGGAGGGCAAGGGCTTCGACCTAGACACCGAGCTCGGCGCCGGCGACTGGAAGACCCTCATCCAGACCTACAAGAGCATCGTGCGCGACGAGCACGGCTCGGACTTCCCGCAGGGCGCGGACGACCAGCTCTGGGGCGCGATCGGCGCCGTGTTCAATTCGTGGATGATCCCCCGCGCGAAGAAGTACCGGGAGCTGAACAACATCCCGGAGAGCTGGGGCACGGCCGTCAACGTGCAGGCCATGGTGTTCGGCAACATGGGCGACACGTCGGCCACCGGCGTCGCCTTCACCCGCAACCCCTCCACCGGTGAGAAGGCGCTCTACGGCGAGTTCCTGATCAACGCGCAGGGCGAGGATGTCGTGGCGGGCATCCGCACCCCGCAGAACATCACCGAGAAGGCGCGGGAAGAGGCGGAGAGCGACAAGCCTTCCATGGAGAAGGCCATGCCCGAGAGCTTCGCGGAGCTGACCCGGATCTACGGGATCCTGGAGTCGCACTACCGCGACATGCAGGACATGGAATTCACCATCGAGAAGGGGAAGCTCTGGATGCTCCAGACCCGCAACGGCAAGCGCACGGCCAAGGCCGCCCTGCGCATCGCCGTTGATCTGGCGGGCGAGGGGCTGATCTCCCGCGAGGAGGCGATCGGCCGCGTCGAGCCCGGCGCCCTCGACCAACTCCTGCACCCGACCATCGACCCGAAGGCCGACCGCAAGGTGATCGCCTCCGGCCTGCCGGCCTCGCCCGGCGCGGCGACCGGCGAGATCGTATTCAATTCCGAGGACGCGGAGGCGCACCGCAAGGCCGAGCGCAAGTGCATCCTCGTCCGGATCGAGACCTCGCCCGAGGACATCCACGGCATGCACGCCGCCGAGGGCATCCTCACCACCCGCGGCGGCATGACCAGCCACGCCGCCGTGGTGGCCCGCGGCATGGGCAAGCCCTGCGTCTCCGGCGTCGGCTCGATCCGGATCGACTACAAGGCGCAGACCCTGACGGTCGGCGGCACGACGCTGAAGGCCGGCGACCGGATCACCATCGACGGGTCCACGGGCCAGGTGATCCAGGGCGAGGTGAAGATGCTGGAGCCCGAGCTGTCGGGCGACTTCGCCACGCTGATGGAGTGGGCCGACGCGATCCGCGGCATGAAGGTCCGCGCCAACGCCGACACGCCGACGGACGCCCGGACCGCGCGCAATTTCGGCGCCGAGGGCATCGGCCTCTGCCGCACCGAGCACATGTTCTTCGAGGGTGACCGCATCATCGCGGTCCGCGAGATGATCCTCGCCGACGACGCCGAGGGCCGACGGACGGCGCTGGCGAAGATCCTGCCCTACCAGCGGCAGGACTTCCTCGAGCTGTTCACGATCATGTCCGGCCTGCCGGTCACGATCCGCCTCCTCGACCCGCCGCTCCACGAGTTCCTGCCGCACACCGACGCCGAGGTCGCCGAGGTCGTGAAGGCGACGGGCGTCTCCGAGGAGAAGATCCGGCACCGGACGCGCGAGCTGTCCGAGCACAACCCGATGCTCGGCTTCCGCGGCTGCCGCCTCGCGATCGCCTTCCCGGAGATCGCCGAGATGCAGGCCCGCGCGATCTTCGAGGCCGCGGTCCAGGCGGCCGCCGATACCGGCAAGGCGGTGACGCCCGAGGTGATGGTGCCGCTGGTCTTCACCCGCGCCGAGTTCGACATCGTGAAGGCCCGCATCGACGCCATGGCGAAGGCCGTGGCCGAGGAGAAGGGCGCGACCCTCGACTATCAGGTCGGCACGATGATCGAGCTGCCGCGCGCGGCCCTCAAGGCCAACGAGATCGCCGAGACCGCGGAGTTCTTCTCCTTCGGCACCAACGACCTCACCCAGACGGCGCTGGGCATCTCCCGCGACGACGCCGCCACCTTCCTGGGCCCCTACACCCAGAAGGGCATCCTGCCGGCCGACCCGTTCATCACGATCGACCAGGAAGGCGTGGGCGAGCTGGTGCGCATCGGCGTCGAGCGCGGCCGCAAGACCCGGCCGGACATCAAGCTCGGCATCTGCGGCGAGCACGGCGGCGATCCCGCCTCGGTCGGCTTCTGCCAGGAGGTGGGACTCGATTACGTGTCCTGCTCGCCCTACCGGGTGCCGATTGCCCGGCTGGCGGCCGCCCAGGCGGCGCTCGGCAAGGTCGCCGGCAAGGAAGGCTGAGACCGGTCCGGGGGACGCCGAGCACGTCCCCCTTTCGGCTATCAACCTTCCGTATGAGGATCAGTGGAAAAATTCGCCTTTCGGTCGAACTCGCCTCTTTTTGAGGCGTTCTTCGATTGAATGGGTACGCCCGACGTGCGCCTAATCGGCCCGCGTCGGGTTCAGCATCGCCCGTCAGAAGCGGCCGCCACCATGTCCCACAGCCCATCGCCGCTGTGCCTCGCCGAGACCGAAGCGGTCGCGGCTGTCCCGAGCGTCGCCGTTCGCGCCTACCTCGCTCTCGTCGCCGGTCTCGGCGGTGTCGTCACGGCCGTGATGCTGATGATGTCGGTCGCGGCCAACAGCGGCAGCGAGGCGGAGCGCATCTCGGCGACGCAGGAAGACAGCTACGCGACCACGCTGGTCGGCGCGCTGGCGGTCAACCTGTCCAAGCCTCTGCGCTGAGCGGGTATCCGGCGTCGACCGCCCCGGGTGGCCCGGCCCACTGCGTGGCTCCGATCCGGACGTCCTGACGACGACGGTCGAATCACCGCGCCCCCGACACGGCCCGCGCGGCCGAGCCGGTGAAACGGGTCGGCAGGTCGTCGCCGGGGCTGCGGGGACTGAAGCGCGTAGTGACCCGGTCGGGCGCTGCGCCGACCACCGCGTCGGGCGCGGCGCCGCGCAGGCGCGTGGCGGCCACGTGCACGGGGGTCGCGCGGCTCGCCGGGGCAGCGCCCGGGCCGGCCGATACGGAGTCGAACAGGGCGCGCAGTTGCGCCTTGGCATCCGCGTCCGGAGCCACGAGGGAGCGGGCGCGAGCCGGAACCGCCGCCGCCGGCTTGTCGAGGGCGCGGATCTCGGCCGCCGGCGCGAGGTTGGCCATCCCGCGCTCCAGCGCCGCGAACTGCACAGGGCGGGGCGGCGGCAGGGGCATGTTCAGGCTCGCCGCGACGGCGGCCATATCGGCGGGGCGCCGCGGCGGGAGCGGTGCCGTGACGGCGGTCACGGTATCGTCGACGGCGACCGGCTGACTGGCGGTCAGGAGCGCCTTGGCGTCGGCGGGCCTGGTGTCGGAGGGCTTGGTCTCGGCGCCTTTCGCCTGCGCCCGCTCGGCCAGCGAGCCGCGCAGGGCGTCGTCGGCCGCGGGCGCCGCGTAGGCGAGGGCCGCGCGCGCGCCCGCCGGATCCTGCGGATCGGCGCTCGCCACGGCGACGACGGGCGCGCGGCGCGACTTCCGCGCCGTCTCCACCGGGGCCGGCACCGGCGCGGGTTCCGGTGCCGACCGGCCGCCGCCGAACAGGCTGGCCAGGAAGCCGAACAGGCCGGGCCCGTCCTCCTCCTCGCCGCTGGCCATCTGCGTCGTGAGGCCCGCCACGGTGCCGCCGCGGGCCAGGATCTCGGCCTTGGCCTCCTCGTAGCGAGGGAAGGGGCGGTTGTCGCTCGGGAGCAGGACGGTCTTGCCGTCCGGGAAGAGGCGGGCGAGCTGATCGTGGGTCATGCGCGGCCACATCCGCACCGAGCCCACGTCGAGGTGCACGAACGGCGTTCCGGCATGGGGGTACCAGCCGACGCCGCCGCGCTGCATCCGGAGACCGACCTCCCGGATCCGGTCGATCGACACGTCCGGCAGGAAGAAGTCCATCGCCTTGCCGAGCATGTGCTGGCTGTACTCGGCCACCATCCTGGAGCGGCGGCGCAGCATCGCGTTGGTGCCCGGCGACCGGTAGGCCGACACGACGTGGATCGGCTGCGTCGCCCCGACCTGGCGATAGGCCTCCCAGACCGTATCGAACAGCCGCGGGTCCATCTTTGTCGGCTCGTTGACCCGCCAGTCGCGCAGGAGCCAGTTCAGCTGCTCGAGAGCCGCGCGGTCGTAGCGCCCATCGCGCTTGAACGTGATGGTCGCGCTCTCCTGCGTGTGGGTGTGGTAGATCGACAGGGAGCGGGTGTCGCCGTTGGCGACCGCGTCCTCGGTCTCGGCCGTCCCGGCGATCAGTCCGAGCGCGAGGCCGGACAGGGCGAGAGTGAGGTGGCGAAGGGCGCGCGGGAGACTGGGCACGACGGTCCTGATCCTCTCCCGACAGCCTGACCCGACGCCTGTTGAACCGGGTTCGCGACCGAAACGGCTAAGGCTCGACCGTGGCGAAATCGTGCCCGGCTGTGCGGCCGCGCACCTGAAAGTTGCTGGTGGCGCGGGTGGGCTACCACCACCCGCGCGGCGCCGCCTGCTGCGGCGCGGGCGTCCAGAGGCCGGGCTCGCCGTATTCCGGCGCGCTGTCGGCACGGGCGGCGCGACGCTGGGCGCGGCGCGGCGTCTCCGCCTCCTCGTAGCGCCCGCCCGGCCACGCGTCGGCATCCGCGATCGGCCGCTCGGGCGCGCGGCGATGGACGGTCCGGGGCGCGGGCGGCTTCGGGGCGCGCTCGGCCTTGCGTCGCGCCGGCTCTTCCGGGAGCCTGGCGATCGCCGGACCGCCGCCGCCGGGCAGCCCGAGGGCCGCGCGCATCGGCGCGTCGTAGCCGTAGAGATCCGGCAGGGTGCGGTAGGTGCCGCCGTCGTCCACGAACGCCGTGAAGTAGGCGAGGTGGACCGGCAGCTTCTCCGGCAGCCGGATGGTGCGCTCGCCCTTGCCGATCAGCTTCTTCAGCCGATCCGCGGACCAGTTCGGCAGCACCGCGTCGGCGAGGCGGAACGGGTCGTCGACGCGGACGCAGCCGTGGCTGAAATCGCGCTTCGCGGCCGAGAACAGCGAGCGGTTCGGCGTGTCGTGCAGGTAGACCGCGTGCTGGTTCGGGAACATGAATTTGATGAAGCCGAGCGCGTTGCGCTCCCCCGGGGGCTGGCGCAGCGAGATGTGCCCGCCGCGACGGACGACCTCGTAGCCGCCCCAGGTCTTGCCGCCGTAGCCGGCGAGCTTCGGCGCCATCGTCTTCAGGATCGACGGCGGGACGTACCAGGACGGGTTGACGACCGCATACTCCATCATCCCGGAGAACAGCGGCGTGCGCGATTCCGGCTTGCCGACGATGACCCGCGCCTCGTCGCGCATCACACCGCCCCGGTAGGCGCGCAGGCGATACTCCGGCACGTTGACGAGGATGTAATCCGGCCCCAGATCGCCCGGGAGCCAGCGCCACCGCTCCATGTTGACGATGAGTTCGGCCTCACCGCCCGTCGGGCGCGCCGTGCGGCCGGCATCGGCGAGGGCGAGCACCGTCTGGACGTTCAGGACGCCGTTCCCAGGTAGGCCGCGGCCGCGCTGGAACTTGGCCACCGCGTCGGCGACCATGGAATCGTACTCCTCCGGCTCGCCGGGCCCCTTGTCCAGGGTCGCGGCCGGACGGCTTTCGAGGTTGAAATGTGCCCGCAGCAGCGGGACGCGGGCATCGCGCATGCCGACGCGCAGGGCCGGCCCGGCCGGGAGGCGCAGCGGCTTCACCGCGGTCGGCGCAGGCCCCCGCAGGCTGGCGAGCCGCGCCTTCAGCGCGAGATAGCCCGGAGTCGCCGGGTTGTAGGCCTGCAGTGTCTCGCCGGCTTTCGCGCCGGCCTCGTCGAGCTTCGCCAGGACGTCGTTGCCGGCCGGCAGATCGAGGTGCGGGGTGATCAGCCGCGAGATCGAGGCCAGGTTGATCCGGCCGCCGCGGGCGTCCCGGGCATAGAGAACCGCCGCCGCGGACAGGCGCAGATCGGCGTCGGCGACCGCCTTCTCGTCCGGTTTGTCGGCGAGCGCCGGGACCGTGTAGGCGCGGGGGTCGAGCCCGTCCTCGGCGGCGGCCGCCAGCCGCGCCGACACCGCCTTCGCGGCGTCGGTCCAGGCCCCGCCGGAGATCCAGAGCGGCTTGAAGCTGCGGGCCTCGTAGAAGCTCCGGATCGCGTCGCGGTCCTTGCCGGCGAGGCGGAGCAGCAGGGGCGCGGCATCCGCGAACCGGGCGAAGATTGCGGCGCCGAGCGGGTCCGTCGGGGCGACCGGGGCCGCCGCGGCGGGAGCCGGGGACGGCTCGGCCGCCGGCGCCTCAGGCTTGTAGTCGGGAAGGGCGGTCGCGGCGGGCGCCGATGGGTCCGCCGGCGCGGGCGCCGCCGGCCCCGGCGCGGCAGTGGGCGGGGTCGCGGGGACATCGGTGGCCGGCTGGTCCAGCGCGGCCGTCGCGGCGCGGAGGGAGCCGGCCGGTGCCAGCGTGCCACCGAGAAGGGCGGCCAGCGCGATGAGGCTGGAGCGCGGGACGCGCATTGTGATCTCCCGGGGCGCGGCGGCAGGACCGCACGCTCAGATTGTGATTATCCGCGCAAGCGTGGCTTTGAGCAACCGCAGTTATCGCGAATAGAGGCTCGGTCCTGCAGATGAATGTGTCATTTCTAATGCTGCTCAGCTTACGATCCGCTCAATCATCTGCCGGCGCGACGCAGCAGGGCCGAGAATTTCAGCGACCGTGGCCGAAACGAATGCGCGCGGTGCGCTAGCGCACGCCGCGCTCGATCAGGCCGCGTCCTCGGTTTTATCGTCCTCCTCCAGCCCCAGATCCTTGAGCTTGCGGTAGAGGGTGGAGCGTCCGATGCCGAGGCGGCGCGAGACCTCGGACATCCGCTGCCGGTAGAACTGGAGCGCGAAGCGGATAATCTCCGCCTCCAGGACGTCCATCGGCTTCATCTCGCCGGTCTCCTCGGCGACGAGCGACATAGCGTGCGGGTCGCGGACCTCGACGCGGACGATCTCCCGCACCGGTTCGGGGGCGTAGGCCGGCATCTGCGGCTGGACCGGCGCTGCCGGGATCCGCACGTCGAAGCCCTCGACCTGCGCGGCGATCTGGGGGAATTCGGAGACGGTCAACTCGTCGCCGTCCGCCAGCACGACGGCGCGGAACAGGGCGTTCTCCAGCTGCCGGACGTTGCCCGGCCAGGGATAGCGCGTGAGCAGGGCCATGGCCTCCGGGCTGATCGCCCGCACGCGCTTGCCTTCCTCGGCCGAGAACCGCGCGCAGAACGAGCGGACGAGGTCCGGGATGTCCTCGCGGCGCGCCCGCAGGGGCGGCAGCGTCATCGGGAAGACGTTCAGGCGGTAGTAGAGATCCTCGCGGAACTTGCCCTGCTTCACGAGGTCGAGCAGCGACCGGTTCGTCGCCGAGACGAGTCGGATGTCCACCCGCACCGAGCGCTTGCCGCCGACGGGATCGACCTCGCCCTCCTGGAGGGCCCGGAGCAGCTTCACCTGCGCGTCGAGGGGCAACTCACCGATCTCGTCCAGGAACAGGGTCCCGCCCGAGGCCTCGACGAACTTGCCGGCGTGCTTCTCGGTGGCGCCGGTGAACGCCCCCTTCTCGTGGCCGAACAAAGTGGATTCCACCAGGTTCTCCGGGATCGCCCCGCAATTGACGGTCACGAAAGGCTTGCCGCGCCGGTCGCCGGACCCCTGGATCGCCCGGGCCAGGACCTCCTTGCCGACGCCGGACTCGCCCTCGATCAGAACGGGGATGTTCGACTTCGCCGCCCGCTCGGCGAGGCGGATCACCCGCTCCATGTCGGGGCTCTTCGAGGTGAGATCCTTGAAGGTGAGCGCCCCGGAGGCGCGGCGGCGCATGCGGCGCACCTCCTCCTCAAGCGTGTCGACCCGCAGGGCATTCTTGATCGAGACCTGGAGCCGCTCCGCGCCCGCCGGTTTGACCACGAAATCCACGGCGCCGGCCCGCATGGCGCTGACCACAGTGTCGATGGAGCCGTTGGAGGTCTGGACGATGACCGGCGTGGCGAGGCCGCTCTTGCGCATCTCGGCCAGGACACCGAGCCCGTCGAGCCCCGGCATCACGAGGTCGAGGAGCACGACATCCGCACCCTCGGATCGCAGCAGGGTCAGCGCGTCCGCACCGGTCTCGGCGATCCGCGCCTCGAAGCCGAAGCGGCGCACGGCCGCCTCGGCCAGGCGCCGCTGGACCGGATCGTCATCCACGATGAGCACGGTGGCGGACATGGCGGCTCCCTGAACGGCGCGCGAAGGCCGGACACGCGACGCGGGCTCGACCCGGTCGCGGCCTTCCGATTCGGCGACTGTTTCGTTTCGAGCCGTAGGGTGACCGACAGTCGTAAAGTGCCGCTTAACGACGTTTGCGCCGCGTCGTCACCGATCGCGCGCCGGTCCGACGGTCCCTCCGCGTTGAACGCGTGGCGGCACGCTCGATATCAGGGTACGGGGCCGGAGCCCTTGGAGAGGATCGCACACCATGATGCCGAGCCACACCGCCTCGCCGGTGACTGTCCGCCTGCCGGAGAGCGTGAGTGCCGCGCGCGCCGCCGCGAAGGCTGCCGACCTCGGCCATCTTCCGGAATGGGACCTCACGGATCTCTATTCCGGCCTCGATGATCCGAACTTCTCCGGCGACATGACCCGCGCCGAGGAGGAGTGCCGCCGCTTCTCCGAGACCTACGCCGGCCGGATCGCGGAGCTCGCCGCGGGCCCGGACGCGTCCGCGCGGCTGGCCGAGGCGGTGCGCGCCTACGAGGGCATCGAGGACCTGCTGGGCAAGCTCATGTCCTTCGCGGGTCTCGTCTATTCCGGCGACACCACCGACGAGGCGCGCGCCAAGTTCTACGGCGACACCCGCGAGCGGCTGACCAGCGCCTCGGCGGATCTCCTCTTCTTCGCCCTGGAGCTGAACCGCGTCGACGATACGGCCATGAACGCCGCGATGGCCGAAGGGCCGCTCGCCCACTACGCCCCGTGGATCGAGGACCTGCGGCGGGAGAAGCCGCACCAGCTCGACGATCGCACCGAGAAGCTGTTCCTCGAGAAGTCGGTCACGTCGAACGCCGCCTGGGACCGGCTGTTCAACGAAACGATCGCCGCGCTGCGCTTCACCGTGCAGGGCGAGGAGATGCCGCTGGAGCCGACGCTCAACAAGCTTCAGGATCCGGACGGCGCAGTCCGCAAGGAGGCGGCCGGCGCGATCAGCGCGGTCCTGCGCGGTCAGCTGCGGGTGTTCACGCTCATCACCAACACGCTGGCGAAGGACAAGGAGATCAGCGACCGCTGGCGCGGGTTCAAGGACGTCGCAGACGCGCGCCACCTGTCGAACCGGGTCGAGCCCGAGGTGGTGGAAGCCCTCGTCGACGCCGTGCGGGCGGCCTATCCCCGCCTGTCCCACCGCTACTACACGCTCAAGGCGAAGTGGTTCGGGCAGGAGGCTCTGCCCTACTGGGACCGCAACGCGCCGCTGCCCCGCGTCGAGCAGCGCACGATCCCGTGGACGGAGGCCCGCGACACGGTGCTGTCCGCCTACGACGCCTTCTCGCCGAAGATGGCGGGGATCGCGCGGCGCTTCTTCGACGAGCGCTGGATCGACGCACCGACCCGTCCCGGCAAGGCGCCGGGCGCCTTCGCGCATCCGACCGTGCCCTCCGTCCACCCCTATGTGCTGGTCAACTACCAGGGCAAGCCGCGGGACGTGATGACGCTGGCGCACGAGTTGGGCCACGGCGTCCACCAGGTGCTCGCCGGGCCGAACGGCGCCCTCATGGCGCCGACGCCCCTGACGCTGGCCGAGACGGCGAGCGTCTTCGGCGAGATGCTGACCTTCCGTCGGCTCCTCGCCGCGACCACGGACACGACCCAGCGTCGGGCCATGCTCGCCGCCAAGGTCGAGGACATGATCAACACGGTGGTGCGCCAGATCGCCTTCTACTCGTTCGAGCGGAAGGTCCATCTCGCCCGCGCCAAGGGCGAGCTGACCACAGATCAGATCAACGCGCTGTGGCTGTCCGTCCAGGCAGAATCGCTCGGTCCGGCCATCACGCTGGATTCCGGCTACGAGCCGTTCTGGGCCTACATCCCGCACTTCATCCACTCGCCGTTCTACGTCTACGCCTACGCGTTCGGCGACTGCCTGGTGAACTCGCTCTACGGCGTCTACGCCCGGGCGGAGGACGGCTTCGTGGACCGCTACTTCGCGTTGCTCGCGGCCGGTGGCTCGAAGCCATACGGCGAGCTGCTCGCGCCCTTCGGCCTCGACGCCAAGGACCCGGGCTTCTGGCAGATCGGGCTCGGCATGATCGAGAGCATGATCGTCGAGCTCGAGAGCATGGAAGGACAGGCCTGAGCCGAGCGCCGCGGACCCCGTCGGCCCCCGCGGCGCAGGGACCCACGCCCCTGGTTCGCGGCCGGGGGCGGCTTATCTGCGCATCATCGTCAGACAAGCAGATCGAGTGATGGCCGAGACCGACCGCGAAGCCAACCGCTTCTCCGCCCGCGCCGGGCGCTACGCCAGCGTGGGCGCCAACGTCGGCGGCGTCGCCGCCCGGATGGCCGTGGCACGGCTGTTCGGAAAGGAGGGCACTACCAACGCCGCCGCCCTGGCGCAGGCGCTGGGCGGCCTGAAGGGCCCGATCATGAAGGTGGCCCAGCTGCTGGCCACCGTTCCGGACCTGCTCCCGCCCGAATACGCGACCGAGCTGCAGAAGCTTCAGGCGGACGCTCCGCCGATGGGCGCGGCCTTCGTCCGGCGCCGGATGCAGTCGGAGCTCGGCGCCGGCTGGCAGGAGCGCTTCGGCAGCTTCGACCTCAAACCCGCGGCGGCGGCCTCGCTGGGCCAAGTCCATCGCGCGACCACCAAGGACGGCGAACGTCTCGCCTGCAAGCTCCAGTACCCGGACATGCAGTCGGCCGTGGAGGCCGACCTGAAGCAGCTGGAGGTCGCGTTCGCGCTGCACCGCCGGATGAACACGTGGCTCGACACGCGCGAGATCGCGAAGGAGATCGGCGCCCGGGTGCGCGAGGAGCTCGACTACGAGCGCGAGGCCAAGCACGCGGCGCTCTACGGGGCCGTGCTGAAGGACATCGCGGCGGTGCGCGTGCCGCGCGTCTTTCCGGAGCTCTCGACGAAGCGTCTGCTCACGCTCGGCTGGCTCGACGGGGACAAGATCCTGGGCTTCGCCGACGAGCCGGTCGAGGTGCGCAACCGGATCGCCCAGGCGATGTTCAAGGCGTGGTGGCACCCGTTCAGCCGGGCAGCGGTGATCCACGGCGACCCGCATCTGGGCAATTACACCGTGTTCTCGGACGCCGGCGAGGCCGCGGGAATCAACCTGCTGGACTACGGCTGCGTTCGGATCTTCCATCCGCGCTTCGTCGGCGGCGTCGTGGATCTCTACCGCGGCCTGTTGGAGAACGACGATGCCCGCATCGTCCACGCCTACGAGGTCTGGGGATTCAAGGATCTCGACAAGGAGAAGATCGAGATCCTGAACATCTGGGCCCGCTTCATCTACGGGCCGCTGCTCGAAGACCGTACTCGCACCGTCGCCGACGGCGTGAAGCCGGGGGAGTACGGTCGCCGACAGGCCTTCCAAGTCCATCAGGCCCTGAAGGAGCGCGGGCCCGTGACTGTCCCGCAGGAATTCGTCTTCATGGATCGCGCGGCCGTGGGGCTGGGCGCCGTGTTCCTCCACCTCAGATCTGAGCTCAACTACCACCGGTTGTTCGAGGCCGAGATCGAGCATTTCTCGCTGGACGAACTCACGAAACGCCAGGGCCGGGCACTCACCGAAGCCGGTCTGCCGAAACCGGCCTGATTCGACGCGAAGATGCACCGGGAGAGCGATCAACTTGCGTGCGTCCGATTGCGGCAGGTAAACGCTTGAGCTACATCCGACCGCGACCGCAAGAAGTCGCGTCTTAGGGAAACGAGCGCACGATGGCCGAGAGTGACACGGTGGCCGGGCACACCTACAGCCCGGCGATGGACGCGACGACGCACGAGCAGACCTATCGCGGATTTGTCCGGTTCGTCGAAATCGCCACTGGCGTCGTCATCTGCTGGGTGCTGGCCCTCGCCATCGGCGGGATCCGCGAGGCGTGGCTGCTGGCCATCGTCGGCGTGATCGCCTCCGGAGCCGCGGGCGCGGTGGGCGCCCTCGCGCCGGCCGTGGGGTGGAAGGCCCCGCTGGTCGTCGGCATTCTCCTGGTCCTCTACCTGTTCTTCGCCTGAGAGGGCCGTGGGCGGCGGCGTCGAGCGTCGCCGCGGATGACGAACCCGCTCGCGTTCGCCGGGCGGGTCGCTGACACATTGTTGGCAATTAAATTGGGCGCAAGTTACATTCCGGCCGCATCCATCGCGGTATCGTAGATCCGCCTCTCGAAAAGCTGCGCCGGTTCGCGCATTCGAAAGGCCGAGCTTTTCCAGGGGAACCCTCGCATGCGCATTGCTGTGCTGTCCGAGACGGACTCCGCGGAGCCGCGCGTCGCCGCGGTTCCTGAGACCGTCAAGAAGTTCAAGACTCTCGGTGCCGACGTCGTGGTGCAGTCCGGGGCCGGTCAAAAGGCCGGAATCCTGGACTCCGAGTACGAGGCCGCCGGCGCCAGCATCGCTGGGAGCGCCGCCGATGCTGCCGGGGATGCCGACCTCGTGCTCAAGGTCCGGCGCCCGAGCGCCGAGGAGCTGCCGCAGTTGAAGCGCGGCGCCACCGTGATCGCGATCATGGACCCCTACGGCAACGAGGACGCCCTCAAGGCGATGGCCGAGGCGGGGATCAACGGCTTCGCCATGGAGCTGATGCCCCGCATCACCCGCGCGCAGGTGATGGACGTCCTGTCCTCGCAGGCGAATCTCGCCGGCTACCGCGCGGTCGTCGACGGCGCCGCCGAGTACGGGCGGGCCATGCCGATGATGATGACCGCCGCCGGCACCGTGCCGGCCGCCCGCGTCTTCGTCATGGGCGTCGGCGTGGCCGGCCTCCAGGCCATCGCGACAGCCCGCCGGCTCGGCGCGGTCGTCACCGCCACCGATGTCCGGCCCGCCACCAAGGAGCAGGTCGAATCGCTCGGCGCCAAATTCGTCGCCGTCGAGGACGACGAATTCAAGCAGGCCGAGACGGCCGGCGGTTACGCCAAGGAGATGTCAGCCGAGTACCAGAAGAAGCAGGCGGAGCTGGTCAAGGGCCACATCGCCAAGCAGGACATCGTCATCACCACCGCACTGATCCCGGGCCGGCCGGCGCCGAAGCTGGTCTCCGAGGAGATGGTGGCGTCGATGAAGCCGGGTTCGGTCCTCGTCGATCTTGCGGTGGAGCGCGGCGGCAACGTCGCCGGCGCCAAGGCTGGCGAGGTCGTCACGAACGATCGCGGCGTGAAGATCGTCGGCCACGTCAACGTGCCGGGGCGGCTCGCCGCCACCTCGTCGAGCCTCTACTCTCGCAACCTCTACGCCTTCGTCGAGACCCTGATCGACAAGGAATCGAAGGCGCTGGCCATCAACTGGGACGACGAGCTGGTGAAGGCCACGAACCTCACCCGAGACGGCTCGGTCGTCCACGCATCCTTCCAGCCCAAGACCGATGGCGCAGCCTCGGAAGCCGCCTCCGTGGGGCTGGCCAAGTCGGAGGCCAGCAAGGCGTCCGGTGCGGCCACCCCGGCAGGCGCGCAGTGAAGCCTGGCCGAGAGGAGTAGCAGAATGGCAAACGTCATCGTCCCTCCCGATCAGGCGGCCGATCAGGCCCGCGTGCTGGCCGACGCCGCGCGCGCCGCGGCCGCGGTGGCGCGCAACGCCGCCGACCAGGCGCAGGTCATCGCCGACGGCATGGGCCACGGGCTCAGCGCCGCCACCGGCGGCGCGGTCGATCCGACCGTGTTCCGGCTCGCGATCTTCGTGCTGGCGATCTTCGTCGGCTACTACGTGGTCTGGTCGGTGACCCCGGCCCTGCACACCCCGCTCATGTCGGTGACCAACGCGATCTCGTCGGTGATCATCGTCGGCGCTATCCTGGCGGTCGGCGTTCCGCTGATCGAGAAGGGCACGGGCCTCGCCCGGTTCTTCGGCTTCATCGGCATCGTGCTCGCCAGCGTGAACATCTTCGGCGGCTTCCTCGTCACGCAGCGCATGCTCGGCATGTACAAGAAGAAGGGCTGAGCCGGTGTCAGAGAACGTCTCCTCCCTTCTCTATATCGTCGCCGGCGTCCTGTTCATCATGGCGCTGCGGGGGCTCTCGCACCCCACGACCTCCCGGCAGGGCAACCTGTACGGCATGGTCGGCATGGGGCTCGCCATCCTGACCACTCTGGTCGGCCACCCGCCGGCGGGTGCCGGCGCCTGGATCCTCGTCCTGCTGGGCTTAGGGCTCGGCGGCGGCGCCGGCGCGGTGATCGCCAAGCGCGTGCCGATGACCGCGATGCCGCAGCTCGTGGCGGCCTTCCACTCGCTGGTCGGCCTCGCGGCCGTCTTCGTGGCCGCGGGCGCCCTCTACGCACCGCAAGCGTTCGGCATCATCGAGAACGGGCACTTCCACAAGCAGTCGCTGTTCGAGATGGGTCTCGGCGTGGCCATCGGCGCCATCACCTTCACCGGCTCGGTGATCGCCTTCGCCAAGCTCGACGGGCGCATGTCCGGCAAGCCGATCATGCTGCCTCAGCGCCACCTCATCAACGCGCTGCTGGCCGCCGGCCTCGTGCTGCTGATCGCCCTGTTCATCGGCACCGAGTCGAAGGCGATCTTCTGGCTGATCGTCATCGCCTCGCTGGTGCTCGGCGGCCTGATCATCATCCCGATCGGCGGCGCCGATATGCCGGTGGTCGTGTCGATGCTCAACTCGTACTCGGGCTGGGCGGCGGCCGGGATCGGCTTCACCCTGGGCAACCTCGCGCTGATCATCACCGGCTCGCTGGTCGGGTCCTCGGGCGCGATCCTGTCCTACATCATGTGCCACGCGATGAACCGGTCGTTCATCTCGGTGATCCTCGGCGGCTTCGGTGGCGACACCGCCGCGGCCGGCACCGGCCAGGTCGAGACCCGGCCCGTGAAGCAGGGTTCGGCCGACGACGCGGCCTACATCATGAAGAACGCCGAGCGGGTCATCATCGTCCCGGGCTACGGCATGGCGGTCGCCCAGGCGCAGCACTCCCTGCGCGAGATGGCCGACATGCTGAAGAAGGAGGGCGTCGACGTGAAGTATGCCATCCACCCGGTGGCGGGCCGCATGCCGGGCCACATGAACGTGCTGCTCGCCGAGGCCAACGTGCCCTACGACGAGGTCTTCGAACTGGAGGACATCAACGGTGAGTTCCCGCAGGCGGACGTCGCCTTCGTGATCGGCGCCAACGACGTCACCAACCCGGCCGCCAAGACCGACAAGGCCTCGCCGATCTACGGCATGCCGATCCTCGACGTGGAGAAGGCCAAGACCGTGCTGTTCATCAAGCGCGGCATGGGCTCCGGCTACGCGGGTGTCGAGAACGAGGTGTTCTTCCGCGACAACACCATGATGCTGTTCGGCGACGCCAAGAAGGTCGTGGACAGCGTGCTGAAGTCGCTCTGAGACCCAGGTCTCCGGCAGCGTCGAGGGGCGGGCAGCGATGCCCGCCCTTTCTCGTTGTGGCGATCGGGTTCACCGTCGCTGTTGCGGCGGGGCGCAAGATTCCCCGCGCCGGCCGGTGTAGGGTGGCGCCCGTGTCGTCCGCTCCGCTCCTCGCCGAATTGCCGCCCTTCCTGGGTGTGGCCGCCTCCGTGACCGGCCGGCGCTGGCAGGAGCGCTGCGGCGGCGCGGCCGTCCAGAATCACATCGCCAAGATGGTCCAGGCCCACGGCCTGCCGGAACTGCTGGCCCGGGTGCTCGCGGGACGCGGGATCGTACCGGAGGCGGCGCCCCGCCACCTCGCCCCGCGCCTGCGGGACCTGATGCCGGATCCGGACACGCTGCTCGACATGGAGGCGGCCGTCCGCCGACTCGTTCGGGCGGTGAAGCGCGGGGAGACCGTGGCGGTTTTCGGCGATTACGACGTCGACGGCGCCGCGAGCGCGGCCCTGCTCGCCGGATACCTCCGCGAGCTGGGTTTGCGCGCGCCGATCCACATTCCCGACCGGATCACCGAGGGCTACGGACCCAACATCGCGGCGATCACCGCGCTCGCGGCCGAGGGCGCGACGCTCCTTATCTGCGTCGATTGCGGGACGAGCGGCCACGCGCCCCTGGAGGAGGCCGAGAAATCCGGCCTGGACGTCATCGTCCTCGACCACCACGCGGCCTCCGAGGTGCTCCCGCCGGCTCGCGCCGTGGTCAACCCGAATCGCCTCGACGACCTCTCGGGCCTCGGCCATCTCTGCGCCGCCGGCATCGTGTTCCTGACCCTGGTCGCGCTGAACCGCGCCCTGCGGCAGGACGGCTTCTTCGGCGGCCATCGTCCCGAACCGCAGCTCACCGACGCCCTCGATCTCGTCGCCCTGGCGACCGTTGCCGACGTTGTGCCCCTCACGGGCCTCAACCGGGCCTTCGTGACCCAGGGCCTCACGGTGATGCGCCATCGCGGCCGCACCGGGCTCGCGGCGCTGCTGGACGCCGCCTCGCTCGGCGAGCCGCCGGAAGCCTGGCACCTCGGCTTCGTCCTCGGGCCGCGCATCAATGCCGGGGGCCGCATCGGCGATTCGGCACTGGGCGCCCGCCTGCTGACCACGGCGGACCCGAGCGAGGCGGCCCGGATCGCCGCCGACCTCGATCGGCTGAACCGCGAGCGCCAGGCGATCGAGGCGCAGGCCGTCCAGGAGGCCGAGGCCGAGATGGACCGGGCGCTGACGCTGGATCCGGCCCGCACCGTGCTGGTGATCGCCAGCGCCGAGTGGCACCCCGGCATCGTCGGCCTCATCGCCTCGCGGTTGAAGGAGCGCTTCAACCGCCCGGCCTTCGCGTTCGCGATCCGCCCGGACGGCACCGCCACGGGGTCTGGGCGCTCGATCCCGGGCGCGGATCTCGGGCTCGCGGTCCGCGCCTGCGTCGAGGCCCGGCTCGCCAGCAAGGGCGGCGGCCACGCCATGGCGGCCGGCGTCACCGTGCGGGCCGACGACATCCCACGCTTCGAGGCGCACCTGGCGATGCTGCTCGGGGCGAGCGTCGCGGTGGCCCGCGCGGCCGACGCCCTGCTGATCGACGGCGGCCTCAGCGCCGGCGGCGCCACCGCGGAGACGGTCCGGCTGCTGCAGCAGGCCGGCCCGTTCGGCCAGGGCGCGCCCGAGCCGCTCTTCGCGCTGGGCCGGCATCGCCTCGTCGATGCCGGCGTGGTCGGCTCGAACCATGTCAGGGCGCGACTGCGCAGCCGCGACGGTCAGGTGGTCGGGGCGATCTGCTTCCGCGCGGCCGAACGGCCGCTCGGCCTCGCCCTCCTGAACGGGATCGGCCGAGAGATGCACGTGGCCGGGACCCTCTCCTGCGACCGCTGGCGCGGCGCCGAGCGGGCCCAGCTCCGGATCGTCGATCTCGCGCGGTCCGAACCCTGAGACGCCCCGGCGTCAGGTCCCGGCCATCACGAGCGCCCAGAAGCGCTTGTACCGCGTCGTGGGTGCATCGACCCGGGCGATCCCGATCCTGCGGATTTGCGGGAGCAGCATGTTCTTGTTGTGCTCGGGGCTCGCCTTCCAGCGGGCGAGCACCTGTTCCAGGGTCTCGGAGCCGGCGCTGAGATTCTCGGCTGCCCAGGATCTCGCGAGACCGGCCGACGCCATGCGCGAGGTGAAGCTGCCGCCGGCATCGTGGCTGAGCTGGCCGCGGCGGGCGTTGTTGCCGGCCTGGAAGGCGGCCGCCTTCACGAGAGCCGGATCGACCACGACCGGGCTCAGGCCGTGCTGGACCCGGTAGGCCGAGATCGCCGCGGCGGCCGCGACCTCGTCGAGCACGGCGGTGTGCGTCGCGTTCTCGACAGAGGACTCGGGAAGGACCGAGAGACCGCCGCACCCGGTGAGGGCCAGCAGGAGGGCGGCGGCGATGGCGCGACTGAGTTTGGGCACGGTCCGGACGGCGTTGCGTGAGACGGGATCGCTTCCCTCCGGCGCGGTTGCGGCGAAAGCGCGGCGCGCGGCGCGCCGGCAGGATCCCGCCGACCGGCGTGGCGCCAGAGCCACGCCCGGCCGCGGATCAGGCCGCGAGTTCAAGCTGCGGATTCAGGCCGCCAGGGCGCTGCCTTTGAGCATGGAGGGCGCGAAGGCCCGCAGGAGATCCGGATCCAGATGCCCGGCGCTGTCCGTCATGATCGACAGCGCCTCGGCGGGCGAGGCGGGCTGCCGATAGGTCCGCCGCTCGGTCAGCGCGGAGAACACGTCGCAGATCGTCACGATCCGCACGAGGTCGGAGATCGCGGGGCCGGACAGCCGATCGGGATATCCTTTCCCGTCCAGACGCTCGTGGTGGTGGCGGACCACGTCGATCACCGCGTCCTCGAAATCGCCGTGCGCCCGGAGCAGATCGGCGCCGATGTCGGGATGGCGCTGCATCAGCCGCAATTCCTCGGCGTTGAGCGGCCCCGGCTTGTTGAGGATCTCCACGGGGATGCGCGCCTTGCCGATGTCGTGCAGGAGCGCCGACCGCACCAGCAGTGCGAGATCGGTCTGACCGAGCCCGATCTGCGAGCCGAACGTGGCGGCATGGCCCGCGACGCCGAGGGTGTGCTGATAGACGCCAATCTCGTGGCGCCAGACCTCGGCAAGCCACTCGGAGATCCCGACCTCGGAGATGGCCGCCAGAACGAGCTCGGTCCCGCGATCCGCGTCGGCGCGCTGCAGCCGGGCCCCGAGGGCGGCGCTGTCGAAGATCTCGGCGACGACGGCGGTCGCGCCCGAGACGCGCTCCAGGAGCCGGCGCTGCCGCAGCTCTGCGGACCGCGTCGCCTCCTCGATCATGGCGAAGACGTTCGCCAGAACGAGTTGCCGGGGCGAGGCGGCCGGCAGCTGACGCAGATAGCGGGTAGCCGGCATGGGTTCGCCGCGCACGAGGACGAGGCGCGGAACCGGCGGTCCGTGTTGGGGGAGGGTCGACTGCACTCTGGCGGTCTGGGCCGGCGGCAGGTCGAGGATGACGAGGTGCGGGCGGCCTGACGGTAGCGGCGCGCCGGGCGGGATCGACCAGCAGTTCATCACGAGCGCGATGGCACGCTCGAGGGCCGATCGTTCGGACGGGCGGTCCGATACGAGGAGGACGAAGGGGCCGTCCGAGAAAACCGAGGCTGCGCCGAGGGCCAACGCGGTAGCTCCTCGCCCGCACGGTCAACGATCGGTTCACCCTACGCGTAAAATTTGAGGAAAGCGTTACCCCTACGCACTCTCTGGTATCGCGGATCCAGCTCTGACTTCAGGCGAGCTTGGCGTTCGCGACGTCGGCGGTCGGCTCGACAGTGTTCCGGGCACGGTCGGCGGAGAGGAAGTCCGCGAACTTGACGGTGAGCAGCGCCTGGCAGGCGGCGAAGGCGACAAAGATGGCGAGGAAGCTGGCGATCATCGGATTCTCCGGCGCGGTCTGGAACCGCCTCATGTTGCGACGCAATGCGTGCCATGCTGCTGCGCAACTTGGTATGCCAGATTACGAATACCGATTATGTCGAACATGCATGGGGCGCGCAGATCGAGCCCACAAAGTTCGGATTGTTGCCCAGTCATGCATAAAAATGCACAACCGATCAGCTTTGAAAGGTTGTGGCCTCGCCGAACATGTTCTGCAGTGCATCAACGCTTGCGCGCGATTTATATTCAGGCGCGTGCTGAGCTTGTGTGATAGCCGGCGCGGCAAACGAGGGTTCCCCCCGAGCGCCGCTCGCGCCCTTGGCCCATCATCATGCCGCACAGGCACGAGGTGTCGTCCGGGCCGGGCGATCCGTCAGGCGAGGACTGAACGGTCGCTCAATCCAGATAATCGCCGTAGGTGTCGACGTGCTGCGCGAGACCCAGACCGTGCTCGCGAACGAGTCTCTCGGCCAGATCGGCATCACGGGCTTCGAGCGCCGAGATGATGGCGACGTGCTCCCGGATGGAGCGCTCCGCCCGATCGCCCTGCCGGAGCGCGGTGCTGCGGATGCCGCGCACGTGCATGAGCAAATTGCTGGTCAGATCGGCGATCGCCTCGCAGTGACCCAGCGCGATGATCCGCTGATGGAATCGGATGTTCGCGTCCGAATACTCGTCCATGTGTTCGGACGGCTGGCCCTCGAAGAACTCGGGGAAGGATTCGCGCAGCGAGCGGAGCTGGCCGTCGGTGGCGCGCGCGCAGGCGAGGCGTGCCGCCATGCTCTCCAGCGCCGTCCAGGCGTGGATCATGCTGACGATCTCGCGCTTGTTCTTCTTGATCACGAAGACGCCGCGCCGGGCCTCGGAGCGGACGAAGCCTTCCTGCTCCAGAACCGTCAGGGCCTCCCGCACCGGGGTGCGGCTGACACCGAGATCCTGCGACAGCTTGCGCTCGTCGAGCCGCACCTCGTCCGGACGCCCGTAGATGTCCATGTTGGTGATGGCCGTCTTGAGCGCCTCGTAGGCCAATGTCCGGAGACTGGAGCTGGCGACGATGGGCTTCACGCTCAGCGGTTCGGAATTCGACATCCCTCGTCCAGTCAGCTCACACGCATGATGTCTCGCACGCATTCTCTGTCGTGCGCTCTCAAACGACCTAACCCAAACCTTTGCGAGATCCTAGTCGATCGCGGAGCGGTCCCACAGACCTGTGACCATTGCCGGCGCTCGGCACCTGAAAAATTGGCCGCGGCGCGACCATCACCCGTCGCCTAGCGCGACACGTTCGGGAAGGCGATTTAATCCCCGGTCGCGAACCTGTGTTTTTTTGCAGGTTTGATTGACACCCCGGGATTAAATCAGCACCATCTTGCTGGCATACCGTCGACCATCGGACATCAAGGCCGACTCGGCGTCGGATGCTGCTGTACTGCAGAGATTATTTGTCTGCGGGCCAAGAATTTTTCGAAGAATTCCGATCACGTTGTTCTGACAAGCTGCGCCGTGGCAGGGCATAAGCCCGGTTCGAGCGCGAACGCCGACAAGAATACTGCCAAGAGGGAACGGTATGTCCGAGATCGTCAAACCGGTTGGGCGCGGCCGCTGGCTGCAACTCGCCTTCGGCGTCGTCTGCATGTGCATGATTGCCAATATGCAGTACGGCTGGACCTTCTTCGTGAGCCCGATGCAGGAGCGGCACGGCTGGGATCGCGCGGCGATCCAGGTGGCGTTCACGCTGTTCGTCGTCACCGAGACGTGGCTGGTCCCGATCGAGGGCTGGTTCGTGGACAAGTACGGTCCGCGCATCGTCACGCTGTTCGGCGGCCTGCTCTGCGCCGTCGCGTGGGTGATCAATTCCTACGCGGACTCGCTCACCGTGCTCTACATCGCGGCCGCGATCGGCGGCACCGGTGCAGGCGCGGTTTACGGTACCTGCGTGGGCAACTCGCTGAAGTGGTTCCCCGACCGCCGCGGCCTGGCCGCCGGCATCACCGCCATGGGCTTCGGCGCGGGTTCGGCACTCACGGTCGTGCCGATCCAGGCGATGATCAAGTCCCAGGGCTACGAGGCGGCCTTCTTCTACTTCGGGATCGGGCAGGGCGTGATCGTCATGCTGATCGCCCTGTTCCTGCGCGCGCCGGCCAAGGGCCAGGTTCCGGAAGTCGCCCGGGTCAGCCAGTCGAAGCGGGACTACAAGCCCTCCGAGATGGTCCGCACCCCGATCTTCTGGGTCATGTACGCGATGTTCGTCATGATGGCCGCCGGCGGCCTGATGGCCACCGCGCAGCTCGGCCCGATCGCCAAGGACTTCAAGATCGCCGACGTCCCGGTCTCGCTCCTGGGGATCACGCTGCCGGCGCTGACCTTCGCGGCCACGCTCGACCGGGTTCTCAACGGCGTGACGCGCCCGTTCTTCGGCTGGGTCTCCGACCATATCGGCCGCGAGAACACGATGTTCCTGTCCTTCGCGATCGAGGGCCTGGGCATCTACGCGCTGAGCCAGTTCGGCCAGAATCCGATCGCCTTCGTGCTGCTGACCGGTCTCGTGTTCTTCGCGTGGGGCGAGATCTACTCGCTGTTCCCGGCGACCTGCGGCGACACGTTCGGCTCGAAGTACGCGGCGACCAATGCCGGGCTGCTCTACACGGCCAAGGGCACCGCGGCGCTGATCGTTCCCTACACCAGCGTGCTCACGACCATGACCGGAAGCTGGCACACGGTGTTCCTCGCGGCCGCGGCCCTCAACATCCTCGCGGCCCTGCTGGCGCTGTTCGTCCTCAAGCCGATGCGCGCCGCCTACACCAAGAAGCCCGAGGCGGGCCTCGCGCCGGTGCTGGCGCAGTAGCAGGCCCCGATCGCTCGCCGCCGCGGCGCCGAACCGAAGCGAATAAGCCCGGCGCCGTCTTTACGGCGCCGGGCTTCCTGCATACCGGGAACCGGGCCTTCCGGAGATCGGGCATGGACAGGGACGAGCGGATCGCGCGCGAGGGCGTCGTAGCGGCGGCGCGGGCACTCGACGCACAGGGGCTGAACCGCGGCACGTCGGGCAATGTCTCGGTGCGCTTCCGCGACGGGCTCCTGATCACCCCGTCGGGCGTGCCCACCGAACGGATCGGACCGGACGACGTGGTCCGGATGGGTCTCGACGGCACCCACGCGCCGGATCGGAAGCCGTCATCGGAATGGCGCTTCCACCGGGACATCCTCGCGTCCCGTCCGGAATTCCACGCGGTGGTCCACGCGCATCCGGTCTACTGCACCGCCTTCGCGATGTGCGGAGAGGCCATCCCGGCGGTCCACTACATGATCGCGACCTTCGGCGGCCCGACGGTACGCTGCGCGCCCTACGCGCCCTACGGCACCGCGGAACTCTCGGACCTCGCCCTCGCGGCGCTCGTCGACCGCAACGTCTGCCTCCTGGCCAATCACGGCATGATCGCGGCCGGGGCGAGCCTGGAGAAGGCCCTGTGGCTCGCCGTCGAGCTGGAGACGCTCTGCCAGCAATACGCCGTCGCGCGGCAGATCGGGACGCCGATCATCCTGTCCGACGACGAGATCGGCACGACGGTCGAGCGCTTCCGCGGCTACGGTCTGAATGCGGCGCGGCCGACCGCGCCGGAGACGACCTGACGCGCGGGTGACCTAGCGCCCGAGAAACTGACCGACCGCCAGCCCGGCCTCCCGGGCGTACTCGGCGGCCGCGACCTTCTTGCCGCCCTCCGCCTTGACCTTGCGGATCTCGAGGCGCCCGCCCTGCGCGCAGACGCTGAAGCCCTCGTCGTCGACGGCGATCACCTCGCCGGGCTTGCCGACGACGTCGGCGAGCTTGCGGATCCGATGCAGGCTGCTGTCGAAGATCTGGAGCTTCTTGCCGTCGTGCGTGGTCCAGGCACCGGGTGCCGGGTTCGCCGCGCGGATCAGGTTGTAGATCTGCTCGGCGTGGGCCGACCAGTGGATCTCCGCCTCGGCGCCGCGGAACCAACCCTCGTAGCTCGCGGCGTCCTCGTCCTGATCGATCTCGACATGCTGGCCGGCCACGACGAGGTCGGCCGCCTCGAGCATGGCCTCGACGCCCATCGGGAACAGGTTGTCGAAGTAGACGTCGCCCAGGGTCGCGTCGGCGCCGATCGGGCAGGATTTCTGCAGGATCACCGGCCCCTCGTCGAGACCGTCGGTCGGCCGGAAGATCGTCAGGCCGGTCTGCAACTCGCCCCGGGCGATCGGCCAGTTGATCGAGGAGGGGCCCCGGTAACGCGGCAGCAGGCTCGGATGATACTGGATGGTGCCGTGCTTCGGGATGTTGACGAAGCTCTGCGGCGCGAACTGGAGCACGTAGGCCATGACGCCGATATCGGCGTTCAGGCCGCGCATGGCGTCCTCGGCCTCAGGGCTCTTCAGGCTGGGGAACTGGAAAACCGTCAGCCCCTTCTCGACGGCCGCCGTCTTGAGGACGTCCGGCTTGGCGCCGGGCTTCTCAGGCGCGCAGAACACCGCCGCAACCTCATCGCCTCGTTTGAGGAACGCCTCCAGGACCGCTTTTCCGAAATCCTGTTGACCGATGAAGGCGATGCGCATGCAGGCTCCTGGGTGTCATCCGGACCCTGAGCGGGGCCGGGGAGAAACAAACCGAACGCGGGCTCGGCGGCGCGACCGTGCCCCGGCTGTCGAACGGCGTCACCCGGAATCCGGGGCCGCGCTTCACGCACGCCCCCGGATTGTAACATCGGCGATCCGGGATCTCGCCCCCGGATCGCCGGAGACCGATCACTCCGCCGCGATCTTCTGGACCGCGCCGATCGCGCCAGATTCGGCGATCTCGCCAACCTCGGCCTCGGAGTAGCCGAGCACGGAGCGCAGGATCTCATCGGTGTGCTCACCGAGGAGCGGCGAGCGGGTGACCTCGCTCGGGCTCGCCGACAGCTTGATGGGGTTGCCGACCGTCAGGTACTTGCCGCGGGTCGGGTGATCGACCTCCACGATGGTGCCGGTCTTCCGCAGGGACTCGTCCTCGGCGATCTCCTTCATCGACAGGATCGGGCCGCAGGGGATGTCGTACTTGTTCAGGGTGTCCATCACCTCGAACTTCGACACCTTCATCGTCCAGGCCTCGATCCGCGTGAAGATCTCGTTGAGATGCGGCAGGCGGGCCTTCGGGGTCGCGTAGTTCGGATCGGTCTTCCAATCCGGCTCACCGATGATGTCGCAGATCGGCTCCCAGACGGCGGCCTGGGTGATGACGTAGATGTAGGAGTTCGGGTCCTGCTCCCAGCCCTTGCAGCGCAGGATCCGGCCAGGCTGGCCGCCACCGGAATCGTTGCCCGCACGCGGGGTCGCCTCGCCGAACGGGATGCCCTCGCCGAACTGGCTGTACTCCCTGAGAGGCCCGTGCGCGAGACGCTGCTGGTCGCGCAGCTTGACCCGGCAGAGGTTGAGCACGCCGTCCTGCATGGCGCAGTCGACCTTCTGGCCGAGGCCGCTCTGGGTCCGGTGGTAGAGCGCCGTGACGATGCCGAGGGCGAGGTGCAGGCCGGTGCCGGAATCGCCGATCTGCGCGCCCGTCACCATCGGGATTCCGTCGCGGAAGCCCGTCGTCGACGCGGAGCCGCCGGCGCACTGCGCGACGTTCTCGTAGACCTTGCAATCCTCGTAGCGGCCCGGACCGAAGCCCTTCACGGAGGCCAGGATCATCCGCGGGTTGACCTCATGGATCTTCTCCCAGGTCAGGCCCATGCGGGCGAGGGCGCCGGGCGCGAAATTCTCGACCAGGACGTCGCATTCCTTGATCAGCCGCCAGAGAACCTCCTTGCCCTTCGGGTTCTTCGAGTCGAGCGTGATCGACCGCTTGTTGTGGTTCAGCATCGTGAAATAGAGGCTGTCCACGTCCGGGATGTCCTGAAGCTGCTGACGCGTGGCGTCCCCCGCGCCCGGCCGCTCGACCTTGATGACGTCGGCGCCGAACCAAGCCAGGAGCTGCGTACAGGTCGGGCCGGATTGAACGTGGGTGAAGTCCAGGATGCGGACGCCTTCGAGGGCCTTGGTCATGATCGGTCTCGGAGCTGGAGTCGGTTTGGGGATGTCGGAGGGCGGCTCAGGCCGCGCGGGATATCGGTTCGATGCCTGCACGGGCCCGTGTCGCGCGTGCCGCGACTGAGGGGCAGGGGCCTTCCATCCTCGAACGGATCATGTCTGTTCTCCCTCCCACAGCGCGGTCCCGTCGTATCGCGACACCGTCACGCGGACCCGGGGTGACGAGTCCGCCAATTTGTATACCACATGCCATTTGCCGGATGCGAGTGCCTATTGTGGACACCTCCGGCACCGGCCGATGGCCGACCGTAAGCCGGTGCGGGCTCGCGCTCAACACGCTGCACAGCGTGCAGGGGGTCCGGGGCGGCGACCCCTTGGCATTCGCCGACAGGCGGTCCATGATTTCGCCAAAATTGCCCCAGCCGCGGGATGAAATACGCGTCGCGGCCGTGGGTGAAACGATGTAACGCTGCACGAGGAACGCCCATGCTCGCCAGCACCAGCCTGATCAAGTCGTCCTGGATCGCCGTCGACGTCGCCCACGACCGCGCCGAGCGCGTGTTGGTGGTCGAGACCTACATCGCCGTCAGCCCGCTCGAACCGAATTACGACGCCGCGCAGTACGAGCGGGTGCTCGCTTGCGTTCAGAAGGTGCTCAAGACGCACCCGGAGATCGACCGCGCGTCGATCCTGAGCATGCATCGCGGCTCCGGCTGTACGGCTCTGTTCCGCGACACGCCCGCGAAGCAGCCCGCGGCGGCCTGAGGCGTTCAGGCCTCGCCGCCCTCGGTCGGTCGGGACAGGTCCGGCGGCTCGAGGGCGACTCGGGCCGCGTGGAACCACCAGAGCGGGATGTCGCGATTGGCCTTCGCCAGTTCCGACGCCCATCCCTCCTTGGGCATGACGTCGGCCCGGTCGGCGAACAGGCGCAGCGCCGCCTCCGCGCGCTCCCGTCGGCAACGCTCCTCGATCGCCCGCCGCTCGGCCTCGGCGCGGGCGTCGGTCTGCTCGATGAGGCGCCGGGTCGCGAGATCGTCGGCGTCGAAGGCGAATTGCTGCCAGAACGCCTCGGCTTCCCGCGCGACATCCCGCTCGCGGCGCAGCGTCGCGAGCGCTTCCTCCGCGGTGTGCCGCGCCGTCTCGGCGGCCTCGGCGCGGGCGACGAGGCGGTTGTTCGCCTCCAGCAGCTCCCGCTCGCGCTCGGGCGACATCCTCTGCCGGCGCAGCACCCGCAGTTCCTCCTCGTCGGCATGGCGGGCGGCCATCAGGTCCGCGAGCGGACCGGCCGCCAGGGCGTCGGCGGATCGGCGATAGCGCTCGCGCAGGCCCGGGTGGCGGGCCTCAAGGTCCGTGTCGGTCCAGGCGGCGCGATCCTCCCCGTCCGTCCGCTCGCAATCGTACAGAGCCTGCGCCAGGGCTTCGCGCAGGTCGTCCGGAAATCGTGCCGCGGCGTGTCCGTTCATGAACCTGCATTCGCGTTGAGCGATCAACAGAACCTAGAACGCGCGCGACCGCCGGGAGAGACCGTCGCTGTGTGACGAACGCGTTTTTTTTCGACGCGGCTCGGCCGCGCAGCGGCGGCGATACGCGCCTGTCCACCGAGGCATTCCGGCCGGGATGCCAGCGTCGCCGTCATCCAGCCTCTGGCGCGCATCCTGTCTGCCGGTCTCGTCTGACGGGGGTCGCGGTGCATCATCGCTGACCCTGCTTGCCTGAGCCTGTGTGGCGCGCACCGGGATGCCGATCGCGGTGGCCGATCCGTTCTGGTCCCGGCGCCGGTCTCGGTGCTCGCCGACGCGGCTCGATGTTCGGGAGCTTCATGCGTCTCGGAATCGCGATAGCGCCGACGGATCACCCGGGATACATCGCGAGAAGGCTCATTCACGCGTCGATCGCAGTCGATGGTCCATACTGGCTACAATCCGGCGCTGGTCGCCCTGTCGATCGGCCTCGCGGTCTTCGCGTCCTACACCGCGCTGGACCTGGGCGCGCGGATCCGCGGGCCCGTCGCGGGACCGCGCTGGCCGTGGATCGCCGGCGCCGCCCTCGCCATGGGCGGGGGCATCTGGTCGATGCACTTCATCGGCATGCTGGCCTTCGAGATGGGCCTGCCGGCCGCCTACGATACCGGACTCACGCTCCTGTCCCTCGCGATCGCCGTCGCGGCGACCGGCGCCGCCTTCCTGTGGGTGGCGCGCGTCGGCGAGGGGACCGGCAGCCTTCTCGTCGCCGGCCCGCTGATGGGCCTGGGCGTTGCCGGCATGCACTACACCGGCATGGCGGCGCTGCGGATCCCCGGCGACCTCGCCTATAGCCCGGCGATCATCGCGCTCTCGGTGGCGATCGCCGTGACCGCGGCGACCGCCGCCCTGTGGCTCTCCTTCCGGCAACACGGCGTCTGGCAGAAGCTCGTCGCGGCCTGCGTGATGGGCCTCGCGGTGGCGGGCATGCACTACACCGGCATGGCGGCGGCGACGATCACCGCCGAGGCGGGCGGCGCCCACACCGCCCACGCGGTGACCGGCGCTCCGGCTCAGCAGAACCTCGCCCTCTACGTCGCCGGTGCCACGTTCCTCATCCTGTTCCTGGCGATGCTCGCCTCGTCGCTGGACCAGCAGCGCGTGCAGCGCGAGCTCCAGGCGAGCGAGGCGCGGTTCCGGGCCGCCGTGCAGGCCGTGCGCGGCGTGCTCTGGACTAACGATGCGACGGGCCGGATGCTCGGCGAGCAGCCGGGCTGGAGCGCGATCACCGGTCAGACGCGGGCGGAGTATCAGGGTTACGGCTGGGCCGACGCGGTCCATCCCGACGACATGGAGGCCTCCGTCGAGACGTGGAACGCGACCGTCCGGGCGCGGCGCACCTACGTCCACGAGCACCGGGTTCGGGTGCGCGACGGGACGTGGCGACACTTCGCGATCCGTGCCATCCCGGTCATCGACGCGCGCGGCGAGATCCGCGAGTGGGTCGGCGTCCACACGGACATCACCGAGCAGCGTCAGGCCGAAGCCGACCTGCGCGAGTCCAACGAGGAGATCCAGCGCTACGCCTACATCGTCAGCCACGACCTGCGCGCGCCGCTGGTCAACGTGATGGGATTCACGAGCGAGCTGGAGGCGACCCGGACCGAGGTCGCCGCGGCCCTCCGGGATCACCCCGCGGCAGAGCGGCTCGACGCCGATTTCGGCGAGGCGCTCGGCTTCATCAAGGCGGCGGTGAACCGGATGGAGGGGCTGATCGCCGCCATCCTCAAGCTCTCGCGAGAGGGCCGGCGACAATTCTCGCCCGAGGCCCTCGACATGACGGGCGTGCTCCGCGGCGTGGCCGATGCCCAGCGGCATCAGGCGGAGGCGGTCGGGGCCACGGTGACGATCGCCCGCGACCTGCCCGAGATCGTCGCCGACCGGCTCGCGATCGAGCAGGTCTTCGGCAACCTGCTGGACAACGCCGTGAAATACCTCGACCCGAGCCGGCCTGGACGGATCACCGTCACGGCCAAGGCCGTGGGCGAACGCGGCGTCTGCTTCTCCGTCGCCGACAACGGCCGGGGGATCGCCGCGCGGGACCATGCCCGCGTCTTCGAACTCTTCCGCCGATCGGGCGCCCAGGACCGCCCGGGCGAGGGGATCGGTCTCGCCCACGTGAAGGCGCTGGTGCGCTCGTTCGGGGGCCGGATCGAGATCCGTTCAGAACTCGGTGTGGGCACGACGTTCGACGTGACCTTGCCGCACGGGACAGCTACAGCGGTCCGGATCGACCCCGAACCGGCGCCCATCGCCGCCTAATGAGCGTGGAGCGGCCCGTGCACCCCGTCAGCATCGTGATGATCGAGGATGACGAGGGCCATGCGCGCCTGATCGAGCGCAACATCCGACGCGCCGGCGTCAACAACGACATCGTGCCGTTCCGCAACGGCACTTCGGCGCTGGACTATCTGCTCGGGCCGGACGGCTCCGGCGAGGCGAGCGCCCGACGGCACCTGCTGATCCTGCTCGACCTCAACCTGCCGGACATGACCGGCCTCGACATCCTCGAGAAGGTGAAGGCGAACCCGCACACGCGTCGGTCCCCGGTGGTGGTCCTGACCACGACGGACGACAGCCGCGAGATCCAGCGCTGCTACGACCTCGGGGCCAACGTCTACATCACTAAGCCGGTGAGCTACGACGGCTTCGCGAACGCGATCCGCCAGCTCGGTCTGTTCTTCTCGGTCATGCAGGTTCCGCAGAACCCATGACTGCTCGGCGTGCCAGCGGGGACGGCACCGCCGCGGCGGCACGCATCCTCTACATCGACGACGATCCCGGCCTCGGCCGCCTGGTCCGGCGCGCCCTCGAGGCGCGCGGCTACGCGGTCGAGCTCTGTCCCGACGGCGCGGCGGGGCTGGCGCGGCTCGCCCAGGGCGGGATCGACGCCGTCGCCCTCGACCACCACATGCCGGGACAGACGGGCCTCGACCTGCTGCCCGAGATCCGCGCGCTGCCCGAGGCGCCGCCGGTCATCTACGTGACCGGCTCCGAGGACAGCCGCGTCGCCGTGGCGGCCCTGAAGGCCGGAGCTGTGGACTACGTCTGGAAGGACGTCCAGGGTCAGTTCCGCGAGCTGCTCGGCGAGGCCGTCGCCACCGCCCTCCGGCAGGAGAGCCTGCGGCGCGACAAGGAGCGGGCCGAGGCCGAGATGCGCGAGGCGCGCGACCGCGCCGAGCTGCTGCTGCGCGAGGTCAACCACCGCGTGGCCAACTCCCTGGCCCTCGTCGCCGCCCTGGCGCACATGCAGCGCAACGCCGTCACGGACCCGGCCGCCAAGGCGGCGCTCGACGAGATGCAGGCCCGGATCTCGGCGATCGCCGGCATCCACCGCCGCCTCTACACGTCCGACGACGTCGAATCCGTCGAGCTCGACGCCTACCTGCAGAGCTTGGTCGAGGAGTTGCAGGCCGCCATGCGGGCGAGCGGGCGCGACCACGCGATCCGCCTTCGTGCCGTGCCGGTGCGGCTCTCGACCGACAAGGCCGTGTCGGTCGGCGTTGTCGTGACCGAACTCGTGACCAACGCCTACAAGTACGCCTACCCGGTCGGCACGTCGGGCGAGATCCGCGTCGCGGTCGAGCGGGACGCCGCCGACACCGTGCTGCTCGCCGTCGAGGATGACGGTATCGGCTGGACCGGGGAGGGCGAGGTCCGCGGCACCGGTCTCGGGTCGCGCATCGTGCGCGCCATGGCGTCGAACCTGCGCTCGGCCCTGTCGTATGCCCCCCGAAGCGCCGGGACGCGCGCCGTCCTCGCGTTCCAGGCCTGAGCGTCCGGATCTAGCCGCCGGCTCGCCCGGCGATGCGGTCGAGGGCCTCGAGCATCGGCGCCAGGGCGTCCTCGTCGAGTTGCTGGAAGCCCAGCGCCCGGCTCATGAACAGACCGAGGATGGCGAAGTACAGGACGGAGCCCTCGCCCGGGGGAGCGCCCTCGATCCGTCCGAGCTGGTCCAGCTGATCCGCGACGAACGCCTGGAAGTCTTTCTGCGCCTCCGGTGACTCCATCGATGCCAGCAGGAGTGCGCGCGCCGCTTCGTTGTCGTCGCAGTAGTGCCCGCGGATATGCGCCACCATCGCCCTGGGAAGCTGCGACGGGCCGGCCGGTATCTCCCGCGCGCAGGCGTCGATCTCCGCGCGCACGTCCGCGAGCTTGCGGGCGACCAGCGCCCCCACCAGGGCGTCCTTCGACGCGTAATGGTGCAGGACGCCGCCTTTGCTCAGCCCGGCCTCGGCCGCGACCGCGTCGATGGTCAGCCCGCGGACGCCTCCCTTCAGGAGAACGGCCGCGGCCGCCTCCAGGATGATCTCGGGGCGCGCCGCCAGTCGCTGTCGCTTCGCCTGCATCACGGACCTGCACTAAAAACCGTCTGGACGGTATGTAACGGATGGCGTAGGAACGCGCCACGCAATTCGCACGAGTCGCGCCGACACGGTCGATCGCATGAACCGCATCGCCTTCCTTCCATCCGCATCCGCGCTGCTGATGTTAACCGCGCTCGCGTGGATCGGGTGCGCCCAGGCCGCGCCCGAGACGGCGCTCGACTCCGCCGTGGCGCGCGTGCGGGTCGTGCAGGCGCGTCGCACACCGATGGCGCTCGACGTGGTGGTGACCGGCGACGTCCAGGCCCAGGCGCAGGTCAACGTCTCGTTCCGAACGAACGGGAAGGTCGCCGAGCGGCGCGTCGAGATCGGCGACCACGTCACGGCCAATCAGGTCCTCGCCGTCCTCGAACCCCTGACGCAGCAGGCGAATCTCGACAACGCCAAGGCCGCCCTGGCTTCGGCCGAGGCGCTGCTCACGCAGGCGAAGATGTCGTACGAGCGCCAGAAGCAGCTCCTGGCCGGCGGCTTCACGACCCGCTCGACCTACGACAACGCCGAGCAGGAGCTGCGCACCACGCAGGCGGCGGTCGACTCGGCCAAGGCGGCGCTGGGAACCGCGCAGGAGCAGTTCTCCTATACCGAGCTGCGCGCGGGCGTGTCCGGCGTGGTGACGAGCCGCAGCTTCGAGGTCGGCCAAGTGGTCCAGTCGGGCCAGACCGTGCTGGTCGTCGCGCAGGACGGGCCCCGCGACGCGGTCTTCAACGTCTACGAATCGCTGCTGGCCCAGCCGCCGGCCGGCGACACCGTCGCGGTGGCGCTGCAGTCGGACCCGTCCGTCACCGCGGTCGGGACCGTGCGGGAGATCTCTCCCACCGTGGATGCCGCCAGCGGCACGGTGCGGGTCAAGATCGGCCTTAAGTCGACGCCCGACGCCATGGGGCTCGGCGCCGTCGTGATCGGTCGCGGGCGCTTCGCGCCGCACGAATCGGTGATCCTGCCCTGGTCGGCGCTCTACCGCTACGACGGGAAGCCCTCGGTGTGGGTCTACGATCCGGACCGGAAGACCGTCTCGGTCCGCGCGGTGGAGATCGATCGCTTCGGCCCCGATATCATCGCGCTGAAGCGCGGCGTCGAGCCGGGCGAGCGCGTGGTCATCGCCGGCATCCAGTTCCTGCGTCCCGGCCAGACGGTCGCGGCCGCCGAGATCGGAGACCGCCCATGACAGCGCGCGCGTATCTCGTCCTGGGCCTCCTCGCGACGGCACTGGCCGGGTGCAACGGTCACGGCGAGGAGGGAGGCGAGGCCGCGGCGGCCCCGGTCCGTCCGGTGCTGACGCAGGTTGTCGTACCGAGTGACACCGTCACGTTCGGGCCGTTCGCCGGCACGATCGAGCCGCGCTACCAGGCGCAGCTCGGCTTTCAGATCCCCGGGCGCATGGTCGCGCGGGACGTGACGATCGGCGACCTCGTCACCCGCGGCCAGCGCCTCGCGGCCCTCGACACCATCGTGACCCGTTTCGACCTGACCCGCGCCGAGGCCGACTTGGCCGACGCGAAGGCGCAGGCCGAGAACGCAGAGGCCGCGGAGTCGCGGACCCGGCGCCTGATGACCGGCAACGCCGTCTCCCAGGCGACGCTCGACCAGGCTGTCGCCAAGCGCGAGACCGCCCGGGCCCGGGTGGATCAGGCGATGGCGAGCCTCCAGAAGGCCCGCGACCAGATGGACTACACTGAGCTGAAGGCCGAGTTCGACGGTGTCGTGACCCAGCGCCTCGCCGAAGTCGGCCAAGTGCTCAGCGCCGGCCAGGGCGTCGTGACCGTGGCGCGGCCCGACGTTCGCGAGGCGGTGGTCGACATTCCCGAGGCCCATGTCGGGGCTCTGCCGTCGGACGGCGTGTTCACCGTCGCGCTCCAGAGCGCTCCGGAGCTGACGGCGCGCGGGCGCGTCCGCGAGATCGCGCCCCTCGCCGAGTCGGGGACGCGGTCCAAGCGCATCCGGATCACCCTGGACGATCCCGGCCCGGCCTTCCGGCTCGGCGCGACCATCAACGTGTCGCTCATGCGCAAGGTCGCGCCCACCGTCCTTCTGCCCGCCTCGGCGCTGCTTGAGGACGGTGACCGCCGCTCGGTCTGGGTCGTCTCGCCCGACGGGAAGTCGGTAGCGCGCCGCGACGTCACCGTGGCGGCGCGGGACAACGCCGAGGACGGCCGCGTCGCGGTCGTCGCCGGCCTGAAGGCCGGCGAGCGCGTCGTGGTCGCGGGCGTCCACGTCATCAAGGAAGGCCAGGCCGTGCGCCTGACCGACGGCGCCGTCTGATCCGGCCGCACGGGGTTTTCGCGTGAAGGACTTCAACCTTTCCGACTGGGCGCTCGGGCACCGCTCGTTCGTCTGGTTCCTCATGCTGGTCTCGCTGATCGCGGGCCTGATGGCCTACACCCGCCTCGGCCGTGAGGAGGATCCGCCCTTCACCATCAAGACCATGGTGGTGCAGACCACGTGGCCCGGCGCGACCATCAAGGACACCCTCGATCAGGTCACCGACCGGGTCGAGAAGGAGCTTCAGCAGCTCAACGGCCTCGACTTCGTCCGCAGCTACACGACGCCCGGATCGTCGACAGTCTTCGTCCAGTTCCGCGACACGCTCAAGAAGAACGAGATCCAGCCGGCCTTCTACCAGGTCCGCAAGCGGCTCGGCGACATCAAGGGTCAGTTCCCGGAGGGCGTGCAGGGTCCGTTCTTCAACGACGAGTTCGGCGACGTCTACGGCAATATCTACGCGTTCACGGCCGACGGCCTGACGCACCGGCAGCTGCGCGACTACGTCGAGGGCATCCGCACCGAGGTCCTGCGGGTGCCCAATATCGGCAAGACCCAGCTGATCGGCACGCAGGACGAGACGATCTACCTCGACTTCTCCACCCGGAAGCTCGCCGGCTACGGCATTGATTTCCAGGCCCTGATCAAGGCCCTGCAGGCGCAGAACGCGGTCTCGGCCTCCGGCGTGGTGCAGGCCGGGCCGGAGCGCATCTCGCTGCGGGTCAGCGGCTCCTTCGCCTCCGAGGCCTCGCTCCAGGACTTCAACCTGCGGGTCAATGACCGCTTCTTCCGCCTCGCCGACATCGCCGAGATCAGCCGCGGCTACGAGGATCCGCCCGCACCGCTGTTCCGGGTGGACGGCAAGCCCGCGATCGGCCTCGCCATCGCGATGCGTCCGGGCGCCAACCTGCTGCATTTCGGAGAGGCCCTGAAGGAGCGCATGCGCGCCATCGAGGCCACCCTGCCGCTCGGTGTCGGCGTCCATCTCGTGTCGGACCAGCCCAAGCAGGTCGAGCACGCGGTCGGCGGCTTCACCCAGGCGCTGGTCGAGGCCGTCATCATCGTGCTGGGGGTGAGCTTCGTGAGCCTCGGCGTCCGGGCCGGCCTCGTCGTCTCGGTGTCGATCCCGCTCGTGCTGGCGATCGTCTTCGTCGTCATGCAGATCATGGACGTCACCCTCCAGCGCATCTCCCTCGGCGCGCTGATCATCGCGCTGGGCCTCCTCGTCGACGACGCCATGATCACCGTCGAGATGATGGTGGCCCGCCTGGAGCGGGGCGACACGCTGCGGAAGGCCGCCACCTTCGCGTACACGTCGACGGCGTTCCCGATGCTGACCGGGACGCTCGTGACGGTGGCGGGCTTCCTGCCGATCGGCTTCAACGGCTCCGGCGCCGGCGAGTACACCTACTCGCTGTTCGTGGTGATCGCGGCCTCGCTGCTGGTCTCCTGGGTCGTGGCGGTCCTGTTCGCGCCGCTTGTCGGTGTCACGCTCCTGCCGAAGACCATGAAGCACCACACGGAGAAGGAGGGGATCTTCACGCGCCTGTTCGTCTGGGCGCTGCGGCTCGCCATGCGCTGGCACTGGACGACGGTGGTGGTCTGCCTCGGGCTGATGGCGGCGGCCATCGTCGGGATGGGGCACGTTCAGCAGCAGTTCTTCCCGTCCTCGGACCGGTCCGAGGTGCTGGTCGACCTGACCCTTCCGCAGAACGCCACCATCGCCGAGACCCGGGCGCAGATGGACCGGTTCGAGGCGAACCTGAAGGACGATCCGGACGTGACGAGCTGGTCGTCCTACGTCGGCGAGGGCGCGGTGCGCTTCTACCTCCCGCTCGATCAGCAGCTCGCCAACGCTTTCTTCGGCCAGATCGTCATCGTCACAAAGTCGCTGGAGGTGCGCGACCGCGTGATGGCGCGCCTGCAGACCATCGGCCTGCGCGACTTCGTCGGCACCGACGTGCTGGTGCAGCCCCTGAGCCTCGGGCCGCCCGTGGGCCGGCCGGTGCAGTACCGCCTCAGCGGCCCGAACATGGAGACGGTGCGCCGCCTGTCGCTCGACCTCGCCAACGTGGTCGCGGCCGACAAGCGCCTCGACGTGCCGACCTTCGACTGGAACGAGCCCGGCAAGGTCCTGCGGGTCGAGATCCTCCAGGACAAGGCGCGCCAGCTCGGCGTCACCAGCCAGGACGTCGCCGGCATCCTGAACGGGATCGAGGGCGGCCAGGCGATCACGCAGGTCCGGGACTCGATCTACCTCGTCAACGTCGTCGGCCGCGCCCGCGCCGCCGAGCGGTCGTCGCTGGACACCCTGCAGTCGCTGCAGGTCGGTCTCGCGAATGGCACGGTGGTGCCGGTGCTCGCCTTCGCGCGGATCGGCTACGATCTCGAGCAGCCGATCGTCTGGCGCCGGGACCGCCTCCCGACCGTGACGGTGCGCGCCACGATCCACGACGCGACCCAGCCGGCCACCATCGTGGCCGCCCTGCAGCCCGGTCTCGACGCCTTCATCAAGGCGCTCCCGGAGGGCTACACGGTCCAGACCGGCGGCGCCGTCGAGGAATCCGCCAAGGGCCAGGGCCCGATCGCGGCCGTGGTCCCGGTCATGCTGCTGGCCATGGCGTTCCTGCTGATGATGCAGCTCCAGAGCTTCGGCCGGATGCTCCTCGTCTTCACCGTGGCACCGCTCGGCCTGATCGGCGTGGTGCCGGCGCTGCTCCTGTTCGACAAGCCGATGGGCTTCGTCGCCATCCTGGGCATCCTGGCGCTCATCGGGATCATCATCCGCAATGCGGTGATCCTGGTGAGCCAGATCGAGGAGTTCCGGGCCGAGGGGATGGCGCCCTGGCAGGCGGTCTTCGAGGCGACCCACCACCGCATGCGGCCCATCCTCCTGACTGCGGCCGCGGCGAGCCTGGGCCTGATCCCCATCGCCCGCGAGGTGTTCTGGGGGCCGATGGCCTTCGCGATGATCGGCGGGATCCTGGCGGCGACCTTCCTGACGCTCCTGTTCCTGCCCGCGCTCTACGTCGGCTGCTACCGTATCCGCCCGGAGACGGGCGGCGCGCCGGCGGCCCACGCCGGCTGATCGGCCGGCTCACGCGATCGCGGCGCCCGCGGGCGCTGCGAGAAACGGTCGGCCCGCCCCTCCGCCCCCTCAGGGCGGGCCGACCGTGACGATATTTCACGCGAGCGGGGCCACACCGCCGGAAACCCGACGGTGTTCCGGCGCGTAGGGTGCGACGGAAACGAGGACCGTCCCGCCCATGAACGCCTTCATCGCCGTCGTCCTGGTCTGCGCCAACGGGATCGCGCAGGAGTCCTGCACGGACGCCCAGGCGCTCGAGGTCCGCAAGGTCCGGGTCGCCAACGAACTCGGCTGCGCCACCGGCTGGCAGGAGATCATCGCCCGCACCGAGCTGCGCGAGGAGATCGGCAAGACCGCCTACCTGAAGACGGAGTGCCGCCGGGTGAAGGAGCCGCGGTGACGCACGCGGCGGCCGCTACTTCTCGTACTTGATGTAGGCGAAGCGCGGATCGGTCGGGGTGCCCTCGAGCCCCTGTCCCTCCAGGCCCGGCTGCCAGGAGACGACCTCCTCGATCTTCCGGGCGAGGGCGAAATCCTTGTCGGTGATGCCCTTGGCCGCGTGGTTCATCAGCCGGACCTCGACCCAGGCGTAGGAGGCCGTGATGTCCGGATGGTGCCACGCCGCCTCGGCGAGGTGGCCGACCGTGTTGATCACCATCAGGGTGCTCTTCCAGCCGGACGTCTTGTAGGTGCGCCGGATCCACCCGTCCTCCAGCCGCCAGGCGGGCAGCTCGGCCTTCAGCCGCGCCTCCACGGTCGCGTCGTCCAGTGCGCCCTCGCGTCGCTCGCTCATGATCCATCTCCGATGAAACCGTCGCTGCCGAGGGTGCCGCCGCGGCCGGTTGCGCGCAAGCGTGTTTGCCGCGGTGGACGGAAACCGATGTGAGCCCTATGACCTTTTGGCAATGGCGTCCGGCTCGATCGGCACTCCAGTCTGCCGCCGCTGAAGACTGCGCAATACGATGGGAGAAGGCGTGATGCTGTCACGGCGCGCGATGCTCGCCGGGGGCCTGCTCGGCGGCCTCGGCCTGCGGGCGGCGCGCGCCGACGTGCCGACGATCCGCCTCGGCAGCCTGCCCTTCGGCACGTCTACCTGGGAGGCGGCGGTGATCAAGGCCCGCGGCCTCGACACGGCCAACGGCTTCGAGCTCGACGCGGTCAAGCTCGCCGGCAACGACGCGGCCCGGATCAGCTTCATCGGCGGGCAGGTCGACACGATCATCGGCGACCTGCTCTGGGCTGCCCGCCTCGGCAACGACGGCCAGGCGGTCCGCTTCATCCCGTACTCGACCTCCGAGGGCGGCGTGATGGTGCCGGGCGGCAGCCCGGTGAAGAGCCTCAAGGATCTCGCGGGCAAGCGCCTCGGGGTGGCGGGTGGCCCCCTGGACAAGAACTGGCTCCTCCTCCGGGCACAGGCCAAGGACGCGGCCGGCATCGACCTCGAGCAGGCCGCCGAGATCGCCTACGGCGCCCCGCCTCTGATCACGCTGAAGCTGGAGCAGGGCGCCCTCGACGCGGCGCTGACCTACTGGACCTACTGCGCCCGCCTCAAGGCCAAGGGCTATCGGCAGCTGGTCGGGGCCGAGGACATCATGCACGCCCTTGGGGTCCCGGGCGACGTGGCGCTGATCGGCTACCTGTTCCAGGACGCCACCGTGAAGGAGAAGCCCGCGGCCGTGGCGGCCTTCGCCCGGGCCTCGCGGGCCGCCAAGGACATGCTCGCCTCCGACCCGAGCACGTGGGAGATCGTGCGCCCGCTGATGGCGGCGGAGGACGAGGCGACCTTCGAGGCTCTGAAGCACGATTTCCTGGCCGGCATTCCGCGCCGCTCCATCGCGGAGGAGCGCGCCGACGCCGAGAAGCTCTACGCGGTGATGGCGCGGCTCGGCGGCGCCCGCCTCGTCGGAAAGGGCAACGCGCTCCCGCCGGACCTCTACTACATCGGCCGCAATGGTTGAGGCGGCCGCCCGGCGGGCGCGCGTGTCGACCGTCAAGACTATCAGGATCATCGGGACCGCATGGGCGCGCTGACCCGTATCGCGTCCCTGGCCGTGCTCCTCGCCGCCTGGCAGTTCGCCGCGATGGAGGCGGGCTCCCGCCTGCTGCCGGCGCCCCTCGCGGTGCTGCGCTTCATCGTTCAGGAGGCGGAGCGCGGCGACCTCGCGCACAACGTGGGCATGACGCTGCTCCGCGTGGCGATCTCCTTCACCGTGGCGATGGTCCTCGGCGTCCTCCTCGGCGTCGCGCTCGGACGGTCCAAGGCCGCCGACGTCACCCTCGACACGCCGCTGCTCGTCCTCCTGAACACGCCTGCCCTGGTGATCACGGTCCTGGCCTATGTCTGGGTCGGCCTCACCGAGACCGCCGCGATCCTGGCGGTGGTGCTCAACAAGCTGCCGAACGTCGCGGTGATCGTGCGCGAGGGCGCGCGGAATCTCGATCCCGGGCTCGACGAGATGGCTCGCGCCTACCGGCTCGACCGGCGCAGCTGGGCCCGCGACATCCTGATCCCGCAGCTCCAGCCCTACATGGTCACGGCGGCGCGGTCGGGCCTCTCGCTCGCCTGGAAGATCGTGCTTGTCGTGGAGCTGCTCGGGCGCCCGGACGGGGTCGGCTTCGCGATCAACTACTACTTCGTCCAGAGCACCGACGTGGCGGCCATCATCGGCTACAGCCTCGTCTTCATGGCCGTGATGATCGGCATCGACGTCCTCCTCCTCCAGCGGCTCGAAGCCTATGTCCGTCGCTGGCGCTGAGCCCGTCCTCCAAGTCGCGATCGCGTCGAAATGGTACCGGCCCGCCCGGGCCGAGGCGGTCGAGGCCGTCCGGAACCTGACCTTCGGCGTCGGCGCCGGGGAGATCGTCTGCCTGATCGGGCCGTCGGGCGCCGGCAAGACCACCACCCTGCGGATCCTGCTCGGCCTTGACACCGCCTTCGAGGGCCGCGTCTCCGGCGCGGACCGGGCGGGCATCGTGTTCCAGGAGCCGCGGCTGCTGCCCTGGCGCAGCGTCGAGCACAACGTCCGCCTCGGCCTACCCCGGGCACGGCGCGGGCGCGATCTCGACGATCTGTTCGCGCGGCTCGGCCTGACGGCGTGGCGGACGCGCTACCCGAAGGCCCTGTCGCTGGGCATGCAGCGGCGCGTGGCGCTGGCGCGCGCCCTGGCCGACGGCCCGCGCGTCCTCGTCCTCGACGAACCGTTCGTGTCCCTCGACGACGCCGCCGCCGCGGAACTGCGCGGCCTCGTGGTGGACACGGTGGACCGGGCCGGCATGAGCGTGCTGATGGTGACGCACAACGTCGCCGAGGCGATCGGGATCGCAGACCGGCTGCTCCTCGTGTCGCGGCGCCCGGCCAGTCTCATCGCCGACGTCCGCCTCGACCGGCCGCGCCGGGAACGCGACCGCGCCTGGGCCGAGGCGACGCGGGCGAACCTCGCCGCGCGGCATCCGGAGATCATCGCGCAGTGACGCGTGTCGCGCCGGCCGTTCGGCCGATGCAATCGGTCCAGGTCGGCCACTGCGTTCAGCGCGCCTCCCGAACGGATCGTTGAACCTCCCTCCATCTCAACCTCGGACGATCCCCGGCCAGGTAGGCCATCTCCCCGCGGGACCCGAGCGGCGTAGGGTCGCTCGAGGGAGGTGGGGATCAGTGTCGGCAGGTCGTTCGCGCGGGCGGCCCTCGGCGGTCTCGCGCACGCGGCGCGGGAGGTGCTGGAACGCGGCACCTTCAGCGACGCGGCGGAGGCCGTGTCGGGCAGCGGGGCGAAAGCCTACATGGCGGAAGAGCCGCGGCAGGCGCGACCGCTCGGGATCGCTGCCGCACGGCGGGCGATCCTGCGGCGAGCGGGCGCCGATCGGCCCGGATACGCGAGTCGCGGCGAAGGACCGGGCGGCACGGTTTGTCATCGCATCGCGATACGGACGGGAACGCCGCCGCTATACCGGTGCCCTCGTCGCACCGGCCGGCCGCGGAGCCTTGTCGAATCCAGAGCGTCCCGACGTCCCGCACGTCCCCCTCGGCCATCGACCGCGCGCCCGTCGCCGACCGGTCGGGCACCGGCAATGTAGTCAGGCTAGCCGTCGCGCAGGCCCTCGCCGGCGCGAACTCGACCGTCGTGTTCGCGACGGGCGCGGTCGTCGGCAACATGCTCGCGCCCAGCAAGGTCCTGGCCACATTGCCGATCTCGATCTTCGTGGTCGGGATGGCCGCCTGCGCCCTTCCGACCGGCAGCATCGCCAAGCGCCACGGGCGCCGCACCGCCTTCATTGTCGGCACCGGGTGCGGCGTGCTCGTCGGCCTGCTCTCGGCCTGGGCGATCGTCGCGGCCAGTTTCTGGCTGTTCTGCGCGGCGATGTTCCTCGGGGGCGCCTACGCGGCCGTGGTCTTCTCGTTCCGCTTCGCCGCCGCGGACTGCGTTCCGGCCGACCGCCGCCCGCGGGCGCTGTCGGCCGTCATGGCCGGCGGTGTCTTCGGCGGAGTGATCGGGCCGCAGCTCGTCACCCACACCATGGACCTGTGGCCTCCCTACCTGTTCGCCGCCACCTTCCTGGCCCAGGCCGCCGTCGCCGCCGCGGCCGCCCTGATCCTGGCGGGCGTTCGCCTGCCGCGGCCGTCCACCGGGTCCGTCTCGGGCGGACGACCGCTAGCCGTCATCCTCGCGCAGCCGCGCTTCGTGATCGCGGTGATCTGCGGGGCCGTGTCCTACCTCCTGATGAACTTCGTCATGACGGCCGCCCCGCTGGCCATGCGCCTGTGCGGCCACGCGCAGGAGGATGCCAATCTGGGCCTGCAGTGGCACGTCATCGCCATGTACGGCCCGAGCTTCTTCACCGGGCGGCTGATCACGCGCTTCGGCGCGTCCCGCGTGGTGGCGACCGGCCTCACCTTGACGGGGGCGGCCGCGCTCGTCGGACTCGCGGGCGCGGACGTCGGGCATTTCTGGCTGTCCCTCATCCTCCTCGGCGTCGGATGGAACTTCGGCTTCGTCGGCGCCTCCGCGATGGTGCTGGACTGTCATCGCCCGGAGGAGCGGACGCGGGTGCAGTCGATCAACGACTTCATCGTGTTCGGAATGGTGGCGGTCGGTTCGTTCTCGTCCGGGGGCCTGCTGACGAGCTACGGCTGGGACACGGTTCTCTGGGTGTCCTTCGCGCCCTTGGCGCTGGCCGCGACGGCGCTCGCGCTCACGACAGGGCGCGGCGCGAAGGCGTGGTAGCCTGGATCGTCCCTCGCGGTCGCAGAGCCCGTCGATGACCCTCGATCAGTTGCGCATCTTCGTGGCGGTCGCCGAGCGTCAGCACGTCACCCGCGCGGCCGAGGCCTTGAACATCGTGCAGTCCGCAGTCAGCGCCGCGGTGTCCGGGCTGGAAGAGCGCCACGCGGTGAAGCTGTTCCACCGGGTCGGCCGCGGGATCGAGCTGACCGATGCCGGTCGCGTCTTCCTCGAAGAGGCCCGCGCGGTCCTCGCCCGCGCCGAGGCGGCCGAGCGGGTCTTGGCCGACCTGAGCGGCCTGCGGCGGGGAAGCCTGCGCGTTCACGCGAGCCAGACCATCGCCAGCCACTGGCTGCCCCGCCATCTCGTCGCGTTCCGGGCCGCCCATCCGGACGTCACGATCCGGCTCGCCGTGGGCAACACCGCGGAGGTGGCGCGGGCGGTCGCCGATGGTTCGGCCGAACTCGGCTTCGTCGAGGGCGAAGTCGAGGATCCGATCCTGGCGAGCGCGGCGGTCGCGCAGGATCGGCTCGTGCTCGTCGTGCCGGCCGGCCACCCCTTCTCGGCCCGGGAGACCCTCACGGCCGCCGATCTCGCGGGCCACCCGTGGGTGCTGCGCGAGGCGGGCTCCGGAACGCGCTCCGCCTTCGAGGCGGCGCTCGCGGCGGCGGGGCTGGCGCTCGCGGATGTGACGGTGTCGCTCGAGCTGCCCTCCAACGAGGCCGTGCTCGCCGCGATCGAGGCCGGGGCCGGTGCGGGCGTCCTGTCGGAGGCGGTCGTGGCGGGCAAGCTGGCCGCCGGCGCGCTCGTCGCGCCGCCGTTCCCGTTGCCGGCACGGACCTTCCGGATGCTGCGCCACAGGGAACGGTACCGGAGCCGCGCCGCGGACGCCCTGCTCGGCCTGATCCGGGACGGGACGCCGTGAGCGGCGCAGTCAGGGCCGCGGCTTCAGCGCGGCGAGATAGTCGATGATGGCCTGCCGGTCGGCGGGATCCACGCTGGCCTTGTAGCTGTGAATCATCTTGTCGACGATCCCGCTCCACTGCGCCTTCGACAGGGCGGGCTGCGTGAGGATCATCCCGGCCGAGTGACAGGCGAGGCAGGTGTTGCTGATCGCCTCGGCGCCCGGTCCCGCCGGGAAGACCTGATCGGACGTGGGCCATTCGACCTGCTGCGACGCGAAGCGCATCGGCTCCGGCGCGGCGGCCGCGGAGACGGGGATCAGGGCGAGCGCGGCCAGGCAGCGCGCTATTGGCGTCAGGGACATGAAACTCCTCCTCAGGCGACCTGGAGCGTCACGGTCTCGACGCCGTTCTGCATGAAGCCCGCGCCGTTCCAGACGGGGTCCATCGGCTGCGCGAGTCCGTTCGTGTTGGTGCAGCGGACCTTGATGGCGCGGGTGCCGGTCGCGAGGGCCGGCAAGTCGACGTCGAAGCGGCGGAAACTGTAGGCGCCCGCGTCGGCCCCGAGCCGCGTCGGCGCCCAAGACGCGCCGCCGTCGGTGGAGATCTCCACGGACCTGACCCCGCAATCGCCCCCGAAGGCGATGCCGCGCACGGCCACCGGCGCGCCGACCGCGACCCGGGCGCCGTCCTGCAGGTTCGTCACGAAGGCGCGCGGCACCATGCGGTCGATCGGCACCGTCTTGAAGCCGGTCTGGCCGGGCTGGACGTTGGCTCCCGGCACGTCCGGGATGCGGTAGGCCGTCTCCATCCAGTACTGATCGTCGGGCCTGTCCAGAACCTCGATGTCCGACAGCATCTTGACCCAGTAGGTCGAGTATCGGCCCGGGACGACCAGGCGCAGCGGGAAGCCGTTCAGCAGCGGCAACTGCGCGCCGTTCATCGCGTAGGCGATCATCACCTCGCCGTCGCGGGCATGGTCGAGGGCGAGGGATTTCCGGAAGTGCGGCGCGTCGCTCACGACCGGCTCGTCGAGGCCGGCGAAGCGCACCTGCACGGCCCCAGCCTTCACGCCCGCACGGTCGAGCACGTCCTTCAGGCGCACGCCGGTCCAGAGGGCGTTCCCCATCGCGCCGTTGGCCCACTGCGCGCCGGGGACCCGCGGCACGAACAGGCCCCGCGAATTGCCAGAGCACTGGTTCACCGCCGCGATCTCGAATCGCGGCATGCCGGCGAGCGTGTCGAGGGACAGCGACAGGGCCGTCTCGACGTGGCCGCGCACTGTCAGACGGAAGGACGATGCGTCGATCGCGGTCGGAATCTCGGCCCAGTGCCAGCGCACGTAGAAGCGGTCGTTGGGGGTGAACACGCCCTCGTCGAACACCGCGAAGGGTGTCTCCAGCAGCGGCGGCCGGGTGCGCTGCAGGATCATCGCGCCCTTCCCGGGGAAGGCGGTCGTGATCGCGCGCTGCTCGGGACCGCCGGGCAGAGGGAGTCTGACAGTGCCGGCGGCCCAGGCCGGGGCGGCCGCAGCGAGGCCTCCGAGACCGAGGCCGGCCAGCACGGCACGGCGGGGAAGGGCAGGTTGGCTCACGGCGATGTCTCCTCAACAGCGTGGGGTTAGCTCGGTTTCCGTTGCTCCGCGGTGGGCGGATCGCCGTTCCGCGGCCCGATTTCACTCCTGACGCTCCTCGAACGTGACCCGAGCAGCACCCGATGCCGAGAAGTTGGATCAGGTGGAGACTGACGGCGGCGAGCGAGGCGATCGCCGCCATCGCCACCCGCAGCCCCGATCCGGCGACGCTGCGCAGCTCGCGTTTCCGCACGCGACGAGGATCGCCGAGCGAGCGTGCAGGCCCAGAGCACGGCGGATGATCGCGACCTCGACCGCCGCCAGGGCGACGGCTGCCAGAGTGACGGCGAAGCAGAAGCGAAGCTTGGCTACGGAACCGCGGATGCGGCACGTAATCGAAAGAGAGTTGGTCTTGCTCGACACGGCTCGGCTCCAGATCGGGGAGCCACCATCCCTCTCCACGAGCGTTCAATCCAACAGAACTTATCGAACGAACCGATCGCGATTCTCGATCGTTTGGCCAAACGGCGAATTGCGACGGTGAACCCTGCTTAACGCGGTCGGCACGACAGCCCCCGGTCGGGGCAGCGCCGGCCGTGCGATATCAGGCTCTGCCGCTCGCCTCCGGATCCTGGGCCTCGGGCAGGGCGACGTAGATCATCACGCCGAGGACCGTCATGGCGAAGCGGAAGGCCGATTGCTGGCCGTTCCAGACCTTCGACATCCACATGCCGAACCACTCGGCGCCGATGCCCAGGAAGCCCGCCTGCCAGACCAGGAAGCCGACGCTCAGGCCGGCGATCGCCCAGGTCTTGGCCCGGTCGAAGTCGCCGCGCGGGGCCCGAAGCCGCGCGAGCATCAGCGCGACGCCGATCCAGAGCAGGAGTGCCGTCACAGCCTCCGCGGCGACGATCATTGCGAAGGCGCCGCGCTGCAGTGCCGGATCCGTGATCGCGCGGTCGGCGATGCCCGAATCCGGCAGGATCGTGTCCATCGACAGCACGTGCTGCACGAAGGCGAGGTTCACCGCCGGCTCCGTGACGTTGCCGTACACGACCAGCGTGCAGGTCATCGCAAGGGCCCCGACGAGGGTGACCTTCGAGAGGCGGACGGCGAGCATGGGCGGCCCCTCCTGACATGCGGGCGTCGCCATCGGAGCCGGGCCATGGCCTCGGCCGGTCGCGGCGTCCCTCAGTTCGCCTTCGCCTCGACCTCGAGCCGGTCGAGGACGGCGGCCGGCGAGCGCGCCGCGCCGAGGTCGATGAAGCCGATCCCAGCGGGCTCCTTGGACTTGGCGTGCACCACGAGCTTGCCGGGCTTCATCACGAACTGGCCCATGGCGGCGCCGATTCCCTTGGCGGCCGCGCTGTTGCCAAGGATGATCGGAACGCCGAGCAGGCTGGCGGTGACGTATTCCTTGCGCAGCTCGTCCGGCTTCAGGCTGAGGTCCTTCGACTGCGCGGCCAGGAAGCGCTCGAACAGGCCGGCATTCTCCACCGTCAGGTCCAGGGTCTTGGCGCTGCCCGAGAACATCACCATCGTCGCCGCCGGCAGGGTGCCGGAGAACAGTTCGGGCCCGATGCCTCCGAGCGTGCCGGACAGGCGGACGGTGCCGATGTCGCGCCCGGAGATCGTGACCTCGCGCAGGGCGAGGTCGCGGGCCTTCTCGTCCAGGCTCGCGTCGGCCACGAGGTTGAGGTCGAGGTCCCGGTAGCCGTAGGCCGGCAGCAGGCCGAGGAGCGGCGCGCCCGCGAGCAGGTCGGCGGGCAGGCTCAGGCCGGTGAGGCTGATGCGGGTCGCGCTGGGCACGCCATCGGTCAGCGGGCCGAAGGCCAGGGCCGCCTCGCGCAGCGCGACGCGGGGGGACGTCCGCGGCGACACCGTGACCGCCAGGGGATCCGCGGTCCTGTCGGCCGGCCTGGGCTCGGGTGTCCGCGCCGACCGGCCCGGCTCGGGCAGGGCGCCACGGGCCGGGGGCCGGACGTCGCGGGGAGGCGCCCGCTCGACCTCCGCCTCGGGCGGCAGGTCGATCGACAGGTCGGTGAGGGTGAGCGTGCCGAGCTTCGGCGTCAGGCGACGCATCTCGACGTCGGAGAAGCCGGCGCCGCCCGTCGGCTCGGCGGCGATGCCCTGGAGGGTCGCGACGGTCGGCGCCAGGGAGGTCCCCAGCGCGGCCACGCGGCCGACATGGATCCGCAGCGCGCCGCGGGTCATCGACAGGTTGTCCAGGGTGGTGCCGCCCTCGGAGCCCGAGGAGGTGTAGGCGGCCCGGCCGATCTCGAACAGCACCGGCCCCTTCGGATCGGTGTCGCTGACGCTCAGGCCCTGCATCTCCAGGCTGCCGACCGAGGTGGCGTCGATGAGATCGGCGGCGGCGGCGGCCAGCGGTCGGCGGTCGCTGGCGCCGTCGAAGCCGTTCGCCACGATGGCGAAGGCACCGCTCCAGCCGTCCGGGACCTGCCGGCCGCCGAGGTCGCGGCCGTCGAGGCGGGCGATCTTCACGGTGGTGCCGCGCGCGTCCGAGTAGGTGACGTCCGAGACCTGGATGGTGCCGTAGACGCGCTGGACCGGTCCCTTGCCGTCGCCGGGCACCGTGTAGAGCCGGCTGAGCGCGGCGAGATCCAGGTCCGTGGCGCGCACCTGACCGTAGGTCCCGGACCCGCGGTTCGGCCCCGCGACGGAGCTGACCGTCGCGCCGGCCGCCGTCAGCTCGCCGACGCGGCCGGCCCGGATGTCGCGGGCGACCACGTCGCGGTAGGTGACGGTCTGCCGGTTCTCGCCGGGACCCGCGTTCTCGGAGACGAGGACCGGGACGGTCAGGCTGCCGGCGTCGAGCCGGGCGAGGCGCTGCTCCCAGGGCACGTTGGAATCCGGGCGCAGGATCGCCGCGAGATCCTCCTTGGAGAGGCGGGTGCCGCTGGCCGTCAGCTTCGGAGCCTTCAGCAGCGTGCCGCCCAGCGGGATCACCACGTCGTTGACCGTCACGTCCTGGACGGCGGCGGCGCCCTCCTGCGCGGCGAGCGGCGCGGGCGCGAGGCCGAGAAGGGCCAGCGTGGCGGCCGTCGCCCAGGCCGACCGGAGGCGGAGACGGGCCTTCGGGTGGTTCATGGCAGCGTCCGGACCAGGGCTCTCGCGGGGATGCCCTAGCCGTGCCGTGTTTTGCCGGGCGAGGCAATCGCGCGCGCCGGCCCGGGCGATCGAGCCTGGAAAGGTGTCGTACGGACGCAACGGCGCGTCGGCGCCGGGGCGGGGGCTACAACGAGAAGGAGGTCCCGCAGCCGCAGGAGGCGGTGGCGAGCGGGTTCTCGATCTTGAAAGACTGCCCGATCAGATCGTTCACGAAATCGATGGTCGAGCCGCTCATGTACTCGAGCGAGACCGGATCGACGATCACGGTGGCGCCGTCGCGCTCGATCGCGACGTCCTGCGCCTCGCGGGCGCGGGTGATGTCGAAAGCGTAGGAGAAGCCCGAGCAGCCGCCACCGTTGACGCTGATCCGCAGCGACGAGCCCGCCGGCTCCGCCACCATGATCTCGTTGATGCGCTTGGCCGCGCGGGCGGTCAGGGTGATCTCAGCCATCGGTCTCTGGCCACGCATTCGTTCGGTGGACGGCGCGCCCGGCCCGTTGCCGAGGGCGCCTCGACCCACAAGATATGAGCCGCAAGCCCGCGCCGCAACGCGCCGGGCGGGGAGCCGTCATGAGCAGGGTGCGTGAGTTACAGAGCGGATGCCGTGCGACCGAACGGTGAGCGCTGGCGCGCGCCCTACGCCACCGACCCGGCCCGCACCCGGGGCCGCCTGATCCCGGAGGCCGGCTCGCCGACCCGCAGCGACTTCCAGCGCGACCGGGACCGGATCATCCACTCGACGGCGTTCCGGCGCCTGAAGCACAAGACGCAGGTCTTCGTGCATCACGAGGGCGACCACTACCGCACCCGCCTGACCCACACGCTGGAGGTGAGCCAGATCGGCCGGGCGCTCGCACGCGCCCTCGGGCTCGACGAGGACCTCGCGGAAGCTCTGGCCCTCAGCCACGACCTCGGCCACACCTGCTTCGGCCATACCGGCGAGGACGCCCTCGACACCTGCATGGCGCGCCACGGCGGCTTCGACCACAACGCCCAGGCGCTGCGGATCGTCACCCGGCTGGAGCGGCGCTACGCCGGCTTCGACGGGCTGAACCTCGCCTGGGAGACGCTGGAGGGCCTCGTCAAGCACAACGGTCCGCTGCTCACCGCGGACGGCCACCCGACGCCCCGCTACGCCGCCCGCGGCATCCCGGCGGCGATCCTGGAATACGACGCGCTGAATCCCCTCGACCTGTGGAGCCAGGCCGGCCCCGAGGCCCAGGCCGCCTCGCTGGCGGACGACATCGCCTACGCCGCCCACGACCTCGACGACGGGCTGCGCGCCGGCCTGTTCGAGATCCCGGAGCTGCGGGCGGTCCCGTTCCTGGCCGGGCTGCTCGACGAGATCGACCGGCTGCATCCGGGCCTGGAGCCGTCGCGGATGATCCACGAGCTCGCCCGCCGGGTGATCACCCGCTTCGTCGAGGACGTCATCCGCGAGGGCGGCCGCCGCATCGCCGCCCTGGATCCGCAGCGCGTCGAGGACATCCGCGACGCGGATCAGCCGGTCATCGTGTTCTCGCCGGAGATCGCGGCGGCTGACGCCGAGATCATGCGCTTCCTGTGGGAGCGGATGTATCGGCATCCCGGCGTGGTGGCCGTGCGGAAGAAGGCCGACGCCATCGTCAACGACCTGTTCGCCGCGTTCACCGCGGCGCCGGCCCGGATGCCGGAGGAGTGGAGCGCCGGTCTCGACGGTGCCACCGAGGCCCGGGTCGCCCGCCGTGTTGCCGACTACATCGCCGGCATGACCGACACTTACGCGGTCCTGGCGCACCGCAAGCTCTACGCGACGACGCCGGACCTGCACTGGGAGTTGCCCAGCCGGGGCCTGCCCCTCGCCGAGCCCTGAGGGCCCGGCGCGGGGCCGGCGCGTGTCAGCAGCCGCAGCCGCAGGTGAAGCTGCCGTAGCACCCGCCGTAGCCGTAGCCACCGTAGGCGGCGGGATAGCCGTAACCGTAGCCGTAACCGCCGTAGGCGGCCGGGTAGCCGTAACCGTAGCCGCCATAACCGTAGCCGCCGTAGACGCTGCCGGCGGCGAGCCCGAGCCCGAGGCCGATCCCCGCGCCGGCCAGCCCGTAGCCGAGGGCCCGACCGTAGCCGCCGCGGTAGCCGTAACCGTAGCCGCGCCCGTAGAAGCCGCGGGCCGCGTAGCCACCGCGGTAGCCGTAGCCGCCGCGGTAACCGCCCCGGAATCCGCCACCATGGAATCCGCCACCATGGAATCCGCCGCCGCGGAACCCGCCCGCCTCGGCACTCGGCGTGGCCAGGATGAGCGCGCAGAGCGCCGTGCCCGCAATCGTCAAGGTCTTCATCAGTAACTCCGCGATCGGCCTACTCACGATCGCCAACGATGACACCGTGTCGTCTCGTTCGAGACAAGACGGACACTGGGCGATCCGTATTCGTCGCGCGGGATAACCCGTCGGCGACGCGCACGTGGTTACCGGAGCGATGCCGCGACCGCGGATTCCGCGCGGTCGGTGCGCGGCCCGGCGCCGTGACACCCTCCCGCCCCCTTGCTAGACCGCCGGGGCGGGCGCAGGCCGGACGGGCCGGGCGACGAGACCCCCGCGCGAGCGAGATCGAGACCCATGAACATCTTCGCCCTGTTCGAGGCGCGCGTGCGCGAGGCCGTGGAGGCGCTGACCCGCGCCGGCCACCTGCCCGAGGGCCTCGACCTGGGCCGCGTGGTCGTCGAGCCGCCCCGCGACGCGTCGCACGGCGATCTCGCCACGAATGCCGCCCTGGTGCTCGCCAAGGAGGCGCGGACCAACCCGAAGGCGCTCGGCGAGGCCCTGGCGGAGGAACTCCGCGCGGACCCGCGGATCGTCGAGGCGAGCGTCGCCGGGCCGGGCTTCATCAACCTGCGGCTCGACCCCGCGATCTTCCACGCGGTCGTGCGCGACGCGCTGACGGCGCCGGAGGCGTTCGGCCGCTCGCGGCTGCCCGGCGGCCCGATCAACGTCGAGTACGTGTCGGCGAACCCGACGGGGCCGATGCATGTCGGTCACGGCCGCGGCGCGGTGTTCGGCGACGCCCTGTGCAACCTGCTCGTCGCCGCCGGCCGGCAGGTGACGCGGGAATACTACATCAACGACGCCGGCGTTCAGGTCGACGTGCTGGCCCGCTCGGCCTTCCAGCGCTACCGCGAGGCCCTGGGCGAGCCCTTCGCGATCGCCGAGGGCCTCTACCCGGGCGACTACCTGAAGCCCGTGGGCGCCGCGCTGGCCGAGACCCACGGCCGCGCGCTCCTCGACAAGCCGGAGGCGGAGTGGCTGCCCGCGGTGCGCGAGACCGCGCTCGGCATGATGATGGATATGATCCGGGCCGACCTGGCGGCGATCGGCATCCGCCACGACGTGTTCTTCTCCGAGCGCACGCTCCAGGAGAGCGGGGCCGTGAAGTCCCTGCTCGCGGAACTGCGCGCCAAGGGCCTCGTCTACGAGGGCCGCCTGCCGCCGCCCAAGGGTCAGCTGCCGGAGGATTGGGAGGACCGCGAGCAGACGCTGTTCCGCACCCGGGAATTCGGCGACGACAGCGACCGCCCGCTGCTGAAGTCGGACGGCTCGTACACGTACTTCGCCTCCGACATCGCCTACCACCGGGCCAAGTACCTCGCCGGCGCGACCGAGCTGATCGACGTCCTGGGGGCCGATCACGGTGGCTACGTGAAGCGCATGCAGGCTGCCGTGAAGGCGGTCAGCGACGGCAAGGCCACGCTCGACGTCAAGCTCTGCCAGCTCGTGCGGCTGTTGCGCGCAGGCGCGCCGGTGAAGATGTCCAAGCGGGCCGGCGAGTTCGTGACCCTGCGCGACGTGATCGACGAGGTGGGCCGCGACGCGATCCGGTTCATGATGCTCTACCGGAAGAACGACGCGACTCTGGATTTCGACCTCGCCAAGGTCGTGGAGCAAACGAAGGACAACCCGGTCTTCTACGTCCAGTACGCCCATGCCCGCGTCCGCTCGGTGCAGCGGCAAGCGCGCGAGGCCTTCCCGGACGCCGACCTCTCGGCCGCGGCGCTGGCCCGCGAGGCGGATTTCTCCGTGCTGAGCGACCCGGGCGAGATCGAGATGATGCGCCTCATCGCGCAGTACCCGCGGGTCCTCGAATCCGCGGCGCTGGCGCACGAGCCGCACAGAATCGCCTTCCACCTCTATGAACTGGCCTCCGCGCTGCATAGTTTCTGGAACAAGGGCAAAGACTTGCCGCAATTACGGTTTGTTAATGCAACCGACCGAAAGTCGACGTGGGCCCGGCTGGCGCTCGTCGAAGCTCTGCGGAGCACGCTGGCGGCCGGCCTTGCGATTCTCGGTGTGACCGCGCCGGACGAGATGCGATAGGCCCGGGTGCATCGGGCCGGTCTTCGGCGTTGATGTGAGGATGCTGCCATGACGAACGCTTCGCGCGCTCAGGTCGATTTGGACGCCCTCGCGCGCGATCTGCGTCAGGAGAAGGGCCAGGCGCCGCAGGCGTCCGGCAAGGGCGACCCGCTGGCGGAACTCGCCCGCATCGTCGGCCAGGACGACCCGTTCCGGGCGCTGCTCGCGGCCCGCGACGAGATGCGCGCCGTCGCGCCCGCCGCCCCGCAGCAGGCCGCCTGGAATGCCCGGGTCGAGCCGAGCTTCGCCCCGGAACCCGCCAAGGCCACGCCGGCCGACGCGTTCGACCAGTATCTCGCCTCGGTAGAGCAGGACACGCACCGCGAGGGCGCCGGCTACGCTCCGGAGGGCGGCCCGACCTCGACCGGCGACGAGGAGACCTACGCGGACAGCCGCGCGCTCCGGCGCGCCAATCCGCGGCGGCGGCTCGCCTCGGTGGGTGCCGGCGTCGCCGTGGTGGCGCTCGCCGTCACCGGGGCGCTCACCTACAAGGGCCTGAGCAATTCGGGCCACGGCGGCGTTCCGGTGGTCCAGGCCGATTCTACGCCCCTCAAGGTCGCCCCGAAGGTCGCCGACGGCGTCGAGATCCCGGATCAGAACCGGCAGATCTACGACCCGAAGGGCAAGAAGGACGGCCAGATCAAGATCGTGAACCGCGAGGAGCAGCCCCTCGACGTGGCCGAGGCCGCGCGGGCGGCCCAGGGCCCGTCGCAGCCGAGCGGCGCCCAGGGTGGCACGACGCCGGGCAGCGGCCCGTTCGAGGCCTTCGGGGAGCCGCGCCGCGTCCGCACCGTGGCGGTCAAGCCCGAAGCGCCGCCCGCGCCGCCGCCGCGCGAGCAGCAGGCCGCCGATGCCGGGCCGGCCCCGATCCCCACCATGGTCCTGCCGAGCGACGAGCCGCCCGCTCCGCCGGCCCCGAAGTCCAGGCCCGTCCGCCAGACCGCCGCAGCCATGCCGGCGACCACGGCCACGCCCGTCGACGCGCAGCCGGAAGCCGCGGTCGAGCAGCCGGCGCCCAAGCCGGTGGCCGTGAAGCCGCCGCCGAAGGCCGCCCAGCGCATCGCCGCCGTCGCTCCGGCCGGGGCGGCCGCGCCCGACACCACCGCCAGCACCACGACGGACGACGACGCCGTGAAGTCCGGCCCGGTCAGCGGCTTCTCGGTCCAGCTGGGAGTGCGCAGCTCCGCCGCCGAGGCCAAGGCCGCGTTCCACCAGTTGCAGGCCAAGTACGCGCAGCTCGCCGGCAAGCCCGAGCTGATCCGGCAGGCCGAGGTCAACGGCAAGACGATCTACCGCGTCCGCGTCGGACCGCTGGAGAAGGCTCAGGCCGCGAGCCTGTGCAGCGCCCTGCAGGGCGCGGGCGGCCAGTGCTTCGTGGCCAAGAACTGATCTCCTGACGGCACCTCGCGGACGGGACGGCGTGCCCGTCCGCGGTGATCCGCGTCGCCCGTCCGACCGAGTCCCCTAGGCAACACGGGCGGCGCGATCGCCCCGGCCACTGGTCCGGGGCCCCGGTTTGGTCTTGCCGGCTCCCCGTTCCCGCCCGACTCTGTCGCCATCGATTCGCGCCGCCCGGCGGCCCTGCCGCCGTTCTCGCGCCGTCTTCGCGCCGCCACCGAGCAGTATCCGAGCCGTTCCAGATGACCTCCCGCGCCCTGATTCTCGGCTGCACCGGCCCGTCGCTCACGGCGGAGGAGAGGGCCTTCTTCCGGGACGTGAAGCCCTGGGGCTTCATCCTGTTCAAGCGCAACATCGGGACGCCCGACGAGGTCCGCGCCCTCACCGGGGCACTCCGGGACTGCGTTGGGTCCGACCGGGCGCCGATCCTGATCGACCAGGAAGGCGGCCGGGTCCAGCGGATGGGCCCGCCCCACTGGCCGGCCTATCCGGCCGGCGGTCGCTACGGTCGGCTGAACGGCAGCGCCGCGACCATCGCCCGCCTCGGCGCGCGCCTCATGGCACACGACCTCGCCGAGGTCGGCATCAACGTCGACTGCGCCCCCGTCCTCGACGTGCCGGCGCCGGGCTCGCACGACATCATCGGCGACCGCGCCTACGCGACGAGTCCGGAACGGGTCGCCGAGATCGGACGCGCCGTCGCCGAGGGCCTGATGGCCGGCGGCGTCCTGCCGGTGATGAAGCACATTCCGGGGCACGGGCGCGCCACCTGCGATAGCCACCACGGCCTCCCGGTGGTCGACGCGACCCGCGCGGATCTCGCCGGGCAGGATTTCCGCACCTTCCGCGCCCTCGCAGACCTGCCGATGGCGATGAGCGCGCACGTCGTCTTCACCGCCATTGACCCCGACCGGCCGGCGACCCAATCAGACACCGTCATCCGCGACATCATCCGCGGCGCCATCGGCTTCGACGGCCTGCTGATGACCGACGACCTGTCCATGCACGCGCTGACCGGCACGTTCCGCGACCGGACGGAGCGCGCCTTCGCGGCGGGGATCGACATCGGCCTCCACTGCAACGGCGCGCGCGACGAGATGCAGGCTGTGGCCGAGGCGGCGCCCGAACTGACCGGCGAGGCCGCGCGGCGCGCCGCCGCTGCGCTGGCGCGGCTCGACCCCGCCGGCGACGGGCTCGACGTCGCGGAAGCCCGCGACCGCTTCGCCGCGGCCCTCGCCGCCGCCTGACCTGAGACACCGCGCGGCGATCCATCGCGGCCTTCCACCGGCCGTGGCATCGCCTCTGCTTGTGTTCGGGCGGCGCGATCCCTAGGTTCGCCCCGAAATCCTCAACCGGACGTGGCGTCACGCTCCCGCTTCTTCGGGGCGCCCGCAGGAGGTTGCCATGGGCAGCATGAGTATCTGGCACTGGGTCATCGTCGCGGTCATCGTGATGCTGCTCTTCGGACGCGGCAAGGTGTCCGACCTGATGGGCGACGTCGCCAAGGGCATCAAGGCCTTCAAGAAGGGCATGGCCGAGGACGAGACCCCGCCGGCGGCCCAGGCCGCGCCGCCGCCGGCCGAGCCGGTTCGCACCATCCCGCACACCGCCGAGACGAGCCCCGGCACCGCGATCCCGGCGAGTCATATCCCCGGCGGCGAGCGCAAGCCGGTCTGAGGGCGAGCTTGACTGTAGGACTGTCAGAGCGCGCGCGCTCGTGTAGAGCCTGACGGGGTCCGGCCGCCGTGCCGGATCTCGGGGCAGCAGGACCGTCGACGACATGCTGGACATGAGCTGGGGCGAGGTGATGCTGATCGGCGGCGTCGCCCTCATCGTCATCGGGCCGAAGGATCTGCCGAAGGCGCTGCGCACCGTCGGGCAGATCACCACGAAGCTGCGCCGCATGGCCGGCGAGTTTCAGATGCAGTTCAACGAGGCGATCCGCGAGGCCGAGCTCGACGACGTCCGGCGCGAGGTCGACGGCATCCGCAACACCGTCCGCACGGCGGGCTCGACCTTCAATCCGGTGCAGACGATCCGCGACGAGCTGAAGGGCGCCGTCGAGGGCCGGGCCAAGATGGGTCCGGAGAAGATGGGACCGGAGATGCCCGGCCCCGAGACACCCCCGGTCGAGACCCGGTCGCTGGCCGACGCCACGGCGCAGCTGAAGGCCGAGCAGGAAGCCGCGGCGGCGCCTCACGCCGCCGATACGCATCCGGTGACGCCAGCCGGCGCGTCGGACCATGGTGCGGCGACCGAGGTCGCGGAGGCGCCCCTGCCCGTGCCCGGCTCGGTGGACGATCCGTTCGGCCCTCCGCCCGACCCGCCCGCCGCGCATCCCGCCACCGAAGAGTCCAAGAACGGCACGGCTGCCCGATGATCAGCGAGGCGGACGAGGCCGAGATCGAGGCGTCCCGGGCGCCCCTGCTCGAGCACCTGATCGAATTGCGGTCGCGGCTGATCAAGTCGCTCATCGCCTTCGTGCTGATGTTCTTCGCGTGCTTCTTCTTCTCGCGCGACATCTACAACGTGCTGGTCTACCCCTACGTCTCGATCGTGGGTGCGCAGAACGCCGAGCTGATCGCCACGCACTTTCTCGAGCAGGTCTTCACCAACATCAAGCTCAGCGTCTTCGGCGCGGCCTTCCTGGCCTTCCCGGTGATCGCGACGCAGATCTACGCCTTCGTGGCACCCGGCCTCTACCGCAACGAGCGCAAGGCGTTCCTGCCCTACCTCGTGGCCACCCCGATCTTCTTCCTGCTCGGCGCGCTCGTGGTGTTCTTCCTGGCGATGCCGCTGCTGATCAAATTCTCGGTGTCGCTCCAGCAGGTGGGCGTCGCCGGGGAGCCGACGATCAAGCTGCTCCCGAAGGTCGACGAGTACCTGTCGCTGATCATGACGCTGATCTTCGCGTTCGGCATCGCCTTCCAGCTGCCGGTAATCCTGACGCTCCTCGGCCAGATCGGGATCATCGACGCGGCGTTCCTGCGCGAGAAGCGTCGTTACGCGATCGTGCTGGTCTTCGTCGCCGCCGCCATCCTGACCCCGCCGGACGTCATCTCGCAGCTCTCCCTCGCGATCCCGATGCTGCTCCTCTACGAGGCCTCGGTGTTCTCGGTGGCGCGGGTCGAGAAGCTGCGCGCCGCGCGGCGCGTCGAGGAGGGGCTGGAGCCCTGAGCCGGTGCGCCGGGCTCAGTCCGGCGCGCGCAGGCGGTAGCCGACGCCGGTCTCGGTGAGTAGGTAGCGCGGGCGCTCGGGATCGGGCTCGAGCTTCTGGCGCAGCTGCCGGATGTAGACGCGCAGGTACTGCGGGTCCGACGAGGCCGGCGCGTGGCGCATGAGCTGCGCGTGGGTGAGCACCTTGCCGGCGTGCTGCACCAGCACGCGCAGGAACTCGTATTCCCGCGGCGACAGCTTCACCTCGCGCTCGCCGACGCGGACGATGCGGCGGACGAGGTCGACCGAGAGGTCCTCGACCCGGAAGACCGGCCGCTCCCCCTGCATGGCGAGGCGATGGCGCAGGGCCGCGCGGATGCGCGCCAGCAACTCGTTCATGCTGAAGGGCTTGGTGACGTAGTCGTCGGCGCCGAGATCGAGAGCCTCGACCTTGCCGCGCTCGTCGTCGCGGCTCGACAGGATCACGACCGGCAGGTCGGGCCAGCGCTCGCGGATCGCCGCCAGGAGGGCGTGGCCGGCCATGTCGGGCAGGCCGAGGTCGAGGATCGCGAGATCCACCCCGCCGGCCTCCAGGGCGGCGAGCGCCGCGGCCCCGTCGGCGGCCTCGACGACCGCGTAGTCCTGCGTCCCGAGACCGGTGCGGAGCAGCCGGCGGATCGGCGGCTCGTCGTCGATCACCAGGATGCGGGCTATGCTCACGCGTTCCGTCCCTCGTGGCGGTCTCGGGCGGCCTATTCGGGCCGCAACAGCACGTGCCGCTTCTTGCCGAAGGAGAGCTTGATCACCCCGTCCGCGGTCACGTCGCCGCGGCCGAGGACAGCCTTCTCGTCCGTGACCGGCACGTCGTTGACCCGCAGGCCGCCGCCCTTGATCTGACGGCGCGCCTCGCTGGTGGACGGCACGAGCTTGGCGACCTCCGGCCCGAAGGCGGTGAGCACGCCGAGGCCCGCCTCCAGGGCGGCGGACGGCACGGTGACGCTCGGGAGGTCGGCGGCCAGCGTCCCCTCGACGAAGGTCTTGCGGGCGGTCTCGGCGGCGGCCTCGGCGGCCTCGCGGCCGTGCATCAGCGCGGTCGCCTCCGTGGCCAGCACCGTCTTGGCCGCGTTGATCTCGGAGCCGGCGAGGGCGGAGAGGCGCGCGATCTCCTCCATGGGCAGCAGGGTGAACAGCTTGAGGAAGCGGGCCACGTCCGCGTCCTCGGTGTTCCGCCAGAACTGCCAGTAATCGTAGGGCTTCAGCATGTCCGGGTTGAGCCAGACGGCGCCGGCCGCGGTCTTGCCCATCTTGGCGCCGGACGACGTGGTCAGCAGCGGGCAGGTCAGGGCGTAGAGCTGCGGCGTGCCCATGCGGCGGCCGAGATCGATGCCGTTGACGATGTTGCCCCACTGGTCCGATCCGCCCATCTGCATGACGCAGCCGTAGCGGCGATTCAGCTCCACGAAGTCGTAGGACTGAAGGATCATGTAGTTGAACTCGAGGAACGACAGCTCCTGGTCGCGCTCCAGGCGCAGGCGCACGCTGTCCATCGACAGCATGCGGTTCACCGAGAAATGGCGGCCGACGTCGCGCAGCATCTCGATGTAGTTGAGCTTGGTCAGCCACTCGGCGTTGTCGACCATCACGGCGTCGCCGGCCGCGTCGCCGAAACGCAGGAACCGGTCGAAGGTCTTGCGGATCTCGGCTTTGTTGGCGTCGATCTGCTCGACGGTGAGGATCTTGCGGGTCTCGTCGCGGCCGGACGGGTCGCCGACCCGGGTCGTGCCGCCGCCCATCAGGGCGATGGGCCTGCCCCCGGTGGCCTGCAGCCAGTGCAGCATCATGATCGACAGGAGGTGCCCGACATGGAGCGAGGGCGCCGTGCAGTCGTAGCCGACATAGGTGGTCAGCCGGCCCTCGAGGGCCGCGGCGTCGATGCCGGCGAGGTCCGAGGTCTGGTGGATATAGCCGCGCTCGGTCAGGATCCGCAGGAAGTCGGATTTCGGCGCGAAGCTCTCGGCGGTCATGGATGCCATCTCGGGTCGCGCGCTGGCGCGACAGGCCGAGGCCCCGCATGCTAGCTCGCGCTGGGTTCAGGATACGGCGCGCTCTTAGCAGGGCGTTGACCGAAAGGCACGGGGCAGCACGGCATGGCGATGATGCGCGCGATCGGACTGATGAGCGGCACCTCGCTGGACGGCGTCGACATCGCGCTGATCGAGACCGACGGCGAGCGCGTCCACGTGGTCAAGGGCCACAACAACTTCCTCGAGCCGCTGGGCCCCACCGGCTACCGCGGCTACGCCGACGACGAGAAGGCGCTGCTGCGCGCCGCCACCAAGGACGCCGAATCCGTCCTCCATCCCGCCGACCGGCCGGGGCGTCTGCCGGAGGCCGAGGCCTTCGTCACCCTCGCCCATGCCGAGGCCGTGGAGCGCTTCCTGGAGGAGCACGGCCTGAATGCCTCCGAGATCGACGTGATCGGCTTCCACGGCCAGACCGTGATCCACCGCCCGGACCAGCGGATCTCGATCCAGATCGGCGACGGGCAGGCGCTGGCGACCCGGCTCGGCATCCCGGTCGTCTCGGACCTGCGCCGGGCCGATATCGAGGCGGGCGGGCAGGGGGCGCCGCTGGTGCCGGTCTTCCATAAGGCGCTCGCCGAGGCGTCGGGCTTCGACGGGCCCTTCGGCATCCTCAACATCGGCGGCGTCGCCAACGCGACGCTGATCGACTCGAAGGGGGGCGTCATCGCCTTCGACACCGGTCCCGGAAACGCCCTGATCGACGAGTGGATGCAGGAGCGCGAGGGCAAGAACCTCGACGATGGCGGCCGCACCGCCGCCCGCGGCCGCCCGGACGAGCAGCTGCTCGCCTGGCTCCTGACGCACCCGTTCTTCTTCCGCAAACCGCCGAAGTCGCTGGACCGGAACTGGTTCTCGCACAAGCTCGCCGGGCAACTCTCGACCGAGGACGGCGCCGCGACGCTCACGGCCTTCACGGCCCGGGCCGTGGCCCGGGCCCTCGACCACGCCCCGGAGGTCCCGACCCGCTGGATCGTGGCCGGCGGCGGCGCCCGCAACGGCGAGCTGGTGCGGCTCCTGAACTACCACCTGCGCGCCGAGATCACGACCGCGGACGCGATCGGCTGGTCCTCCGCCTATCTGGAGGCGCAGGCCTTCGCGTACCTCGCGGTGCGCTCGCTCAAGGGCCTGCCGATCACCTTCCCGGCGACCACCGGGGTACGCGAGGCCATCACCGGCGGGGTGCTGGCGCGGCCGTGAGCCTCGGCTACGCCCTCCGGCGGATCGTCGAGGAATACCCGCTCGCCCGGCTCGACCCGCCGGCCGGCCACCCGCTCGCCGCCGTCATCCGCAGGGGTGCGCCGGACGAGCTGCGCGCCGCCCTGGAGCCGATCGACGGGCCGTTCCTGGTGAAGGGCAGCCCGGGGCGCGGGAGCCACTGGGCCGCGATCCCCTGGATCGCCGTGTTCGATCCCGCCGTCACCACCAGCGCCACGCGGGGCTACTACCTCGTCTACCTGTTTCCGGCGAACCGCGAGGCGGTGCACCTGTCGCTGGCGCAGGGAACGGTGGCGGCGATCCGCAGCCACGGTCCGGCGGCCGGTGCCCATCTTCGCGCCAGCGGCGCCGCGCTCAGGACTCGGCTGTCGGACTTCGCCGACGCGCTGCCGAACGCGGCGATCGCCCTCGGCAGCGCGGGCGAATTGCCGGAGGGCTACGAGGCCGCCCACATCCTCGGCCTCACCTACGCCCTCGCCGATCTCGGCGACGAGCGCCGGCTGCGCCGGGATCTCGCGGCGGCGGTCGCGGCGTACCGGGCGCTCAAGGCGCGGGGCGGGCTCGATCTGCCCGGTTCGCCGAAGGCCCGGTGAGGCTGCCGGGCGCTCCGACCCGTCACCGCGCGCGGGTCTGCCCGGCCGCCCTGCACGGGCCGCGTTTGTGCCCCCGCCGCTCCCGCGCTAAGGCAGCCGCGCCATGTCGCACAACACCTTCGGCCACCTGTTCCGCGTCACGACCTTCGGCGAGAGCCACGGGATCGCGCTCGGCTGCGTCGTCGACGGCTGCCCGCCCGGCCTGCCCCTGGAGGCCGAGGAGATCCAGGCCGAGCTGGATCGCCGGAAGCCCGGCCAGTCGCGCTTCACGACGCAGCGCCGCGAGCCCGATCAGGTCAAGATCCTGTCCGGCGTCTTCGCGGACGACCGCACCGGCGGCCGCCAGCTCACCACCGGCACCCCGATCGCGCTGATGATCGAGAACACGGATCAGCGCTCGAAGGACTACTCGGAGATCCGCGACAGCTACCGCCCCGGCCACGCCGACTACACCTACGACGTGAAGTACGGCATCCGCGACTACCGCGGCGGCGGCCGGTCCTCGGCGCGAGAGACCGCCGCGCGGGTCGCGGCCGGCGCGGTGGCGCGCAAGGTCATCCCGGGCGTGACCATCCGGGCGGCCCTCGTGCAGATGGGCCCGCACGCCATCGACCGGTCCCGCTGGGACTGGGACGCGGTCGGCAACAACCCGTTCTTCTGCCCCGATGCCGAGACGGCGTCCTTCTACGAGACCTATCTCGACGGGCTCCGGAAGGACGGCTCGTCGGTCGGCGCCGTCATCGAGGTCGTCGCCGAGGGCGTGCCGCCCGGTCTCGGCGCACCGGTCTACGGCAAGCTGGACGCGGACCTGGCCGCCGCGATGATGTCGATCAACGCCGTGAAGGGCGTCGAGATCGGCGACGGGTTCGCGGCGGCGGCCCTGCGCGGCGAGGACAACGCGGACGAGATGCGGGCCGGCAACGGCGGCCGGCCGCGCTTCCTGGCGAACCACGCGGGCGGCATCCTGGGCGGCATCTCCAACGGCGAGCCGGTCGTGGTGCGGTTCGCCGTGAAGCCGACCTCCTCGATCCTGACCCCGCGCCGCTCCGTCACCCGCGACGGCGGCGAGGTCGATCTCGTCACCAAGGGCCGGCACGATCCCTGTGTCGGCATCCGCGCCGTGCCGGTCGCGGAGGCCATGATGGCCTGCGTGCTGGCCGATCACTATCTGCGCCATCGCGGACAGGTCGGATCCCAGCCCTGATCCGGGTCCGTCCCAACAATTCGAGAATGCCCGTGCCCCACTGCACCGTCACAGAGGCCATCGCGGCCTTCGCCCGCGGCGAGATCGTGGTCGTCACCGACGACGACGACCGCGAGAACGAGGGCGACCTCGTCGTCGCCGCCTCGCTCTGCACGCCGGAGAAGATGGCGTTCATCATCCGCAACACCTGCGGCATCGTCTGCGCGCCGATCACGCAGGCCGAGGCCCGGCGCCTGCACCTCGCGCCGATGGTGGCGTCGAACGACGCACCGCTGGGCACCGCCTTCACGGTCACGGTCGACGTCAAGCACGGGCTGACGACCGGCATCTCGGCGGAGCAGCGCTGCAACACCGTGCGGGCGCTGGCCAACGGCAACATGGGCGCCGGCGACTTCGTGCGGCCCGGCCACGTCTTCCCGCTGATCGCCCGCGACGGCGGCGTGCTCATGCGCTCGGGCCACACCGAGGCCGCCGTCGACCTGTGCCGCCTCGCCGAGCTGCCGCCCGTAGGCGTGATCTGCGAGCTCGCCAACGACGACGGCACCGTCATGAAGGGGCCGCAGATCGAGACCTTCGCCGAGAAGCACGGCCTCAAGCAGGTCTCGGTGGCTGACCTGATCGCCTATCGGCAGGCCCGCGATCGTCTGGTGGAGCGGGTCGGACACTTCCCGGTGCGCTCGAACCACGGCGACCTGAACGCTTACGTCTTCTCGACGCCCTTCGAGTCGATCCAGCAATTCGCGTTCGTGATGGGCGAGATCGGCGACGGCCGCGACGTGCTGGTGCGCCTGCACCGCTCCAACGTCGCTGCCGACGTGATCGGCGGCGGCAAGCAGATCGACGCCGTGCTCAAGCGCTTCGCGGCGGCCGGGCGCGGCGTGCTGGTCTATCTCCGCGACGGCACCGCGGGTGTCCCGGTCAAGAGCGTCACCGACGAGGGAACGGAGGCGCTGCGGGCGCGGCAGTGGCGCGAGGTCGGGCTCGGCGCCCAGATCCTGCGCGATCTCGGCGTGGTCTCGATCCGCAACCTCGCCACCTCGTCCCGCTCCTATGTCGGCCTCTCGGGCTTCGGTATCGAGCTCCTCGGCGACGAGCCCCTGGAGGGCTGAGGCCCGGAAGAGCGCCCCGGTCAGGCGCGGCGCAGGACGGTCCAGAAAGCCGCGCCGGCCATGATCGCCGCGGCGCCGCGGTTCAGCCGCGCGCGAAAGGCCGGCCGCCGGAGAGACTCGCGCGCCCGCGCCGCCAGCGCCGCGTAGGGCGTCATCACGGCGAAGAGGATCGCGGCCGTGATGACGACGAGGGTGACGCAATCCGCCGCCGTCACGCCCCGCAGATCGACGAGCGTTGGCAGGATCGCGAGGTAGAAGACGATCGTCTTCGGATTGCCCAAGGTGATGGTCAGCCCGGCGACGAAGCTGGTCCACGGCCGGTCCCGCGATTCCCCCTCGACCCGGGCTGCGGCTCCGGCCGCGCGCCAGAGCCGGAACGCCAGGTAGGCCAGGTAGAGCGCCGCGCCGTAGCGGACGACGACGAAGACCGCCCCGAGCGCCTCTGCGATCAGCGACAGGCCGAAGATCGCGGCGGCGAGATAGGTCAGGTCGCCGAGGATCAGGCCGAGCGAGAAGGCCATCGCGGCGCCGAAACCGGCGCCCAGGGCCCGGGCGACGAGGGCGACGACGCCGGGCCCGGGGATCGCGGCAGCGACCCCGAGGGCCAGCGCGTAGGTCAGGAAGCCCGCGAGCGTCATCGAGCGGTGCCCGCGGCCGGGACGGGAATGCTCCGCAGGGGTGGGCGCAGACGGCTCCGTGGCGGCATGGCGGCGATCTCCTCCGAGACGCCGATTATCGCCTGCCGCCGGACGACCGCAACGCAGCCGCCGTCAGCGGCCCATCAGCGCGTCGACGTGGGCGGCCACCGACTTGCCGAGGCCCTCGAGGCTGTAGCCGCCCTCGAGGATCGAGACGACCCGGCCGCCCGCGCAGCGCTCGGCCAGGTCCATCAGGCGGCGGGTCGCCCAGCCGAAATCCTCGGCCTCCAGCCGCAGATTGGCGAGCGGGTCCAGCCGGTGCGCGTCGAAGCCGGCGGAGATCACGATCACGTCCGGCCGGAACGCCTCCAGGCGGGAGAGGATGCCGGTCTCGAACGCCTCGCGGAACACCTCGCCGTCGTCGTTCGGCCGCAGCGGCACGTTGACGATCGTGTCCTTCTCGCCCCGCTCGGACGGCGATCCGGTCCCGGGATAGAGCGGCATCTGGTGGGTCGAGCAGTAGAGCACCGAGGCGTCGTTCCAGAAGATGTCCTGGCTGCCGTTGCCGTGGTGGACGTCCCAGTCCACGAGCGCCACCCGCTCGGCGCCGTGCTTCTTCCGGGCGTGCAGGGCCGCGATGGCGGCGTGGTTGAACAGGCAGAAGCCCATCGCGCGGGTCCGCTCCGCGTGGTGGCCGGGCGGGCGCATGGCCACGAAGGCGTTGCGGCACTCGCCGCCGACGACGGCGTCGACGGCGTGCATCCCGCCGCCCACGGCCCGCAGCGTCGCCTCGAGGCTGCCCGCCGACAGGATCGTGTCGGAATCGATGCCGACCATGCCGTGCTCGGGCACCGCCGCCACCAGCGCGTCCACGTACTCGCGCGGGTGCGCGAGGGTGACGGCCTCGATCTCGCCCCGGGGCGCCGTGGCCCGCACGAGGCCCGCGAAGCGCTCGTCCTCCAGGGCCCGCTCCACCGCGCGCATCCGGGCCGGTCGCTCCGGATGCCCCTCGGGGACCTCGTGATCGAAGCTGGCGGGATGGCTCACGTACAGGGTGGTCACGAGGGTCGCTCCCGGGATGCTCGCCTGTCGCGCACCGGCAACAGGAGCCGGCAATGTGCCACGGGCCCAACGCGCGGACTACGGCGGGGTGCCGTTGCCCCCTTATGGTTGCGTGATTCTTCCACGGGACGGACCCGGATCGGCGATCCGCGCGCCCCGTCCGCGGCCGCGACGACCTTCGAGGCGGGGATATGCGCATTATCTCGGGACTCGGCTGCGCCCTGCTGCTGGCGGGCTGCACCTTCAAGGGCGTGCCCGATCCGGCGCTCTCGGCCCGCGACGCCGAGTACATGGCCCTGGTGCCCGAGGCCGAGTTCGATCCGCACTTCGCCCGCTACGAGATCGCCGACCCGACCCGGGAAGCGCCCGGCACGATCGTCGTCGAGACCAAGGAGCGCCAGCTCTACCTCGTCCTGCCGAACGGCCGGGCGATGCGCTACGGCGTGTCGGTGGGCGACGAGGCGTATGGCTGGACCGGCACGGCCCGGATCGACCGCAAGGCGGAGTGGCCGGCCTGGAACCCGCCGGCCGAGATGATCCGGCGCTGGCCGCACGTCCACGCCATGCAGGGCGGCCCGATGAACCCGCTCGGCGCCCGCGCCCTGTACCTGTCGGATCGCGGTCGGGACACGCTCTACCGGATCCACGGCACGAACGAGCCCGAGAAGATCGGCCAGGCGGTCTCCTCGGGCTGCATCCGAATGCGCAACATCGACGTGGTCGACCTCTACAACCGGGTGCCCGTGGGAGCCACGGTCATCGTCCGGTAACGCAACCGGTCAACGTCCCAATAAGCCTGCTTGCTCGGGGGGTGTTTACCTGAACTTCCGTTCAGATCTCGCCATTAACCTCTGGAAGGGGAGCGGTCCCGTAAGCTGAAGACACACAGGGACTAGAGCCGACCGCAACAAAGGTCGGGGAGGCAGGCGATCATGACCACCATTTCCGTTCAACAGTTCTGCAACCATGCTGTCTCGGCCGGCACGATCAGCGACGAGGACCTGCTCGTCCTGAAGCGCGAGGTTCTCCCGGACGGCCTCATGAACCGCGAGGAGGCCGACCTCCTGATCGCCCTCGAGCGGGCGGTGATCGGTTCCGACGCCTTCGCCGACTTCCTGGTCGCCTCGGTCGTCGACTTCGCCGTGTGGGGCTCGCGCCCGACCGGCTACATCGACCGCGACGTCGCCGCGTGGCTCGCCGCCTCGCTCAGCGGCCGCGACGGCCCGAGCGCGGTGGGTGCCCGGATCGCCATGGAAGTCGTCCGCGAGGCCGAGAGCAGCGCCGAATCACTGGTGGCCTTCGCCCTCGAGGCCAACCGTCGCGCCCGCGACACGGTCCAGGCCCCGCGCATGACCTTCGCCCTGGCCGCCTGAGCCTCAGACCAAGGCGCAGCTTCCGTCGGCGGCGCAACTGATCTATCGGGACAGTCAAGCCGGTGCGCAATCCGGCGATCTCGAAAGCAGTGCGCCAGCGATGTTCGACAAGATCCTGATTGCCAACCGGGGTGAGATCGCCTGCCGGGTGATCAAGACGGCCCGGAGGATGGGCATCAAGACCGTAGCGGTCTACTCGGATGCCGATCGCGACGCCGTGCACGTCGCCATGGCCGACGAGGCCGTGCATATCGGGCCCGCTGCCGCCTCCGAATCGTACCTCGTGATCGAGAAGATCGTCGAGGCCTGCAAGAAGACCGGCGCCCAGGCCGTCCATCCGGGATACGGCTTCCTCTCCGAGCGCGAGGCCTTCCCGAAGGCGCTCGAGGCCGCCGGCATCGTGTTCATCGGCCCCAACCCGGGGGCCATCGCCGCCATGGGCGACAAGATCGAGTCGAAGAAGGCGGCGGCCGCCGCCGAGGTCTCGACGGTTCCGGGCTTCCTCGGCGTGATCGAATCACCCGAGCACGCCAGGAAGATCGCCGACGAGATCGGTTACCCGGTGATGATCAAGGCCTCCGCGGGCGGCGGCGGCAAGGGGATGCGCATCGCCTACTCGGGCGAGGAAGTGGCGGAGGGCTTCGCCCGCGCCAAGTCGGAGGCGGCCTCCTCCTTCGGCGACGACCGCGTCTTCATCGAGAAGTTCATCACCGACCCGCGCCACATCGAGATCCAGCTGATCGGCGACAAGCACGGCAACGTCGTCTACCTCGGCGAGCGCGAGTGCTCGATCCAGCGCCGTAACCAGAAAGTGATCGAGGAGGCGCCGTCGCCGCTCCTCGACAAGAAGACCCGCCGCAAGATGGGCGAGCAGGCCGTCGCGCTCGCCAAGGCGGTGAACTACGATTCGGCCGGCACGGTCGAGTTCGTCGCCGGGCAGGACAAGTCCTTCTACTTCCTGGAGATGAACACCCGTCTGCAGGTCGAGCATCCGGTCACCGAGATGATCACCGGCCTCGACCTCGTCGAGCTGATGATCCGCGTCGCGGCCGGCGAGAAGCTGCCGATCACCCAGGACGACGTGAAGCTGAACGGCTGGGCGGTCGAGAGCCGCGTCTACGCCGAGGACCCGACCCGCAACTTCCTGCCCTCGATCGGTCGGCTGACCACCTACCGTCCGCCGGAGGAGGGCCAGCAGGGCACGGCGATCATCCGCAACGATACCGGCGTGGAGGAGGGCGGCGAGATCGCCATCCACTACGACCCGATGATCGCCAAGCTGGTCTCCTGGGCGCCGACCCGGGCCGAGGCGATCGCCGCGCAGGGCGAGGCCCTCGACGCCTTCGCCATCGACGGCATCCGCCACAACATCCCGTTCCTCTCGGCGCTGATGGCCCATCCGCGCTGGCAGGAGGGTCGGCTGTCCACAGGCTTCATCGCCGAGGAATTCCCCGAGGGTTTCACGGCTCCGGAGCCCGCCGGCCCGGTGGCGATCCGCATGATGGCGGCGGCGGCGGCGATCGACCACAAGCTCAACCAGCGCAAGCGCGGCATCTCCGGGCAGATGCGCGCGCCCGGCCTCTTCGCCTTCGAGCGTGAGCGCGTGGTGATCCTGGCGGGTCAATCCTTCCCGGTGACGGTCGAGCCGGAGGGCGAGGACATCCTCGTCACCCGCGACGACGGCACGGCGCTCACGGTGGCGAGCGCCTGGCGCCCGGGCGAGCCGGTCTGGATCGGCACGATCGGCTCGGAGCGCGTGGCGATCCAGGTGCGCAGCCTGCTCAACGGCGTGTTCCTGCAGCACGCCGGCGCGGCCGCCGAGGCCCGGGTCTACACCCGCCGCGAGGCGGAGCTCGCCGCCCTGATGCCGGTGAAGGAGCAGGCCGGCTCGGGCAAGCAGGTGCTCTGCCCGATGCCCGGCCTCGTGAAGCAGATCCTCGTCACCGAGGGCCAGGAGGTGAAGAACGGCGAGCCGATCGCGGTCGTCGAGGCCATGAAGATGGAGAACGTCCTCCGCGCCGAGCGCGACGCGACGGTGGGGAAGATCCACGCCAAGGAGGGCGACAGCCTCGCGGTCGACGCGGTGATCCTGGAATTCGCCTGATCGCGGGGCACGCGTCGCGCTCGCGGCCGTGACTACGGTTCACAATGAGCAGACCAAGCTGCTGGCGACGGCGCTGAACAACATCGCGGTTGCCTACGTCGTCATCGGCTTCGTCACGCCGATGACGGCCGCGAGCTTCGGTGTGCCGAGTGCACCGGCGCTGCGCGTCGAGAACGCGATCTTCACGCTCGTTTGGCTGGGGACCGGCTGCGCAGTACTGTTACGGTGCGAGGCGTGCCCTCCGGAGCCTGAAGCCGTGAACTACGACTGGATCTTCGTAACGTTCGGCATTCCGGCGATCACGCTGGCGATCGCCTACGCGGCCGTGCGCGCGAACGAGCGGGCCGCGCAGCGCCTCGATCCCCCAGCGGGCGAGTAGGCTCTCACAGCTCCGGCATGCCCCTCTATTTCGCCTACGGCGCCAACATGGATGCCGCCGCGATGGCGCTGCGCTGCCCGGTTTCGCGGCTGATCGGCGGCGGACATCTGCCGAACCACCGCTTCATCATCATGCGCGAGGGCTACGCGTCGGTCGTGCCCGATCGAAGGCGCACCGTCTGGGGCGTCCTGTGGGAACTCGCTCCCGACGACATCCCGGCCCTCGACCGCTACGAGGGCGTCGCCGGGGGGCTCTACACCAAGGCGGCGCTGCCGGTCCGCACCGGGGAGGGCGTCAAGCGCGCCCTGATCTATCGCGGATGCTCGACCGCGCCCGGCCGTCCGAGGCCCGGATACCTGGAGGCGGTCGTCGCGGCGGCGCGCGCGGCGCAGCTGCCGCCCGCCTATCTTCGGGAACTCGGCACCTGGGCCCGCGGCCTGCCCGCCTGAGCGTCGCGCAGTTGGTACGCGACATGCTTGCCCACGAGCGAGCTGGAGGGCGAGCGGCAGCACCGCGCCCGTCCGGCCATCCGTGATTGCGCGGCGCGCCCGTCGGTCAACGACGATCGGCGTGCGTTCGCGAGGGAGAGTTGTGCATGTCGTATCTGGCGCCCGCCGATTTCGTGAAGAAGGCCGTCGATGCCGGTGAGGCGAAGGTCTTCATGGCTACCAAGGACACGTTCATCCGAGCCTACATGGCCGGCGCGATCCTGGCGCTCGCCGCCGCCTTCGCGGTGAGCGTCAACCAGGCGACCGGCCAGCCGCTGGTCGCGGCGCTGCTGTTCCCGGTCGGCTTCTCGATGCTGTACCTGCTCGGCTACGACCTGTTCACCGGCGTCTGCGTGCTCACGCCGCTCGCCCTCATCGACAAGCGCCCCGGCGTCACCGTGGCCGGCGTCGCCCGCAACTGGGTGCTGGTCTTCTTCGGCAACTTCGCGGGCGCCCTGACCACCGCGGTGATGATGTCGATCGTCTTCACCTTCGGCTTCGCCACCGAGCCGAACGCCGTCGGCAAGCTCATCGCCGGGATCGGCGAGGCGCGCACCCTCGGCTACGAGAAGTACGGCGCCTCGGGGATGCTGACGCTCTTCGTCCGCGCCATGCTGTGCAACTGGATGGTCTCGACCGGCGTCATCGGCGCCATGCTGTCGACCTCGGTGCCCGGCAAGGTCATCGCGATGTGGATGCCGATCACGGTGTTCTTCTTCATGACCTTCGAGCACTCGGTGGTGAACATGTTCCTGTTCCCGTCGGCGATCCTCATGGGCGGCCACCTCACGGTGATGGACTACCTGCTCTGGAACGAGATCCCGACGCTGATCGGGAACATCGTGGGCGGCATCGCCTTCACGGGCCTGATGCTCTACTCCACGCATGTCCGCACCGGCGCGACGCGGACCCCGGCCCTCGGTGCCGGCATGCGTCGCCCGATCGCGGCCGAGTGAGGCCATCCCGGCCCGCGCCGCCGGCGCGGGCCCATCCAGGCGAGACCGCGCCCGCATGAGCGAGACCCGGACGATCTCCGTCATCGTCACCGGTCGCGTCCAGGGCGTGTCCTACCGGGCCTGGACGCAGTCCGAGGCCCGCGCCCGCGGCCTCGCCGGCTCCGTGCGCAACCGCGACGACGGCACGGTCGAGGCGGTCTTCAGCGGCGCGCCGGAGGCCGTGGCGGAGATGGCGGCCCTGTGCCGGTCGGGTCCGCCGGGTGCGCGCGTGACCGACGTGGCCGCGCGGGACGGCGGCGACGTGCCGCGCGACGGCGAATTCCGGATCCTGCGCGACTGAGATCGCCGCGGCGGGTTCAGCGCGCGCCCGCGGACTGGTATGGCGGACGGCCCCTTCGCGTATCCGCCATCCGGAGACCATGACCGACCTGTCCGCCGGCAGCGCCGCCTTCTCGCATCTCGATCTCGCGGCGCTGCTCTACTTCGTCCTCGCCTGGATCGCCTACGGCCTGTCCGTCGGCCGGCTGCGCGGCAGGATGGTCTCCCTCAGCCAGATCATGAACGGCCACCGGGCCAACTGGGCGCGCCAGGTCATCGGCCGCGACAACCGGGTGGTCGACACGCAGATCAACGCCTCGCTGCAGAACGGTACGGCCTTCTTCGCCTCGACTTCGCTCATCGCGCTGGGTTCCGTCCTGACCCTGTCGCGCTCCGGGGACGACGTCCTGAACCTGTTCGCCACGCTGCCCTTCGGGACGGTGGCCAATCGCCTGACCTGGGAGCTGAAGGTCGCCGGCCTCGCGCTGATCTTCGTCTACGCGTTCTTCAAATTCGCCTGGGCCTACAGGCTGTTCAATTACACGGCGATCCTGCTGGGCGCCGTGCCGCACAAGGGGTCCGGCACGAGCGACGTCGAGATGCTGCGGGCGGTGCGGCGGCTCGCGGCCATGAACGTCAGCGCCGGGCGGCACTTCGCCCGCGGTCAGCGCGCGTTCTTTTTCGCGCTGGCCTATCTCGGCTGGTTCATCAGCCCCTACGTGCTGTTCGTCTCGACGACGGCCGTCGTGATCATCATGTGGCGCCGCCAGTTTGCCTCGGAGATCCGCAAGGCTCTCCTCGAAGCCGGGGAGGGGCCCCACGAGGGACCGCTCGAGGCGCCGCTCCTGTCGCCCGCCGAAGAGGCCCGCACATGACCGACCCACGACCCGACGACGCCGCGATCGAGACGGCGATGCTGCGCCTCGTGGCCGAGCGCGGCGCCGACAAGACCGTCTGCCCCTCGGAGGTCGCCCGCGCCCTCGGCGGCCCGCACCCGGACGGCTGGGGCCCGCTGATGCAGCCTGTGCGCCGGGTCGCGGTGCGGCTCGCCCATGCCGGGCGGATCGCGATCCTGCGGAAGGGGAAGCCCGTCGACCCGGACGATTTCCGCGGGATCTACCGCCTGTCGCTGCCGACCTCCGATGCGGCCTCGGAAGCCCCCCTGGAATCCGGTCCCGGCAGCCAGTCCGGCGTGTAGCCGGACAGGCGATAGGCGACGAGGCCGATCCACTCCTTCACGGCCAGGTCGAACTGGAGCAGCCCGTCCGACGCGAAGCCGTGGAAATGCGCGACGTCGCCCCAGCCGCGGGTCCGGTAATCCACCGGGAACGCGTCCACCGCGAATCCGGCCTGGCGGAAGCAGCCGACCGCCCGGGGCATGTGCCAGGCCGAGGTCACGAGCAGCCAGCGCTCGCCGGGCTTCGGCTGCACCAGGGCCGCCGAGAAGGCGGCGTTCTCGTGGGTGTTGCGCGAGCGGTTCTCCAGGATAAGGCGCGTCCGCGGAACGCCGATCACGTCCGCCTGCCGGCTCACGATGTCGGCTTCGGCCATGCCGCCCGCGATGAAGCCGCTGCCGCCGGAGAAGACCAGCCGCGCCGCCGGGTAGCGCCGGGCGAGGTCGGCGAGATAGATCGGCCGCTCGCCGGCATCGTTGACGACGATCTGGCGACGCGCCTCCGAGAGGCCCGTCTCGATGCCGCCGCCCAGCACGATGATCCCGGCCGGGGCCGGCCCGTCATCCGGATAGGCGGGGAAGCGCTGCTCGAGGGGGATCAGGGCCACGTCCGACAGGGGCGCCAGCCCGGCCGCGCCGAGCAGCAGGGTGCCGAGCAGCGCCAGACCGAGGCCGGCCCTCCGCCACCGCGTCACCGCCGCGACGGCGATCCCGAGCAGGATCGCGAAGATGCAGAAGTTCGACGGGGTGATCAGGAAGAAGATCACCTTCGAGACGGGGAAGAACACGGTGCTCAGGCCGGCTTCGTCTCGGCCTCGAACCGGGCGAGCGCCGCGGCGTCCGGCGGAAGGAGACTCGCGAGGTCGGCGCCGCGCTCGACCTCGCGCTGGATCCAGAGATCGAGGCGCTGCTGCTCGACGGCCTCCAGGGCGACCCGCTCGGCGAGCGCCGCCGGCACGGCGACGAGGCCGCTCGAGTCGCCGACCAGGATATCGCCGGGATGGATGGCGGCGCCGCCGCAGGCGACGCGCTCCTGCGTGCCGACCAGGGCCAGGGCCCCTGTGGCCGCGGCCGGCCGGCACCAGGCGGGGAGGCCGATCTCCTCGGGCAGGGCCGCGTCGGTGATCAGACCGACGGCGCCGCGCTGGGCGAGGCGTGCCGCCAGGATCGCTCCGAATGGCAGGGCGAGGGCGGAGGCCGCGGCATCGATCACGACCACAGCGCCTTCGGGGACGGCATCGATGGCCGCGGCGAGATCGCCCGCGGCGTCGTCGCGGGCCGGGATCATCCGCATCGTGTAGGCGGGCCCGACCACGGTTCCGCTCCCCCGCGCCGAGAGCCCGTGTGGCGTGCAGGCCTTCACCCCGGCCCGCGCAAGGGCGCGGGCGAGGCTCGCCGGTGTCACGGCGGAGAGCGCGTCGCGCAGGGTTGGGTCGATCGCCATCGGGGGCTCCGTGAAAGGCCGGTCCCGGTCCGGGCGGCGCGGTCGGCGAAGGTGGATCGCGCGGGCGTGCCGGCAAGGCTCCGGGCGCCCGCGGCGGCCGTCAGGCGATGGGCTCGCCGAGCGCCCGGGCGGCACCGGGCCGGACGGCGATCCGGTCGTACCAGCGCCGCAGCGCCGGGCGCTCGATCCGCTCGGCCGGAAGGTTCAGCCAGCGATGCGCCGCGCAGCCGAGGGCGATGTCAGCGATGCCGAAGCTGTCGCCGACCGCGTAGGTCCGGTCCGCGAGATGGCGGTCGAGGATCTCCGCCATGGCCTCGCTCTTCTTCAGCGATGCGGCGATCAGGCCGCGGTCCGGATCGGCCGCGCGGTAGAGCTGCCAGAAGGCGTCGCGCATGGCCGGCGTGAAGCTCGTGGCCTGCCAGTCGAGCCACTGCTCCGCGTGGGCGCGCGCCCGGGGGTCAGCCGGCAGGGCCAGGGCCGGGCTCACCGCCGCCAGGTAGCGGAGGATCGCGTTGGATTCCCACAGGACGAAGCCGTCCTCCTCCAAGGTCGGGACGAGGCCGTTCGGGTTCATCGCGCGGTAGCCGGGGTCGTCGACGACCCCGTGGGCGCCGCCGGCCTCGACCCGCTCGTACGGCAGGCCCGTCTCGTCGAGTCCCCACACCGCCTTCTGCACGTTCACCGAGGTGAGGCGGCCCCAAAGCCTGCGCATAATCGAAGAGTCTCCGTCACGCCTTCGGCGGGTAGGCGTGGTCCTGCCCGCCCGGATCGGTCACGCGCACCCCGTCGGGGGTGTCGTGCAGGTAGCCCGGTCCGATCGGCACCTTGCCGTGGCCGCCGGGAATGTCGAGCACGTAGGTCGGCTGGGCGAGGCCGGAGAGGCGGCCGCGCAGGGCGCGCATCAGCGCCTGTCCCTTGGGCACGTCCGTGCGCAGGTGGGCCGTCCCGGGGGCCAAGTCGCCGTGGTGGAGATAGTACGGTTTGATCCGGTTCTCGACGAGGATCCGCATCAGCGCCTCGAGGGTCGCGGCCTCGTCGTTGACGCCGCGCAGGAGCACCGACTGGCTGACCAGGGGAATGCCGGCATCGACCAGCCGGGCGCAGGCGGCGCTGGCGGCGGCGGTGAATTCCCGCGGATGGTTCGCGTGCACGGCGACGAAGACCGCCCGCCCGAACCGCTTGAGCGCCTGGACCAGGGCATCGGAGACGAGATCGGGCTTCACCACGGGCACGCGCGTGTGGACCCGCATGACCCGGACATGGGGGATGGCGGCGAGGCGCTCCGCGATGGCGCCGAGGCGGCGCGGCGAGAGCGCGAACGGGTCGCCGCCGGTGAGCACCACCTCCCAGATCCGCGGATCCTGCGCGATGTAGGCGAGGGCGGCGTCGAGTTCGGCGTCGGTGAGGGTCCCGAGCCCGTCGGGTCCGACCATCTCCCGGCGGAAGCAGAAGCGGCAGTAGACCGGGCAGATGTGGAGCGGCTTCAGCAGCACGCGGTCCGGGTAGCGGTGCACGATCCCCGTCACCGGGGCGTGGGCGGCGTCGCCGATCGGGTCGGCGCGCTCCTCCGGCGTCGCCACGGCTTCCGCGGCGCGGGGCACGAACTGGCGGCCGATCGGGTCGTCGGGGTCCTGCGGGTCGATCAGCTCGGCCATGTCGGGCGTCACCGAGACCGCGTACCGCGCGAGGACGGCGCCGAGGGCCTCGGCCTCCGCCCCCGAGATCAGGCCGGCGGTGAGGAGGTCGTCCGCGCTGCGCAGGACCCGGTTCATGGCCGCGTCTCCGCCACGGGAGTCCAGATCACGTCCTCGACCCGGGTAGCCCCGCAGGCCAGCATCGCCAGGCGGTCGAAGCCCAGGGCAACTCCCGACGCCTCCGCCATGACGGCCAGCGCCGCGAGGAACTCGTCGTCGATCGGGTAGCGCTCGCCGTAGACCCGCTGCTTCTCGGCCATCTCGGCCTCGAACCGGCGGCGCTGCTCCGCCGGGTCGGTCAGCTCGCCGAACGCGTTGGCCAGCTCGACGCCGCAGGCGTAGAGCTCGAACCGCTCGGCCACCCGCGGGTCGTGCGGCGCCGGACGGGCGAGGGCGGCCTCGCTGATCGGGTACTCGCACAGGATGGTCGGGCGGCCGAGGCCGAGATGCGGCTCGATCCGCGCGACGAGAACGCGGGAGAACAGGTCGGCCCAGGTATCGTCCGGGGCGACCCGGAGGCCGGAGGCCGCGACGGCGGCGGCCAGAGTCTCGCGGTCCGTCTCGCCGCCCGGCGCGACGCTCGCCAGAAGGTCGATCCCGGCGAAGCGGTCGAAGGCCTCGGCCAGGGTCAGGCGCTCCGGCTCGGCGAAGGGATCCGTCTCCCGGTCGCGGAAGGTGAAGCGGCGGGCGCCGGCGGTCTCGGCCGCGCCGGCGAGCAGGTCGGCGCAATCCGCCATCAGCGCCGTGTAGGGGTCGCCGGCGCGGTACCACTCGAGCATCGTGAACTCGGGATGGTGCAACGGCCCGCGCTCGCGGTTTCGGAACACCCGGGAGACGCTGAACAGTCGTGGCTCGCCCGCCGCCAGCAGCTTCTTGCAGGCGAATTCCGGCGAGGTGTGCAGGTAGAGCGGCGTGCGGGCGCCGCTCGCGCCGATGGCTTCCGTGGCGAAGGCCGACAGATGCGCCTCGTTGCCGGGCGAGACCTGCAGGCAGGCGGCCTCGACCTCGACGAAGTCGCGGTCCGCGAACCACGCGCGGAACGCCGCGAGGATGCGGTTGCGCAGGATCAGCGCCGGGCGCCGGTCGGCGTGACGGCCGGCCGACCACCAGGGGGAGGCGGGTCCGCTCACGACCGGCCTCTGCACCGGATCGGGACCGGCCGGCTCCGACCGGGACGCGTCGCGTTCTGGAGCACTCTCATCCTCGGACCTGACTGGCTCCGGGCCGCGGAGACGCGCCGCGGCCGATGCCGGTTGCCATCGACGGTCCACGCCCGCCCGCTGGCAACCGCGGCGCAGATGCGATAGTGGCGGGGTCCGAGATGCAGCGCCCGCGCTTGGCGCGTGCCGGCCCCCATGTCAATGCAGGACGCAATTCCGTGAAGGTGATCGCCTCAACGCTCCGTAAGGGCAACGTCGTCGAGAAGGACGGCAAGCTCTACGTGATCCTGTTCGCCGAGAACATCCACCCCGGCAAGGGCACCCCGGTGACCCAGCTCGACATGCGCCGGATCACGGACGGCGTGAAGGTGTCCGAGCGCTACCGGACGACCGAGCAGGTCGAGCGCGCCTTCGTGGAGGATCGCGAGCACACCTTCCTCTACAGCGACGGCGAGGGGTTCCACTTCATGAACCCGGAGAACTACGAGCAGATCGCGGTGCCGCAGGACGTGGTCGGCGACGCCGCCCCGTACCTTCAGGAGGGCATGGCGGTGATGCTCTCCGTCCATAACGGCGTCCCGCTGACCATCGAGCTGCCCCAGCGTGTCACGCTCGAGGTCGCCGAGACCGAGCCGGTCCTGAAGGGCCAGACCGCCTCGTCGTCCTACAAGCCCGCGACCCTGTCGAACGGCGTGCGCACGACCGTGCCGCCCCACATCGCCGCCGGCACCCGCGTCGTCGTCATGACGGCCGACGGATCCTACGTCGAGCGCGCCAAGGACTGATCGGGTCCGCGCCGGCGACCAACCCTGCGAGGTCGGTCGCCGCGTTCAGCGCGCGGATCGCGTGGCGGCCTCCATGGTGGCGTAGCAGCCCTGCGAGATGGCCTGCGCGCGCAGGCGCTCCGTCCCGCTGAAGGGACGGCCATCCTCCCGGAACAGGTCCTCGCGGAGGAGCGCCTCCGAGGTGCAGCGGGCGGCGATGCGGCAGAGCGGCGGCTCGCCGCCGGTGCGCGCGCAGATCGTCACGTAATCGGCGCGGAACGCCCGCAGCCCGGCGCGCGGATTGGCGCCGACCACCGTGACGAGCCCGGTCAGCAGCGCCAGCAGCAGCGGCTGGTGGATGAGGTAGATCGCGAGGCTGTGCCGGCCCGCGAAGGTGGCGGCGCGGCCGAGCCGCGTGCGCGGCGCCCAGGCTCCCAGCCGCGACCGGGCGAGCCGCGGCAGGGCCAGACGACCCAGGACGATGCCGGCCAGCACAAGCCCGAACCAGGGGAAGAGCGGCACGTAGTCGTTCGTCCGCGGCAACACCGAGCCGAGGCCGAGGAAGAACAGGGCCGGCGCGTCGAGGACCGGCGCGTGCACCACGTGCGGCGCGGCGAGCACGGCCGCGGCCGCGACGGCGGTGACCGGGACCGGCAGGAACAGGAACGGCAGCCCGAGCAGGCTCGAGACGGCGATGCAGTGGAGCACGCCGAAGAACACGAAGGCGTCCGGGAACATGACCCAGGTGCCGAGGGTCACGAGGAGCGCCGCCCCGCCGATCCGCGCAAGCCGCAGCAGCGTCGGTCGAAGCCGGACCCCGCGCCCGTTCATCAGCACGAGGCCGATGCCGACCAGGACCAGGAAGGTGCCAGCGATCGCCTCGGCGGCGTGCCGCCCCGTCGGCGTCAGCGCGTAGTTCTCCGCGGTCAGCCGCAGGTGACCGAGATCCCAGAGCGTGTGGTAGCTCGCCATCGCCAGCAGGGCGGCCGCCCGCGCCGCGTCGATGATCGGCAGGCGGCGCCGCTGCGAGGCGGGCGCGACCGGGGAGGCGGCGACGGGACGGTCGAGGGTGACGTCAACGGACATGATGGTGCACCCAAACCATGTCGGGGCCGCCCTTTCCATCGCGCCGTGCGACGGACGCTCCGACCGAGCCCGAAGCGGGTACGTCGGCTCTCGGAAACGTGAACGCCGACGCGGCGTGCGCGGGAGTGCCGGGAGGGAGAGCCGGCATCCGGAAAACCCCTCGGCAGCCCCGACGCTTAAACGCCGGTTTCGCCCGAGCCTGCGACCGATCGACTGTTGCGGCCCCGCCTCCTTGCGCCAAGATTGCAACTTGGCGTCACTGTTCTGCCGGCCAAATGGGCTTCCCGGACATCAGGACTTCGTTAATCTTGCTGGGAGAGCGCGCGGCGTGATTCGGTGTAGGTTGCTCGGCCATGTCTGACGAACGCGGATCCGGGCCGGAGAACCCCGAGCGGGGGATTGTCGCCCGAACCGGCGAACTGGATCAGCACGAGGATGAGGCGCTCGACCTCGTCGAGGTGGCCGGCCGCATCAAGTGGTTCGACGTCTCCAAGGGTTTCGGGTTCATCGTGCCCGACGACGGTGCGCCCGACATCCTGCTCCACGTCACGTGCCTGCGGCGCGACGGCTACCAGGCGGCCAGCGAGGGCGCCCGCATCGTCGTGGAGGCCGTCGAGCGGCCCCGCGGCTGGCAGGCCTTCCGGGTCATCTCCCTCGATCAGGCGACGGCGGTGCATCCCTCCGAGCTGCCGATGCCGCGCACGCACGTCACCGTGACGCCGACCAGCGGGCTCGAGACCGCCGTCGTGAAGTGGTTCAACCGCCTGCGCGGGTTCGGATTCCTGACCCGCGGCGACGGGACGCCGGACATCTTCGTGCACATGGAGACGCTGCGGCGCTACGGGATCGCCGAGCTGAAGCCCGGCGACTCCGTCCTGGTGCGCTACGGCGACGGCTCGAAGGGCGTGATGGCGGCGGAGGTGCGGCTGATCGACGGGACGATGCCCGCGTCCCATTGAGGCCGCGTTTCCCCGGCCCGACATACCCCGTCCTATCTCCTTGCCGATGCTCGGAAAATCCGGAGCCGGATTTCCCTTCGGCATGTCCTGGTCTATCACCGGGCGACGGGCCTCACGGTCCGCGCGCCATCCCACGAGAGGCATGAGCCTGTGAGACCCCTCCTTCGCACCGCCCGGGCGGCCGCCATCGCCTGCCTCGCCCTGACCGCGATCGCCCCGGCGCCCGCCGTCGTGGCGCAGGCGGCCGCCCGGGCCGCCGCGACCAAGTCGGAGCCGCTGACGATCGTCACGAAGGCCGGGCCGAAGCGCTTCGACGTCGAGGTGATGCGCGACGACGCCGCCCGCGCCCGCGGCCTCATGTTCCGCCGGCACATGGCGGCCGACCACGGCATGCTGTTCGACTTCGAGCAGAACCAGCCCGTCACGATGTGGATGAAGAACACCTACCTGCCGCTCGACATGGTGTTCATCCGGCCCGATGGGACGATCAGCCGGATCGCCGCCGACACCGAGCCGCTCTCCACGGCGATCATCCCGTCGGGCGGCCCGGTGGTGGCGGTACTTGAGCTGAACGCCGGCACCGCGGCGAAGCTCGGGATCGCCCCGGGCGACCGGATCGAGCACACCATGTTCAAGGCCCGCTGAGGCGCGCCCGCGCGATTCGCGAACGCACCGGGAACAAGCGCCTTGACCACCGCCGATTTCCGCTCCAGTGTTCCGGCAATGTTCCGGCGCGCCGGAAGGCTGGTTCAGGGCGGAGGACCCGATGGGCGACGCGGCTGAGGTCGAACTGTTCGGCAACGACGACTGGTCGGTGCAGGCGGACGGAATCGAGCACCGCCAGACCGGCTACTTCATCGCCCGCTCCGCGCTCGCGACGCGCCGGGCGGAGGGCCTGTGGGACTGGCCGCTGCAGATGGCCGAGAAGCGCTGGTGCCGGCCGAGCCTGTTCCGCGAGGCGTTCCTCGCCGCTCTCGACCGGTTCGGCATCCCGCGGGACGCCGAGCTGATCCGCTCCTTCGCGCTGGGCTACGGCATCCGCGCCGTGATCTCGCCGGCCGCCGAGACCTTCGTGAGCCTGGGCGACATGCTGAAGCCCCGCGAGATCGCCGAGCCGGCGCGCGCCGCCAGCCCGCGGCCCGTCCGGGCCCTGGCGGCCGCTGGCGCCTGAGGACCCGGCGACGGCGGCCGATTTGACCCGGGCGGCCGCCCGCGGATAGCCCTCAGCCTCGGAACGAGGGAGAGAGCACGATGGCGGATCACGACCGGGCCGGACTCGACGGGTTGATCACGCCGCCCCTGTCGCGACGGGGCTTCGTGATGACGAGCCTGATGAGCGGGCTGACGCTCGCGACCACCCGCGTCGAGGCCCAGGTGATCCACACCGACAGTGCGGGCATCGAGGCCGGCGAGGTGAAGATCCCGGCCGCGGACGGGCCGATGCCGGCCTACCGCGCGGTTCCGGAGGGCGCGGGCCCGTTCCCGATCGTCCTGGTGATCGAGGAGATCTTCGGCGTCCACGACTACATCAAGGACATCTGCCGCAGGCTCGCGAAGGCTGGCTACTGCGCCGTGGCCCCCGAGCTCTACGCCCGCCAGGGCGACCTCTCGACCATGTCGGATCCGAAGCAGATCATCCGCGACGTCATCGCGAAGACGCCGGACGCGCAGTGGATCGGCGATCTCGACGCGACGGTGGCCTGGGCGGCCTCGGCGGCGAAAGGCGACCCGAACCGCCTCGGCGTCATGGGATGGTGCCGCGGCGGGCGCGCCACGTGGCTCTACGCGGCGCATCGTCGCGACCTGAAGGCGGCCGTTGCCTGGTACGGGCCGGTCGGTGGCGAGCGGACCGACATCCAGCCGCGCACCGCCGGCGACGTGGCGGCCGAGATCCACGCGCCGCTCCTCGCCCTCTACGGCGGGGCCGATACCGGCATCCCCGTGGCGGCGGTCGAGGAGGCGCGCGACCGCGCCAGGGCGGCCGGCAAGAGCGTCGAACTCGTGGTTTACCCGGACGCGCCGCACGGCTTCCACGCGGATTATCGTCCGAGCTACCGCCGCGAGGCGGCGGAGGACGGCTGGAAGCGCGCGCTGGCCTTCCTGAAATCGCACGGCGTCGGCTGAATAGTCGGCCCAGGACGCCCGATCGGGCGCGTTCCGGAGTGGCTGTGTTACCCAAGACACGGCCACAACTTCACAATCGTGCAAGGATCCAAGGAGGATCTGTGCCCGCGCGGGTCTGGCCCTTCGCGGCGCTCGGGCGTTGAACCGATCGAAGCGACCGCCGTTCAGCCCCTGTAGAGTGTCCTGGTCCATGAGCGATTCGGTACAGCCTGGCCAGAAGCCCGTGATCCTCGTCGTGGAGGACCAGCCCGACGAGCGCTTCCTCGCGGCCACGCTGCTGGAGGATACCGGCTTCACGGTGATCGAGGCCGAGACCGCCGATCGCGCCCTGGCGATCCTCAACGATCGCGCGGACGAGGTCAGTGTCGTCTTCTCGGACGTCCGCACGCCCGGACCGATCGGCGGCTTCGAGCTCGCGCGGATCATCGGCGTGACTTGGCCGCGCGTGCGGGTCCTGCTGACCTCGGGCGACGCGGGCGACCAGCCGAGCGACCTGCGCGTCTCGGCGACCTTCATCCCGAAGCCGTGGCGCGCCGAAGACATCCTCGCCTGGGTGGAGCAGGCGGCCGGGCGACCCTCGGCCGGGTCGGGACCGTCCGTTATCGGACCGGGCGGCAAAATAATCCCGTCCGGCTTGGAAACCTGAGGCGGCCGCACAGTTGTACGCCACTCCGGAGCGCGCCGCGCCCGGACTTCCGCAGTACAACCGATCCCCGACGCCGCCATGAAGATTGTCGCAACCAACCACGCCGATTCACTCCGACGCCCCGGTTCGCGGGATTCGGCGGAATCCGCCGTTCTCGACACGGTCCGGGAGGGGCTGCTCAGTGTCTACGGCACGGCGGATCGCGACCTGCCGGCGGAATTGGCGGCGCTGGCGCGGCAGCTCGACCGTCCGGGTCCCGCGGGCTGCGGCCCGACCTAGCTTCCGCCGCGGAACCTTGACAGGAGACTGCGCCAGCGGGTCGCCAAGACGAGAGAATCTGCTATTCAGCGCATTCTGACCTGCCGACGCAGTGCGTCTCTCAGTCGAGTCCCGGATGCGTCTCACAGTTCTTCGCGGATCGCTCACCGCCGCCGCGATCCTGACCCTGGCCGGTCTCGCGTCCGTTCAGGCGGCGACCCCGCCGGCCCAGCCCGCCGACGGCGCGGGCGGTGTGGGTGACCGCAAGGCGACGGTGACCAAGCGGCTGCTCGGGCGCGGCACGGCCTCGACTTACGCGTTCTACGCCGCGGGCGCGGCCCCCGAGAAGGGCCGGCCGGTCGCGATCGTCCTGCACGGGTGGGGCGCGGTCAATCCGCAGAGCTACGGCGGCTGGATCGATCATCTCGCCCGCCAGGGCTGGCTCATCTTGTATCCACGATTTCAGGAGGTGAACCGGACCCGCCCGGCCGACGCCCCGGCCATCGCGGAATCCCTCGTCAAGGCGGCCCTCGCCGAGATCGCGACGGACGGCGAGGCGAAGCCCGACCTCGGCCGCGTCGCGATGATCGGCCACCTCGCCGGGGCTCCGCTCGCCATGGATCTGGCTGCCGCGGCCAAGGCCCAGGGCCTGCCGGTGCCGAAGCTGATCTTCGCAGTGATGCCTGGCGGCATCGCCAGCGGGCCGAAATCCCGCGGCATCGCCCTCAACGACCTGTCGGCGATCGATCCCGCGACGCTGATCGTGACCATGGTCGGCGACAAGGACACGCGGGCCGCCGATCTCGCGGCCAAGCGCCTCCTGCGCGAGGCGAGTGCCGTGCCGCTGGAGCGCAAGCTCTTCGTGCGGGCGCTGTCGGACGATCACGGCTTCCCGGCCCTGACGGCGACCCTGGCGGCCCCGGCCGGCGTGGACACGGCCTACGACGGCGGCGCCATCAAGCCGGGCCCTGAGCCGAAGGACGCGCCCAAGGACGCGACGAAGCCGCCGCCGTTCCGCTGGTCCGCCGACATGGCGCTGTCCGGCGAGCAGCAGACCCTGGTCTCGCAGATCAACCTCGCCCGGGTCGACGCACTCGATTATCTCGGTTTCTGGAAGACCTTCGACCTCGCCGCCGCGGCGGCCTTCGCCGGATCGGACGCGACGGCGCTGAAGAACAATCCGCGCCTCGCCGACATGGAGCGCTGGAGCGACGGCTGGCCGGTGAAGCGGCTCGCCGTCGAGACGCCGCGGCCCACGCCGGCCGCGCAGGCCGGGACGCCGGCGCCGGCACCCGCCGGACGCAAGCGCTGAGGTCGGACGGCCCGGCAGCTTGGCCTTGGCGCGCGGCTTGCTAATCTCTCCCCGTTCGACACGGGAGGGAGATCATGCCCGAGTTCGTCGCCAGCCTGCTCGCCGCCGCGGCCTTCTGCCTGACGTTGCTCGCGCTGAACGCGCTGACACGGCTGCTGATCCAGGCGCATATCGCCCCCTCGGATCTCGGCGAGACCGGCTTCCTGCAGGTCGGCGGTGCGCTCCTGATGGCCCGGGCGGCCTACCGGCGGGCGCCCCAGCGCCGACCGGGCTGACGCTCAGCGCAGGAACGCGCCGAACGAGCGTGGGCCGTTGCCCGTCGGGATGGTCGCCAGCACCTTGAGCGTCTTCGAATCGAGAACGCTCAGCGTGTTGTCGCCCCAGTTGGCGACGTAGAGGCGTCCGTCGGGATCCGCGGCGATCCCTTCAGGGTGGTCGCCGACATCGACATCGGCGATCGGCTTGAGCGTGGCGAGGTCGAACGCCGTGACGCTGCCGGCATACTGGTCCGTCACGAAGCCGCGCCCGCCGGCGAGGGCGATGACGTAGGGCCGGCGGCCGGTCGGGATGCGGCCGATCTCGCGCCCTGTCTTCAGATCCAGCACCGAGACGTCGTCGCCGGTCACGTTGGCCGTGTAGGCGCGCCCCGCCGCGGCATCGAGCGTGATTCCGAACGGATGCTGCCCCACCGGGATGACCTTGGTCTCCCGCCGGGTCGCGGCGTCCACGACCGAGACCGTGTCGGCCTCGCGGTTGGCGACGTAGAGCGTCGCCCCGTCGGGGCTGACGGCGATCCCCGAGGGCGAAGCGCCGACGGCGATCTCGCCGTCCGGAACCAGGGTGCCGTCGCGCTCGGTCAGCACGAACAGGCGGTGCCCGTACCAGTCGGCCACGTAGACCGCGCCGCCCCGCGGGTCGGAAGCGACGCCGAGCGGGCCGCCGGGCAGCGGCACCTCGGACAGGACCTTGCCGGCGTCGAGGTCGAGGATCGCGAGGCCGTGCCCCTCCGGCCGCGTGACGTAGGCCCGCCGGCGATCGGGCGACAGGGCGATCCCAGCCGGGGCCCCGTCGACGGGGATGCGGCGCACCACCTTCCCGGCGGCCAGGTCGACGATCTCGACCGCGCCGCCGAGCTGGGCGGTGACGATGGCCTCCCGGGCCGGTTCGGCGCGGGAGGCGGTCGCCACGAGGACGAGGCCGGCGACGAGGGTCGCGCGGCCCCGAGCCGGGCTCACGAGCCCTTCTCGACCTTGGCCTTCAGGTTGGCGAGGCTCGCCTTGATCCAGTCGCCGACGCCCTTCTCGGAGGCCTCGTCGTTCAGATCCGGCGGCGGGTCGTTGTTCATGTAGCCGCGATAGAACGCCGCCTTCCACTCGACCTTCGACTTGGCGTTGCCCTCGGGCTCGACCGTGATGGTCGCCGAGTAGTCGTTCGCCGGAAGATCCTTCACGTCGACCTTGTCGATGTAGTAGGAGAACAGCTTGTCCTCCGGCTTGTACTTGTTGCTGGTCTCGGAGATCTGATTCCCGTTCTTGAGCGTCAGCACACGCTTGAACTTGCCGGCCGGGTCGCCGTTGAGCTCCGTCTTGGTGACGTTCTGCATCCAGTCGGAATTCTTCAGGTCGCCGACCACGGCCCAGACCTTGTCGGCGGGGGCGTTGATCTCGATCGACTCGGTGATCTTGCGCCGGGTCGGGCCGTGGGCCTGCGCGGTCGCCGCCACCAGGGCCGCCGTGGCCGCCAGGGCCAGGGTGATTTTCTTCATCTTGTCCTTCTCCTCCCGCCCTCAGCGGTCGTCGCGATCGAGGACGCGCGCCTCGGGGCCGAGGGCCGCCGCGACCTTGTCCTCGATCCAACCCCAGGCCTCGCGCTCGCGCGGTCCCGCGGTCTTGCCAATGGCGATGGCGAGGTAGGCCATCTCCGTCAACACCTTCTCGGGCTCCAGCATGTGGAGCCGGGTCGAAAGAATGGCGGCCTCGAGGACCGCCGCCTGCGCGCGGTTGAAGCCGATGAACGGCGAATGCGCGGCGCTGTGGACCATCCGGCCACGGAAGCGAGGCCGAGTCTCGTGGGCTTCGACGGAGGCGACCGCGAATTCCGCGTGGCCGAAACTGTCGGCGAGGCGGCGGCCCTCGATCGCCGCGCACGGCAGCGTCGGCCACTCGCGCCGGCCCGTCACCGCGCCGGCGATCACCCGGATGTCGCGCGGGCTCGAGGCCGCGAAGCAGGGATTGGCCTCCAGGTTGACGATCGTCGGCGATGGCCGGAACGGCGCGAGGACGTAGCCCTCATCCTCGCCGATCAGCCCGAACGGGACGAGGTGCAGCTCGCCCGCCGGGGACAAGGTGGTGACGATGGTCTCGAGAATCAGCGGCATGGCCTCACGCCTTGTCGGCGGGGACGAGGCGCCCGCAGACTAGCTTCGACGGCGGATCCTGCGGGCGCTCGGGCGCGACCGCGGCGCGCGCCGCGGCCTCCGGGACGGTCTCGGGCGGGCTCGCGCCGGCCTCGGGCCCGGCCAGGCGCGCGTCGCGGGTCCCGGGCGGGGGCGCGTCGGGTCCGGAATGGCGGGTGTGGCCGGCCTTCTTGAAGGCGGTGGCATCCTCGATGTCGGCGTCGGCCGCGCAGCCCCAGTCGAGGGCCTCGTCCTGAACGTAGCGCTTGCCGAGCCGCCACGCCGTCTCGGCCTTGGCGAGTTCGGCGCCGAGATAGAAGGCGTGGGCGCCGTCGCTCGCCACGTCGAGGTCGGGGAAGAAGGCCATCGCGTCGGTGCCGACCCTGTGGATGTCGCGGTTGTAGAGGTGGATCCCGTCCTCGGCGATCACGATCCGGTAATTTGGGTCACGCACCTCGGCGGCGGCCTGGGCGATCTCGTCGGCGGTCTGCACGAACGGGCGCTTGTCGTGAAGGGCGAGGAGCGCCCGGCCGTAGCCCTTCGGCAGCGCCGAATCGGCCTTGGCCGCGTACATGACCCGCCGGGCGGCGTCGTGCTCCTCGACGGTGCGGCGGGTGTGGTTGGAGACCTGCACGATCAGCACGTTGCGGATCGACAGCTCCGAGCACATCCCGACGAGCAGCGCCGTGACGCCCAGGGAATCGGCCTCGGTCAGCTCGGTGAGGTTGCCGGTGCCCATCATCATGTCGATCTCGGGCCAGCGGACGCGGGTGTCGCGGTAGCGCGCGATCGAGTCGACGAAGCCGTGGTGGATCGGCTCGAGGATCGGGTCGGCCAGGAACGGCCGCCCCGCCTTGAGCATGCGCTCGATCGCGCGATCGAGGGAGGGCAGGTCGTCCGGCCGCATCGGCACGAGGATCGGCATCGCGTCGGTCTCGAAGGCGAGATCGAGGGTCTCCTCGTTCAGGCTCAGCAGGAAGTCGGCGCCGGCGCCGGCGCCCCGGACCAGTTCCTCGCGGGAGAAGGAATCGACGCTGACCCTCAGGCCGGCGCCCTTCAGGGCCCGCACGGAATCCTCGAGGTGCGGGAACGAGGTATCGGGCAGACCGCCGAGATCGATGACGTCCGCGCCGCGCCCGGCGAGATCGAGCCCCTTGGCGAGGATCTGGTCGACGCTCATCTTCGACGCGTCTACGATCTCCGAGAAGATCCGGAGGTCGTGCCGGGACAGGTCGACCTTGCGGGCGGTCAGGCCGAGCCAGGCCGGCAGGTCGACCACCTCGTCGGGGCCGCGCTCCACGGGGACGCCGAAATGCGCCGCGAGGTGCTCGGGATTGGCCCGGCACCGGCCCGGCAGGACGATCCGCGTGGCGCCCTCGGGCAGCACGACCCGCCGGCGGATGATCTCCTCGGTCATCAGCGCCGCGACCTTCACGCCGGCATCCGCGATGCTCCAGTGGAGGGTCTGCGGGAGCCCCGCCGCGACCTTCTCGAGCCGCGCCCGGGCGAGGCGGCCGGTGACGAAGACGATGTGCTCGGCGGTGCTCACGCGGCGGCCCTCGTCTCGACCGCGACGCGGCGGTGCGGTCCCCAGACCTCGATCGTCCCCCCGAAACATGCCGCGAAGCCCGGGAAGGCGGCATCCACGATCCGGTCCCGCGCCAGCGCGGCGGGGTCGACGCCCGGCGGCGCATCGACGGATTTCACCAGGACGCAGCGCTCCGCCCCGACCCGCGCGGCGAGCCAGAGGGCGAGGCTGTCCGAGGTGACGTCCCAGGTCTCCGGGATGTCCGGGTGGCCGGCTCGGAGAGCGCGCGGGTTCCAGACCCGAATCCGCGCGGGCGCCGTCTCAGCCCAGGGCTCCAGGCTCTGCACGAGCCGCGGCTCGATCCCGCGGAAGATGCCGGCCGCGTCGCTCATGGCGTCGAGCGCCCGGCGATGGGCCTCGGCGTCGCCGAAGCGCTCCCGCGCCTGCGCGGCCCGGACGGCGTCCGCGAAGGCGCCGCCGCCCGGCACCACGATGCAGCGCCCGTGCGTGCCGTCGCCGATCGCTTCCAGCAGGGCGCGGCGGCGATGCGGATCCGCCTCGAGGCTGCCGCCGATCTTGATGACGCTCGTCACGCCGCGTCCTGCCGGCTCGGCCGCAGGGCGCGCAGGGCCTCGGCCACGCGCAGCGGATCGATGCCGTTGCGGCGGTCGAAGTCCCGGCACAGGCCGCCGCGGAAGCCGAGGTAATCCGGCCGATGCGCGCAGAGGCCGGGGATGTCGATGACCCGCAGCGACCCGGCGAGGCCGCTCATCAGGCCGTTCGCCCGGCAGGCGGTGGTGAAGGCCGAGAGGTCCGAGGGCGCGGCGAGGTCGGGCAGGCGGGCGCCGGTCTTGCCGGCGGTGTCGATCATGGCGCCGGCAAAGCCGGCCGCCGCCAGGGCGGGCACATGCGGGGCCGCCGGCCCGTCCTCGGCGAACAGCACGGCGATCAGCCGGCCCGGCGCGGCCGCGACGCGATCGGCCAGCGTCGCCGCGTCCCGGATCTCGGCAGGACGTAGACCGACCTTCACCCAGTCGACGCCGGTCCGGGCCAGGGCGGCGACGGATCCGGCCGCCGGATCGGCCACCGCGCTCGTCGCGGCACCGCCGGACACGCGGGCGACGATCTCCCGCACGACGTCCTCGTCCAGGGCGCCGAGCGCCCCGCGCTCCGGGTCCTTGGCGTCGATCAGGTCGGCGCCGGCGAGGCGGGCTGCCTCGGCCTCGGCCGGATCGCGAACGCTGACGAGGAGCCGGGGCAGGGGGTCTTGCTGGATGGTGGACGCGGGCACGAAACACTCGAACTTGAACGGGCCGTCTCAGGACTTCCCGGGCAGCGGCTCGGCGAGCAGGCGGTTCTTGACCACCCAACGCATCGCATGCGCCCAGGTATCGTCGGTGTCGGCCCGGATCGTCACCTGCCCGCCGCGCACCACCTTGCCGGTATCGGCTTCGGCGATCGCGACGCTCAGGTTGAAGATCTGGCCGGACCCCTTCTCCACATAACCGGTCACGACGAGGTCCGCACCCAGGCTCTTGGCGATGTCGGCCGCGCAGCCGTTGCATTTGTAGAGCGGCCCCTCCTTGGCCACGACGTCGGCCTTGGGCGCGGTATCGACGATCTCCAGACCGGCCTTGTCGCGCAGGGCGTTGCGCAACTCGTCGGTGACGAGGGCGAGCTTCCGGGCGTCCACCGGCCGCGTCCGGGATCCGTAGGCGGCACCGGGATCGAACAGCTCGACCGGGAAGACGGCGGCCTTCTCGGCGGCGCCGGCCGCACCGGGCAGGGTGGTCCACAGGACGACGCCGCAGGCGAGCGCGGCGCGGAGAGACGTGTGGCGCATCGGCGGGAGCTTCCTCTCGAGGCGTTCGACCGCCCGAGGCGGCGGCATCGTTCCCGCCATAGGTCGGGCGAAGGGACAATTTGGCAATGTACTTCCGCGCCCGCCTATCCCACGACGGTAACGTGAACGTCGGGACGAGACGCCGCGGTTGAGCGGCCTGAGCGGAAGCTGATAGAGGCCGCGCGCATGCACCATCCTGCACCCGACACGGCCCTCCGGCACAAGACGCGCCCGTCCTGGCTGCGCGCGGCCGCCGTCGCGCTCGCCATCGCCCCGGCGGCGGCGCGGGCCGAGGACCCGGCGCCGGCCGCGGCGGCGCAGCCGGCCCAGGCCGCCGCTCCGCAGGCGCTCGAGACCCATGTCGGCCTGATCTACCGGCCGCAGTCCGCCCCGTCCTCGTACGATGCCGAGGCGGCGCCGGAGGACGAGGGCCTGGCCGGCGCCAAGATGGGCATCGCCGACAACAACACCACCGGCCGCTTCACCAAGCAGACCTACGTCCTGGACGAAGTCGCCCTGACCGACGACAAGCCGGACGCCGTGGCGGCGGCCAAGGAGCTGATCGGCAAGGGCGTGCGCTACTTGGTCCTGGCGCTCCCCGCCGACGCGGTTCTGGCCGTGGCCGACGCCGTCAAGGACACGGGCGCGGTCGTGCTCAACGCGGGGGCGCCCGACGATCGTCTGCGCGGCGCCGAGTGCCGCGCCAACGTGTTCCACATCCTGCCGTCGCGGGCGATGCTCACCGACGCCCTGGCGCAGTACCTGACCGTGATGCGCTGGCGGAAGCTCTTCCTGATCGTCGGCCCGACCGACGCCGACAAGGCCTACGCCGACGCGATGCGCAACTCGGCGCGGAAGTTCGCGCTGAAGATCACCGCCGAGAAGCCCTGGACCTTCGGCCCCCTCGCCAAGGCGCGCGGCGACACGCCGACCCGCGCCGAGGCGATGGTCTTCACCCGGGGCCTCGACTACGACATGGCCATCGTGGCCGACGAGGAGGGCGACTGGGGCGACTACGTGCCCTACCGCACCGTCGATCCGCGCCCCGTCGGCGGCACGCAGGCGCTGACGCCGACGACCTGGTCCCCCGTGCTGGAGACCTGGGGCGCCGCGCAGGCCCAGAACCGGTTCCGGCGGCTCGCCTCCCGGCTGATGCGCCCGCTGGACTATCAGGTCTGGGCCGCGGTGCGGACGGTGGGCGAGGCCGTGACGGCCAAGAAGACCAACGACCCGGCCGTGATCGCCCCGTACCTCGTCGAGCCCGCCTTCACGCTGCCGGCCTACAAGGGCGTGCCGCTGAGCTTCCGGCCCTGGGACCACCAGCTCCGGCAGGCGATCATCGTGGTACAGCCGAAGGCGCTGGTCTCCGTCGCGCCGGAGCAGGGTTTCCTGCACCAGCGCACGCCCCTCGACACGCTGGGCGTCGACCTCCCCGAGACCACCTGCAAGTTCAAGTGAACCCGCGGCCTGCGGCGATGGCGAGCGGCCAAGGCCCTCGCAACGCGCGGAAATCGCACTACAAACGTCCCCCGAGAACGTCCGCCCAGGGCGCCGGGCCGTCGCAAGGGAAGGAAACCGTATGAGCCGCCGCGTCGAGGCATGTCTGAGTGGGGTCGCCCTCGGTGCGTGGTTCGCCCTGTGCGGGCCGGCCGCCGCCTTCACCGCCTACGTGACGAACGAGAAGGGCAACTCGGTCAGCGTCATCGACACCAACACGATGGCGGTGACGGCGACGTGGAAGGTCGGGCGGCGCCCGCGCGGTGTGACCGTCTCCAAGGATGGCAAGGAGCTGTTCGTCTGCGCGAGCGACGACGACCGGATCGACGTGCTCGACACCAGTTCCGGAAAGGTGGTGCGCTCGCTGCGCTCCGGGCCGGATCCGGAGCAGTTCATCCTCGACGCCTCCGGGAACCCGCTCTACGTGGCCAACGAGGACGACAGCCAGGTCACGATCATCGACATCGAGAAGAACAAGGTGCTCGCCGAGGTACCGGTGGGCGTCGAGCCGGAGGGCATGGGCCTGTCGCCGGACGGGAAGATCCTCGTCAACACCTCCGAGACGACCAACATGGCCCACTTCATCGATACGAAGACATTCCAGGTCATCGACAACGTGCTGGTCGACGCCCGGCCGCGCTTCGCCGAGTTCACCGCCGACGGCAAGTTCCTGTGGGTCTCGGCGGAGGTCGGCGGCACGGTGAGCGTGATCGACGTCGCCCAGCGCCGCGTGATCAGGAAGATCACCTTCAAGATCCCGGGCGTGAACGACGAGGCGATCCAGCCGGTGGGCATCCGGATCACCAAGGACGGATCCAAGGCCTTCGTGGCCCTCGGGCCGGCGAACCGCGTCGCCGTGATCGACGCCAAGACCTACGCGGTCGAGAAGTATCTGCCGGTCGGCCAGCGGGTCTGGCAGCTCGCCTTCACGCCTGACCAGAAGCAGCTCTTCACCACGAACGGCACCTCTAACGACGTCTCGGTGATCGACGTGGCCGCCGAGAAGGTGGTGAAGAGCATCCCGGTCGGGCTCCTGCCTTGGGGCGTGGCGATCTCGCCGAACTGATCCGCGCGACCTCCGGGCGCCGAGCGAGGACGGCCGCGCGCGACGCGGCCCTAGGGTGGAACACGACATGACACGCATGTTTCGAACGGCGGCCCTCGGCTTGGCAGGGCTGCTCGCCGCGGCACCGGCCAGTGCCCTCGACCTGACCAAGAAGCGGGAGAACCTGCCCGACCTCGTCCTGGGCGACGATCAGGGCAACGACTTCGTGGTCGAGAACAAGGACATCACGCTGGAATCCGGCAAGGCCTACCGGCTACGGATCGTCGCCAAGGGGCGCCAGGAATACAAATTCTACGCGCCGGAGTTCTTCCGCTACATCTGGTTCAACCAGATCGTGATCGAGCACAAGGAGATCCACGGCGGCGGCCCACCCGATCACCTGGAGTTCGACGATCCCGGTGAGATCGCCATCGAGTTCGTCGCGATCAAGCCCGGCACCTACACGTGGTCGGTGCACGGCCTGGAGTCCAAGGGCATGACCGGCACGCTGACGGTGAAGTGATGCGCATCCTCCTCCTCTCCGCCTGCCTCCTCGCCGCCGGCCCGGCCCTCGCGGCCGACGACGCCTCGTCCTGCGCCGAGGGCATCACGATGATCCGCGACGCCCTCGCCCTGAACCCGCCCGAGACGGCGGTGCCGAAGCTCAGGGAGGCCCTGCGGGTGGCCGAGCGGGAGCAGAAGGAGGGCGAGTTCGACGAGTGCCTCGACGCCGTCTCCGACGCCCGGAAGGTCCTGGGCCGATGAGCGCGACCGAGCCGGCGGCCCTCCTGATCGAGCATGTCGGCCACAAGTTCGGCGCCCGCGCCGCGCTGAACGACGTCTCGATCACGGTGGAGCGTGGCCACTTCGCCGCGCTGCTGGGGCCGAACGGCGCCGGCAAGACGACGCTGTTCTCGGTTATCACCCGGCTCTACAACAACCAGACCGGGCGGGTTTCGATCTTCGGCCACGCCCTGGATCGCGAGCCGTCCCGGGCGCTGGCGCGGCTCGGCGTCGTGTTCCAGGCCCGCACCCTCGACACCGATCTCACCGTCGAGCAGAATCTCCTCTACCACGCGAGCCTGCACGGCATCGCCCGCGGCGCCGCCAAGGTCCGTGTGGGCGAGCTGCTCGACCGCGTCGGACTCGCGGACCGCCGCCACGACAAGGTGCGCACACTCTCGGGCGGCCAGTCGCGCCGGATCGAGATCGCCCGCTCGCTGATCCACCGCCCGGACCTGCTGCTCCTCGACGAGCCCACCGTCGGCCTCGACCTCGAGTCGCGGGCCGACATCGTGGCGATCGTCCGCGCCCTGGTGCGGGAGGAGGGCTTGTCGGTGCTCTGGGCGACCCACATCTTCGAGGAGATCGCGGACGACGACGACGCCGTGGTGCTGCACTGGGGCCGGATCGTCGCCCGGGGCCGGGCCGGCGGGATCGGCAGGCCCGGCGAGGCCCTCGCCGACGCGTTCCGCCGCTTGGTCGCCGAGCCGGGGAGGGCGGCGGCATGACGAACCCGACGCCCCTCGCCACCCGGATCGGCACCGCCCCGCCGCGCGGCCAGGCCGCGCGGATCGGCCGCCTCGATGCGGTCGGCTACCTGATCTGCCTCGGCGGCATCGTCCGCCGCGAGCTGCTGCGATTCTTCAATCAGAAGGAGCGGTTCTTCTCGGCGCTGGTCCGGCCGCTGGTCTGGCTGTTCATCTTCGCGGCCGGCTTCCGCAACACACTCGGCGTGTCCATCGAGCCGCCCTACCAGACCTACGTGCTCTACGAGGTCTACGTGGTGCCGGGCCTCGCCGTGATGATCCAGCTGTTCAACGGCATGCAATCGTCGCTGTCCATGGTCTACGACCGCGAGGTCGGCTCGATGAAGGTGCTGCTCACCTCGCCCTATCCGCGGTGGCTGCTCCTGCTCGCCAAGCTGATCGCCGGCGTCGCCGTGTCGATCGTGCAGGCCTACGCGTTCCTGGCCGTGGCGTATTTCTGGGAGAGCGACATCCCGTGGCTGGGCTACCTCGCGGCCCTGCCGGCCTTCCTGGCCACGGGGCTGATGCTGGGGGCGATCGGGCTGTTCCTGTCCTCGCTGGTCCGCCAGCTCGAGAACTTCGCCAGCGTGATGAACTTCGTGATCTTCCCGATGTTCTTCGCCTCGTCGGCCCTCTACCCCCTGTGGCGGATCCGGGAATCCTCCGAGACCCTCTACTGGATCTGCGAGCTGAACCCGTTCAGCCACGCGGTCCAGCTCGTCCGCTACGCCCTCTACCTCCAGTTCGAGCCGGTCGCCTGCGCCGTGGTGCTGGGCGTGGGGCTCGCCTTCTTCGGCATGGCGGTGGTCGCCTACGACCCCGGCCGCGGCATCATGGCCCGGCGCGGCGGCCCGGCCGGCGACAACACCTGATGGAGTCCGCCCAATGAACGTCCTCCTGACCCGCATCGTCGGCCCGGCGCTCGGGCTCGTGATCCTCGCCGGTCCAGCCCTGGCGCAGCCGAAACAGGATCCGGATTGGCCCTGCGTCCAGCGCAAGGTCGCCACACTCAGTCCCGGCCAGTTCTGGACCGGCCCCGACGTGGAGGCCGCCGGCGACTGGGGCAGCGACAACGACGCCGCCGTCCTGGCGCAGAAGATCGCGTCGCGCCGCACCGACCTCTCGCAGGTCGGCCCGCTCCTCGACACGTTCGCGGAGAAGTTCGGCTCCGACAAGGACGCGAAGGACAAGGCCCTGACCCGCGTCTACTCTGGCGTGTTCGAGGTGCTGAACGGCGAGCGCAACAAGGTGGTCGGCGGCATCGCGCGCTACGCGCAGGGCCAGCGCCGTATGGCCGAGCGGATCCGCGACGAGGCCGACAAGATCAGTCAGGTGAAGGACGCGCCGAGCGCCTCCGACGCCACGGAACTCCCGAAAGACCAGTCCGAGCTGGAGACGAAGTTCGCCTGGGATCGCCGGATCTTTCAGGAGCGGAGCCAGTCGCTGACCTATGTCTGCGAGGTTCCGCAGCTGCTCGAGCAGCGGCTCGGCGAGATCGCGCGCCTGATTCAGGCACGGCTCTGACCACGCGCCGGCGATCATTGCCAAACTATCCCGGGTAGATTGCCGAAATATCCTTAAGTGGCTGAAATCTTTACCGAAACTGTTGCTGTTTAACCACGTGGCGGCGGCTTCGCTCGGCGCAGGCCGGAAATGAGGCCGAAACGCGTCTCACGTGTTCTTGAACCAATTGTGCGCGTTCCCGGCACCCTCCAAGAAAGACCCAAGCTCGGCAGTCACGAGCACGTGTTTGGGTTTGAGGGGGTTGGGGATGTCACTTCGGGCGCTTCGGAGCGGCCTGGTCGCGTCGGCATCGGTTCTCGCCGGGACGGTTCTCCCGGCGGCGGTGCAGGCTCAGCAATCGGTCACGCTCGGCGAGATCAGCGTCGTCTCGACGTCGCCGGTCGGGTCCGGCGGCGGAAATTCGAGCCAGGCGCAGATCTTCAACGGTCCCGGACCGGTGCCGCCGGCCGGCTCCCTGGGACCGAGCACCGGCGTGCGGCTGCGCGGCTCCGAGCAGCCGCTCTACAAGATCCCCAGCACCGTCGAATCGGTCACGGCGAGCGATATCACGATCGATCGCGCCAGCGACAACCTGACCACGACGCTGGCCCGGCGCACGCCCGGCATCAACGTCTCCGACTCGCAGGGCAACAACAACCGCGTCGACATCACCTACCGCGGCTTCACGGCCTCGCCCGTGCAGGGCGTGCCGCAGGGCCTCGCCGTGTATCAGAATGGCGTGCGCATCAACGAGGCCTTCGGCGACATCGTCAACTTCGACCTGATCCCGCCGCAGGCGATCCAGCGCATCGACGTGGTCACCGGCAACCCGGTCTTCGGCCTCAACGCGCTCGGAGGCGCGGTCAACATCCAGATGAAGAACGGCTTCACCTGGCAGGGCACCGAGATCTCGGCCTGGGGCGGCTCGGACGCGCGCACCGCCGGCTATCTCGAGTACGGTAAGGTCTCCGGCCCGTGGAGCGTCTACTTCACCGGCGACGGCCTGAACGACCGCGGCTGGCGCTACGAGAGCCCGAGCACGATCGGCCGCCTCTACGGTGACATCGGCTACCGCTCGCAGGATGCGGAGTTCCACCTGATCGGGCTCGCCGCCCGCAGCTTCTTCGGCGCGGCCGCGGCCACGCCGGTGGACTTCACCCACCGCGACCCGCGGGCGATCTTCACCTTCCCGCAGACCACCACCACCGAGGTCGGCACGCTCCAGCTGACCGGCCGGGTCGACATCTCGCCGACCTGGGATCTCGCCGGCAACGCCTATTTCCGCCGCTTCAGCCAGACCTACGTCGACGGCAACGACGGCAACTTCGAGAACTGCAGCACGCGCTCCAGCTTCCGCGGCAACCTCTGCTTCGAGGATGACGGGTTCAGCCCGGCGGCCGGACAGTCGCAGCTCGCCTTCCGCAACCAGTTCCTGATCCTGGGGCAGCAGAACCAGCGCATCCCGTTCCGGGCGGGCATCCCGTACGGCACGCTTGACACGACCCGAACGGAAGCCACCGGCTTCGGCGGCTCGCTCCAGGCCGCCAATCGCGACCGGATCTTCGGCCTGTCCAACACCTTCGTGGTCGGCGGCAGCATCGACGCGGCCAATTACGGCTTCAAGTCGTCCAGCACGCTCGGCGTCATCAACCCGGATCTGTCGATCACGACCAACCCGAGCAACCCGTTCTACGGCAACGTCCCGGGCCTCGGCACGCCGCAGCTGCGGACCGCCGGCGCGCTCGGCATCGCGCCGAGCTCGGTCAACGGCTCCAACCTCTACATGGGCCTCTACACCCTCGACACGCTCGACGTGACCGACCGGCTGTCGCTGACCGCCGGCGCCCGGCTCAACTTCGCGCGCATCCAGAGCGAGGACCTGACCGGCTTCTCGCCGGACGTAACCGGCACGCACTACTTCAACAAGATCAACCCGGTCGCCGGCCTGACCTACCGGTTCTTCGACGCGCTGAACCTCTACGGCAGCTACTCGGAGTCGAACCGCGCCCCGACCCCGCTGGAGCTGGCCTGCGCCAACCCGGACCGGCCGTGCCTGCTGCCGAACTCGCTGGTGGCCGACCCACCGCTCAAGCAGGTCACCGGGCGGACCTACGAGGTCGGCTTCCGCGGCCAGCTGCCGAACACCTATGACGGCGGCATCATCACCTACAAGATCGGCGCCTTCCGCACCGATCTCGCCAACGACATCCTGTCGCTGGCCACCCCCGGCAACACCGCCCGCGCCTACTTCGTCAACGTGCCGTCGACGCAGCGGCAGGGCATCGAGGTCGGCGGCGAGTACACGGCCGATTACCTGCGGGTCTACGCCAACTACGCGCTGGTCGACGCGACCTTCCAGTTCAACGGCACCCTGTCGTCGCCCAACAACCCGCTCGCGGATGACGGCGCGATCCAGGTCCGCAAGGGCAACGTCGTGCCGCTGGTGCCGACCCACCAGATCAAGGCCGGGTTCGACTACTTCGTCACGCCCAACTGGCAGTTCGGCCTCTACCTCCAGGCCTTCTCCTCGTCCTACTTCCGCGGCGACGAGTCGAACCTGAACCGCAAGCTGCCGCCCTACTACGTTCTGAACTTCCAGACGAAGTATCAGGTGACGAAGAACCTCGAGGTCTTCGGCCTCATCACCAACCTGACCAACAACCGCTACACCACGTTCGGCACCTACGCCGAGCCGGGCGCGGTGGCGGGCAACCTGCGGATCAGCGATCCGCGGACCACGACCCTGGCGCAGCCCTTCTCGGTCTACGCCGGCATCCGCTACGCCTTCGGCGCCGATCCGGTGCCGATGTCGCCGGAGCCGATCATCCGGAAGTACTGATCCGTCAGCGGCGTCGAGAGGCGGGCGCCTCCCGCGGCCAGAAGGCCGCGCGGGGCGCCCGTCGCGTTTCCGCACTACCGCATGCGGCCTCCTGTCTCGGGAACGGGCCCGTTCGCCCGGCGTCTCCCCGGTAGCCGCACCGGCGCATTACCGTCCGCTCATGCATGAGGGGTCGGCGCCGGCCGCATCCCGACACCGTGGAGCCTCGTCCCGATGATCATGCGTTTCGCCGTTGCAGCCCTGGCCCTGGCGGCCGCTACGCCAGCCCTGGCGACCCCGTGCGCCGACGAGGTCGACACGCTGCAGCGGCGGCTGGACAGCGCCGGCGCGGCCTCGGTGACCGGCACGACGCCGCCCGGCGGCACCACGTCCTCGAACTCGCCCAAGGCGCTCGACACGCCGCCAGCGCTCACCAAGTCGGACGCCGCCGTGAAGCCCACCGCCGCGGGCGTCGAGGAAGCCAAGAAGCTGGTCGCGCTGGCGCGCCAGCAGGACAAGGGCGGCGACGCCCAGGGCTGCCGCGACACGATCCTGAAGGCCAAGGAGAAGGCCGGCGCGCTGCCGTAGCGCGCTTCCGGCCGGCACCGCTCCGGTGCCGGCCCTTCCGCTCAGTAGGCGTTCTCGGTCTTGAACAGCGCGAACGGCGTGGTCAGCAAGATCTGCAGATCGAGCAGCACCGACCAGTTCTCAATGTAGTAGAGGTCGTGCTCGACGCGCCGCTGCAGCTTCTCTGAGGTGTCGGTCTCGCCACGCCAGCCGTTGACCTGCGCCCATCCGGTGATGCCGGGCTTGACCTTGTGGCGCGCGAAGTACCCGTCGACCACTTGGTCGTAGAGCGTGTTGGCGGCTTTGGCCTGCAACGCGTGCGGGCGCGGGCCGACCAGCGACAGGTCGCCCTTGAGCACGTTGAACAGCTGCGGCAGCTCGTCGAGCGAGGTCTTCCGGATGAAGCGCCCGACCGGCGTGACCCGGGGATCGCCCCGTGTCACCATCTTGGCCGCGCCGGCGTCGCACTGATCCACGTACATCGAGCGGAACTTGTAGACCTCGATCAGCTCGTTGTTGAACCCGTGGCGCTTCTGCCGGAACAGCACCGGCCCGCGCGATGTCAGCCGGACCGCGAGGGCGATGACCAGCATGAGCGGCGATAGCGCCAGCAGCATCATCAGGCCGACGCAGCGGTCGAACAGCGCCTTCACCACGACGTCCCAGTCGGCGATCGGACGGTCGAACACATCCAGCACCGGGACGGAGCCCAGATACGAGTAGCTGCGCGGGCGCAGGCGCAGCTTTGCGGCGTGCGCCGAGAGGCGGATGTCGATCGGCAGGACCCAGAGCTTGGCGAGCATCTGGAGGATCCGGGCCTCCGCGGTGATCGGGATCGTGAAGACGATCAGGTCGAGCCGGGCGTGTCGCGCGTAGGCGACGAGGTCGTCGACGTTGCCGAGCTTCGGGTGCCCCGCCACCACGTCCGAAGAGCGATCGGCATTGCGGTCGTCGAACACCCCGACGATGCGGATGCCGCTCTCGCTCTGCGTCTCCAGGGCGGCGATCAGGTCCTCCGCGGGCTGCCCGCCGCCCACGATCGCGGTGCGCCGGTCGAACCGTCCTGCCCGGGTCTGGGCATCGATGATGCGGAACAGGACGAAGCGGCCGACCAGCAGCATCACGAGGCCGGTGCCGAAGAAGGTCGCGAGCCAGAGGCGCGAGTAGTGGTCGGCGACCTTGGCCAGCACGAGGCCGGCGGCGACCATCAAGAATGTCATCGACCACGCCGCGATCAGCCGGACGGCGGTCTTGAAGAAGCTCCGGAAGGCAGCGACCCGGTAGCCGCCGGACGCCTGGATCAGCGTCACCGTGATCACCGCGATCATGCCGATCGCGCCCGCGTAGGTCAGTCCGAACGGGACGCGGCCGCGGAGCATCAGCACGTGCAGCAATGCGCCCAAGCCGAAGATGAGCGCGCATTCCAGCCCGCGCACCAGACCGGCCACCACGACGGGCGAGATCGCCGTCGGGCCGGGGACGGCGGTCTCGGCGAGGGGCACGCTGCCCGCGGCCGGGGTCGAGGACGCCTCCATCGGGACGGCGGCCTCGAGAAGATCGCGAATGTCGAACGCGCTCATCGATCGGCTCCCCCCGAGCCTTGCGGTCGCTGCCTCGGCGAAACCCTGGCACGGGGCGTTGTGGGAACATTTAAGAGCGCGGGCGCCGCCGCCTTTTCCACCGCGGCGCACAGGCCCCCGTTCCTCTTGCTGCTGGTCTCGTCGTCAGGCGGTCCGGGCCCCGGCGATCGCGCGCGGTGCGGGATCGCGGCGCTCCGCGCGGGCCTCGAAGGCCGCGGCGTAGCCGGAGATCACCTCGCTGCCCATGCGTTCCAGGGAGAAGCGCTGCCGGATCGAGGCGCTCAGACTCTGCGTCCGCTCGGCCAGGGCCTCCGGCGCGGCGTCGAGGACCCGTCGGATCCCCTCCACGAGCGCCGCCGGGTCGCGCGACGGCACGAGGTCGCGCGCGGCCGCGCCGAAGATCTCCGGGATTCCGCCGACCCGAGTGGCGACCAGGGGCTGCGCCGCCGCGGCAGCTTCCAGCACGACGTAGGGCAGCGACTCCGCGAGCGACGGGACAACGAGGATCCGCCCGCGGGCGAGCACGGAGCGGATCGCCTGCGGCGGCTCGAACGCCACCGCGTCGGCGAGGCCGAGCCGCGCCACGGTGTCGCGAAGGATCTCGGCATCCGGTCCCGACCCAACGAGGAGCAGGCGCAGCGCCCGGCCCTCGGCCCGCAGCCGGACGAGGGCCTCGAGCAGGTAGGGCAGGCCCTTGGCCTCCCGCAGCTCGCCGACGTAGAGCAGGTCGAAGGGCTCGGCGACGCGGTCCAGCGGCGCGAACTCGGCCTCGGCGATGCCGTTGTGCACGATCCGCGTCACCCGCTCGGGACCGCCGACGAAGCTCCGATGGCGGCCGGCGACGTACTCGCTCTCGAACAGGAACGCGTCGGTGCGGCGGGCGAGCACCGCCTCGGCACCCATGTAGAGGCGGTGCAGCGGGCTGCCCGGCCGGTAATTGTAGCTGCCGCCGTGCGGCGTGTAGGCGCGGATCGCCGGACCTGCCGCGGCGAGCCGGGCATAGGCGCCGCCCTTGGCGCCGTGTCCGTGCAGGACCTCCGCGCCGACCTCCGCGGCCCTCTGCGCCACGGCCCGGAGGCAGGACCAGTCCGACGGATGCGGATTGCGGCGCATCGGCAGCCGGACAAGGCCGAGGTCCAGGCAGGGCACCAGGTCCGCCAGGGCGCCCGCAGCGCGGTCGCCGCCGGTGCTGGAATCACAGATGAGACCGACATGGTGCCCCGCGGCCGCCTGGAGGCGAGCGAGATCCATCACGTGCCGAAACAAGCCGCCCACCGGCGCGCGGAACACGTGCAGGATCCGGTAACGCTGAGCGATGCCAGAGTCGTTCGTCTTCGGGACCACGGTCCAGCTCCCGGGAATATCAGTCCCTAGGTTGTGGTTCACCCGTGGTCGCAGGAAACTTAAAGCAGGTCGCCGCGTCTCGACCTTTCCATCAGGACGGTAACCGGAATTTTACGCGCACGATCGCAATCGATCCCAACGCTAAGTCATCGGCGAGCCGTTCAGGCTGGCCCAGATCGTCCCGTAGTGGCAGGCCGTGGCGGCGAGGACGAAGCCGTGCCAGATCGCGTTCTGGAAGGGCAGGGTCCGCCAGATGTGGAACACGACGCCGATCGAATAGAGCGCTCCGCCCATTCCCAAGAGCCACAGGGCGGTCGGCTGAAGCGCCGCGATCACTGATTCGTAGGCGAACAACCCGCTCCAGCCGAGCAACAGGTAGAGCCCGATCGACAGGCGGTCGAACCGGCCCGGCAGAAACAGCTTCACGGCGATCCCGATGAGGGCCACGACCCAGATCATCGCCAGGAGCGCGTAGGCCCGCGGGCCCGACCCGACGAGGGCCACCAGCGGCGTGTAGGTCCCGGCGATCATCAGGTAGATCAGCGCGTGATCGGCGCGGCGCAGGAGCCATTTGCGCGGGCTCACAGGGTAGAGATTGTAGACGGCCGAGACGCCGAGCATCAGGACGAGGGCCGTGGCGTACACGACAACGGCCGCACGTTCGCCGAGCCCGAGATGCGCCGTGACCGCGGTCGCCACCAGGGCAACGGCACCGGCGAGGCCGAGCACCACGCCGAGACCGTGGATCACGCCATCCGCCATGATCTCCCGCGGCGTGTAGTGCCAGGTCAGGGAGAGCGGTCGACCATCCTCCGCGAGAGACATCTTGAAGCCTCCTGCAACGCGTGCAGCTTAAAGCTTGAGAAGTCTTAGTCGTTCCATGTGCAGATTGCTGATGGGGAGTTATCCCAAGGTTCCACTGAAAGCGGTAAAAGTCTCGTGCGGCGCAGCAAGGCCGCTGCACCGCACGAGAGCCTAGATGCGGCCGGCGGCGAGCCCCTCGAAGCCCAGCGGCGGCTCGGCGGCTGCGGGCTCGACCAAGCCGGATCCCCGGCCGAGGCGGGCATGGACGGTGGCCATCGTGAGCACCGCCATGGCGAGCACCTGATGCGCGAGCGCCGCCCAGAGGGGCACGGCGAGGAGCAGCGTCGCGATCCCAAGCGCCATCTGGGCGAGGACGAGGATGACGACCCCCGTGGCCCGCCCGGCCGCGCTCTTCGGGCCGGTGAGCCAGGCGTCGACGGCGTGCAGCACCGCCACGACGAAGACGAGGTAGGCCGTCACCCGGTGGTCGAACTGAACCAAGGCGTGGTTGTCGATGAAATTCTCGATCCACGGCCGGATCGCGAACAGGCTGTCCAACGGAGGGACGAGATGGCCGTCCATGGTCGGCCATGTGTTGTAGACGAGGCCGGCATGCGAGCCGGCGACGAGGCCACCGAGGAAGATCTGCACCAGGACCAGGATCGGCAGCAGCAGGGCGGTCGCCCGCAGGCGCGCCGGGGCGGGCGCCAGGACGCCGGGGCGCTGGCCCGCGGCCAGCCAGACCAGCCCGGCCAGGATCAGGCTCGCGGTGGTGAGGTGCAGGGCGAGCTTGAGCGGCGCCACGGCCGTCATGCCGGGCTGGAGGCCCGAGGCGACCATGATCCAGCCGATGGCGCCCTGGAGGCCGCCGAGCGCGCCTAGACCGAGCAGGCCGAGGCCGAGCCGCCGGCTGATCCGGCCCTGCCACCAGAACACGATTAGCGGCAGGAAGAACACGAGGCCGATCACCCGGCCGAGCAGGCGATGGCCCCATTCCCAGCCGTACAGCACCTTGAAGGCGGACAATCCCATCCCCTGGTTGAGGATGTTGTATTGCGGCGTGTCCCTGTACTTGGCGAACTCGGCCGCCCAGTCTGCCTCCGTCAGCGGCGGGATCGCGCCCGTGACGGGGCGCCACTCGGTGATCGACAGGCCGGACCCGGTCAGCCGCGTCGCACCGCCGACCGCCACCATGGCGACCACCAGGGCCGCGACCACGTAGAGCCAGGTTCGCACCGCCCCCGACCGCCGGTCGCCCGCGCCGCTCATGTCCATGCACGTCCCTTCCGCGGATGCCGGGATGCCCCCCGCAGTGCCCGGGTTAGGGGATGTCCGGTCGCCCATCAACGGCGCCGGCGCCGCAGCCCGCGTCAGCGGGCGCGTTGCCAACCGGGTTCCGGGAAGGTAGCCGTCGCCCGTCCGAGCCCGCGGCGCCGCCCGCGGGACCAGGAGCACAGTCCGAAGGCACGGTCCAGGAACACAGCAATGCGCCGCCGCACCCGGACCCTGATCGGCACTCTCGCCATCCTGGTCTTCGTCTGCCTCTACGGGCCGCTGGCGATGACCCTGGCCGATAGCCGCATCTCGGAGACGCCGGCGGCGGTGCAGGCGGTGATCTACTCGATCCTCGGCATCGCGTGGATCTTCCCACTGATGCCGCTGATCCGGTGGATGGAGCGACCCGATCGCTGAGGCCAACCCTCGATTTCGCCGCACTCGGGGATCACAAGCCTGCCGTCGCCGCTCGAGACCCCCTCCGTGCACCGCCCGACTCTCTGCCTCAAGCCGCTGGCCGCTCTCGTCGTGCTGCTCGCGCCCCTGCCGGCCCTGGCGCAGGGGACACCGCGCTCCATCGGTGAATGCGAGCGTCTCAAGAACGACCTCGCCTACAACCAGTGTCTCGCGATGTTCGGACCGGCGGCCAAGAACGTCGCCGGGGGCTACGCCTCGGCCGATACGGCGGTCGCCATGGCGGCAACGCCCGCGGCGGCCATGGCCGAGCCGATCCCGCAGGTGGAGGAGACGGTCGAGGCCAGCACCAGCCGGCGTCGACGCTACCGGTCCGTGCGCGGCCGTCAATACGCCTCGTTCTCGACCGGCTATCGCCACCGGCGTCGGCGCTAGCGGCCACCGGCCCGCGTCACTGCACTAACGGCGATCCGGAGCTTCGAGCGCCTCGAGGACCCGCGTACCCGGAACCGAACCGTCGCCGGGCCAGACGTTCCAGTCGGCGACCTGATCGAGGGCCTCGGCAAGGCGGCGCTTGTAGACGTGGCGCGGCACCTCCTCGGCACCGAACTGCGACAGGTGGTCGGTGACGAATTGGGTATCGGCGAGCCGGTAGCGCCCGGCGCGCAGGCGGGCCATCAGGTGGACGAGGGCGACCTTCGAGGCGTCGCGGACCTCGTGGAACATGCTCTCGCCGAAGAAGGCCGCCCCCAGCGAGACGCCGTACAGGCCGCCGACGAGCCGGCCGTCCGCGCCCGCGTAGACCTCGACCGTGTGGACGTGGCCGATGTCGAACAGGGCGCCGTAGAGCTCGCGGATCCGCCCGTTGATCCAGGTGCGCTCGCTGTCCCGCCGGGGCGCAGCGCAGCCGTCGATCACCCCGTCGAAATCGGTGTCGCAGCGGACCACGAACTGGTCGGACCGCACCGTCCGGGCGAGGCGCCGGGGAACGCGGAACGTGTCGAGGGGCAGAACGCCGCGCGCCTTGGGTTCGACCCAGTAGAGCGTGGGATCGTCGGCATCCTCCGCCATCGGGAAGATGCCCGCCGCGTAGGCCTTCAGCAGGATCTCAGGGGTGATGTCCACGCGGGCGGTGTCGTGCATGCCGTGAATGTCGCGCGCGGACGGCGCGAAGACCAGATCCCGCGCGCGCCGCGCTCGCCGCAGCCCCGCCCAGGTCCGGTCAGGCTTTCATGCCGCCGTCTTCCAGGAAATGCTCCAGCCAGTGAATGTCGTAAAGGCCGTTTTGCACGTCCGGGTTGCGGACCAGCGTCCGGAACAGCGGCAGCGTCGTGTCGATCCCGTCGATGACGAACTCGTCCAGGGCGCGCCGCAGGCGCATCAGGCACTCGTTGCGGGTCCGGCCGTGGACGATCAGCTTGCCGATCAGCGAATCGTAGTTCGGCGGGATGCGATAGCCCTGGAACGCGGCCGAATCGACCCGGACGCCGAGGCCGCCGGGCGTGTGGTAGTGGGTGATCTCGCCGGGCGACGGCCGGAAGGTCTCCGGGTGCTCGGCGTTGATCCGGCACTCGATGGCGTGGCCCTCGACCTTGATGTCCGCCTGGCTCACCGACAGCGGGCCGCCCGAGGCGACCTGGATCTGCTCGATGACGAGGTCGATCCCGGTGATCATCTCGGTGACCGGATGCTCGACCTGGATGCGGGTGTTCATCTCGATGAAGTAGAAGCGTCCGTCCTCGTAGAGGAACTCGATGGTTCCGGCGCCGAGGTAGCCGAGCTCCTTCATGGCGTTGGCGCAGATGCCGCCGATCTCGGCGCGCATCGACTCGTTGAGGGCCGGCGAGCCGCCTTCCTCCCAGACCTTCTGGTGTCGGCGCTGGAGGGAGCAGTCGCGCTCGGCGAGGTGCACGGCGCCGCCGCGGCCGTCGCCGAGCACCTGCACCTCGATGTGCCGGGGCTTCTCCAGGTATTTCTCGAGATAGACCGCGTCGTCGCCGAAGGCGGCCTTGGCCTCGGACTTGGCCATGCCGATCGCCTGCTCGAGGTCGGCCTCGGAGCGCGCGACCTTCATGCCGCGGCCGCCGCCGCCAGCCGCCGCCTTGACGAGCACCGGGTAGCCGATCCCGGCAGCCACGCGCTTGGCCGTGTCGATGTCGTCGACGCCACCCTCGGAGCCCGGCACGCACGGGATGCCGAGCTTCAGCGCCGTGCGCTTGGCCTCGATCTTGTCGCCCATGGTGCGGATGTGCTGCGCCTTGGGTCCGATGAAGCCGATCTGGTGATGGGCCAGAACCTCGGCGAAGCGGGCATTCTCCGACAGGAAGCCGTAGCCGGGATGCACGGCATCGGCCCCGGTGATCTCGCAGGCCGCGATGATCGACGGGATGTTGAGGTAGCTGTCGCGGGCGGCCGGTGGCCCGATGCAGACGCTCTCGTCGGCGAGGCGCACGTGCATCGCGTCCGCGTCGGCGGTGGAGTGGACCGCCACGGTAGCGATCCCGAGCTCCTTCGCCGCCCGCAGGATGCGCAGGGCGATCTCGCCGCGGTTCGCGATCAGGATCTTGTCGAACATCGGACCCGTTAGGGCGTCCTGGCGATCCCGGACCGCGCAGGATGCTCTATCCTCTCGTGTTGCGGCGTCGTCCGGGACTGGGCGGCGGGCGCCCGGCGGACGTCCTAGGTGATGACGAGCAGGGCCTCGCCGAACTCGACCGGCTGACCGTCCTCGACGAAGATGGCGCTGATCGTGCCGGCGCGGGGCGCCACGATCTCGTTGAAGGTCTTCATCGCCTCGATCAGCAGCAGCTTGTCGCCGACCGCGACCGTCGAGCCGACATCCACGAAGGCCTTGGCGTCGGGCGAGGGGCGGAGATAGGCGGTCCCGACCATCGGCGAGGGCACGGTGCCGGGCTGCGCGCGGGCCGGCTCGGCCGGGGCGAGGGGAGACGACGCGGCGGGCGCGGAAACCGGAGGCGGGGCGACGGCCGCGAGCGGCGCGGGCGCCGCGACCTGCACGCTCACGGGCTCGAGCCGCCGCGCCACGCGGATGCGCAGGTCGCCCTTCTCGACCTCGATCTCGGACAGGCCGGTCTCGGTCACGAGGTTGGCGAGCTCGCGCACGAGCTCGGGATCGATGGCGTCGTTCTTTGGCATCCGGCCTACTTCGTCTCGCGGCACGTCGGTGCGTACATCCGGGCTCGGCCCTGGACCCCACCGCGGCCCTGCGGCTGGCGGCTCTTAGACGAAGGCGCCCCGGCGCGACAAGGCTGCGCGGACCGCCTTCGGGGTTCCTCGGCCCGATCCGTCAGCTCAGCAGGAGGCGTGGCCGCACTGGCGCACGTCGGCGATGGTCTTGCGCATCGGCTCGACGCCGACGGCGCCCGGGATCACCTCGTCGCCGATGATGAAAGCCGGCGTGCCCGACAGGCCCAGGCGGTCGCCGAGGCCGCGGTTCTCGCTGAGCGCGGCCTTCACCTCGGGGGAGGCCATGTCCTTCTGCAGCTTGGCCGTGTCGACGCCCATGTCCTTGGCGACCTGGATCGCGCGGGCGCCGTTCACCCGGCCCTTGGTCTCCAGAAGCTTCTGATGAAACTCGAACAGCTTGTCGCCCTTCAGCTGCTGGCGCACCGCGACGGCGACCTGGCTGGCCTCCAGCGATTCCGGGCCGAGGACCGGGAAGTCCTTGATGACCACCCGCAGCTTCGGGTCGGATTTGATCAGCGCCTGGATGTCGCCCAGGGCCTTGCGGCAGTAGCCGCAATTGTAATCGAAGAACTCGACCAGCGTGACGTCGCCCGACGGGTTGCCGGCAACGACGTCGTGGGGACCGTTGTGGAGAGCCTCGCGCGACTCCTTGAGGGCGGCGGCCTGGGCCAGGCGCTGCGTCTCGGCCTGCTGCTTCTCGGCCTCGGCGAGGGCCTCCTGGAGCACCTCGGGATGCTTGATCAGGTAGTCCTTGACGATCGCCTCGATGCCGGCGCGCTGCGCGTCGGTGAACGGCGCGGCGGGGGGCGTCGCGGTCTGCGCGAGGGCCGGGACGGCGACGAGGCCGAGCGCCAGGACCAGCGCGGGCAGGGGGCGGATGAAGGGCATAGATCCTCGCTTGCGCGGCGGGGCGGCCCGCGCGTGGCGCGAGCGGTAGGGGCTGGGTTAGGCGTTTTCGCGGCGTCCGGTCAATTCCCGCGGCGAGGGCGGCGTGCGCCGCCGGCTTGAGGCGGGAAGGGGGAGCGTCTAACCCCCGGAGGCTCCAGCGTCGTCCGGCTCAGAGCAGACCCCATGATCCCGATCTCCCGGCGCGCCGCCGCCGTCCAGCCGTTCCTCGCGATGGATGTCATGGCCGCCGCCGCCGCCAAGGCGCGGGCCGGCAGCGACGTGGTGCGGATGGAGGTCGGCCAGCCGTCGGCGCCGGCGCCCCGGGCGGTCATCGCGGCCGCGCAGGGGGCGCTCGCGACCGGCCGCGTGCCCTACACCGAGGCCCTGGGCCTGCCGTCCCTGCGCGCCCGCATCGCCCGGGACTACGCGGAGCGGCACGGCGTCGCGGTGAGCCCGGAGCACGTGGTGATCACCACCGGATCCTCGGCCGGCTTCATCCTCGCCTTCATGAGCCTGTTCGACTCCGGCGCCCGGGTCGCCGTCCCGCAGCCCGGCTATCCCGCCTATCGCAGCATCCTGGCCGCCCTCGACCTCGTGCCGGCGCCGATGGTGCTGCGCGCCGAGGACCGCTTCGCGCCGACCGCCGCCCTGCTGCGCGAGACCCACGCCCGCGCGCCAGTCTCCGGGGCACTGGTGATGAGCCCGGCGAACCCCTCCGGCACAGTCATTACGGAGGGCGCCCTGCAGGATCTCTGCGCGGCGGCGCGCGGCCTCGGCCTGCCGCTGATCTCCGACGAGATCTATCACGGCCTCAGCTACGGCGAGCCCACCGTCACGGCCCTGCGCTTCGACCCCGACGCGGTCGTGATCAACTCGTTCTCGAAGTACCACTGCATGACCGGCTGGCGCGTCGGCTGGATGGTCGTGCCGGAGGCGCTGGTCCGCCCGATCGAGCGGCTGGCCCAGAACCTCTACATCTCGGCGCCGTACCTGTCGCAGGTCGGCGCCCTGGCGGCCTTCGATGCGACGGACGAACTCGACGCCGTTCGCGACGGCTACGCACGCAACCGCGCGATCCTCCTGGACGCGCTGCCGGCCCTCGGCCTCGGCCGCGTCCACCCGGCCGACGGCGCCTTCTACCTCTACGCGGACGTCTCGAACCTCACCAACGACGCCTCGGACTTCTGCCGGCGCATGCTCGACGAGGCGCACGTCGCGGCGACGCCGGGCCTCGATTTCGATCCGGACGTGGGCAACCATCACGTCCGCTTCTCCTTCGCGGGCTCGGAGACCGAGTGCCGCGAGGCGGCGCGGCGCCTGAAGGCGTGGCTGCGCTGACAGGTCAGGCCACCGGCACGAGCGCGCCGACCGCCTCGACCAGCTCCGAGAAGTGCTCGATCACCCGGTCGGGCCCGAGCTCGGCGACCGGGCGGTCGGTGTAGCCGAAGGTGACCGCCACCACCGGGATCCCGGCGGCCTTGGCGGTGTCGATGTCGGTGCGGGAATCGCCCACCATCACGGCGCGGGCCGGATCGCCGTCGGCGCGGGCGATGGTGCCGGTCAGGTGGCGGGGGTCGGGCTTCGACTGCGGGAAGGTGTCCCGACCGCAGATCGCCGCGAAGCGGTGGCCGATGCCGAGGAGGCGCAGCAGCTCGACCGACTGCCCCTCGTACTTGTTGGTGCAGACCGCGAGCCGGAAACCCGCCGCCTCGAGGGCGTCGAGCGCCTCGACGACGCCCGGGAAGAGGTGGGACGTGTCGGCGAGGTGCGCCCCGTAATGGGCAATGAAGGCGTCGAACAGCCGGTCGTGGTCCTCCGGCGAGAGTGGCCGGCCCTCGGCCTCGAAACCCCGCCGGATCAGCGCCCGGGCGCCGGCGCCGATCAGCCCGCGCGCCTGCGAGAGGGGCAGCTCGGCCAATCCCTCGCGCTTCATCAGCACGTTGAGGGTGCCGATAAGGTCGCCCGCGGTCTCAGCGAGCGTCCCGTCCAGGTCGAAAACGGCGATCGGGGGCTTGCGCGTCGATTCGGTAGACATGCCTGGGCGGTTCCGTGCTCGGCGGGATCTCGAACGGCGTCGCTATCGGGGCCGGGCACCCGGGGCAAGCCGACTGGCGCAGCACGGCGGATGCGCGGATCGTCTCACCGGGCGCCCCAGACTCGCCCGAAAGCGCAGCGAAAGGCAGCGCGTACCAGCCCCGGGACCCGCGATGAAACTCTTCCTGCCCCTCCTGGCCGCCTGCGCCGCGCTGCAAGCCCTGCCGGCGGCGGCGACCTCCTTCGAGTTCGTGCCCGCCCCGCAGACCGACCTGAACCGGATGTACCGAGTCGACAAGGTGACCGGCGAGGTGACCTCTTGCCAGTACGGCCTCCAGGAATCGGCGGGCGGCATCGGCCAGACGGTCTGCTTCGGATCGGGAGAGGGCGCCGGGCCGCAGACCCCGTCCGAATACGGGCTGGTGGCGAGCCGGCATACCCGCGAGGCCGGCGTCTTCCGGGTGAACTACCGCACCGGCGAGATGAGCATCTGTTTCGTGCTGGTGAAGAAGGAGCAGGTCGTCTGCACCCAGCAGGGCAAGCCGGGCGCCGAGGGCGCGTCCGACGCGCCGCTGACCGGTCCGGCCCCGGGTCGCGCGGGCGCCAGCGCCACCCCGACACAGGGCGGCCGTCCGTGACGCGGCCGTGCGGGCGGGGCGTTCCGGTCGGCCCGGTCCCGTGCTAGGGGCCGCCCGACGCCCACGGAAAGACCGGCTGCCCATGACCCGCGCTCCCTCGCTCCCCCTCGCCGACCGGGCCGTGTCCCGGTGAGTGGGCCGGACCTGCGGCGGGCCGCGGCCGCCCGCGCCCTCGACCTCGTCGAACCGGGCATGCGGCTCGGCCTCGGCACGGGCTCCACGGCGGCGGCCTTCGTGGCGCTCCTCGGCGAGCGCGTCCGCGCCGGCCTCGACATCGTCGGCGTCCCGACCTCCGAGGCCACGCGCGCGCAGGCCGAGGGCCTGGGCATCCGCCTCGCGACCCTGGACGAGCAGCCCGAGCTCGACCTGACCATCGACGGCGCCGACGAGGTCGACGACCGGCTGCGCCTGATCAAGGGCGGCGGCGCGGCACTCCTGCGCGAGAAGATCGTCGCCTGCGCGAGCCATCGCATGGTGGTGATCGCCGACGCGGCCAAGCACGTGGCGCGGCTGGGCGCCTTCCCGCTCCCGATCGAGGTCAATCCCTTCGGCCTCAAGGCCACGCACCGGGCCGTCGAGGCCGCAATCGCCGGGACCGGCTGCTCCGGCGAGGTCCGGCTGCGCGCCCTGACGGATGGCAAGCCCCTGGTCACCGACGGAGGCCATTACATCCTCGACGCGCGCCTCGGAGCGATTCCTGATCCGGAGGCCCTCGGCGCCGCCCTCTGGGCCGTGCCGGGCGTCGTCGAGCACGGTCTGTTCCTCGGCATCGCCGACGCCGCGATCCTGGCGGCGGCGCGGGACGGGCAGGCCGAGGTCACCGTTCTCGGCAGCCTCACCTGAGGCGCCGCCCTCCATCGCCGGCCATCCTCGCAAGAAAGTCCAGCATGTCCCGTCGCCTCACCGCCGTGCCAGGCCTCGCGCTCAGCCTCGCGCTCGGCCTCGCGCTCCCGGCGCTCCCCCACGCGGCGGTCGCGCAGCCGCAGAAGGCCGCGCAGGCCAAGCCGGCGGCGCAGCCGGCCGCCGGCGCCCCCGCGGCCAACAGCCCGGCCGCGGCCACCTACACGCCGGCCCACCTCGCCCTGGCCCGCGAGGTGATGCTCAGCTCCGGCATCGCCCGGTCGTTCGACTCGGTGCTGCCGGCCTTCGCCGACCAGATCCGCAAGCAGGCGGTCACCCGTCCCGAGCTGTCCAAGGACCTCGAGGAGGTCCTGGCCTCCCTGCAGCCGGAGATGGAACTGCAGAAGCAGCGCATGATCGACATCGCGGCGCGCACCTACGCGTCGAAGTTCTCGGAAACCGAGTTGAAGGAGATCGCAACCTTCTTCCGCTCGCCCGCCGGCAAGCACTACGTCGAGGCGCAGCCGCAGCTCCTCGACGAGATGGTGCAGGAGATGCAGGACTGGACGCAGGACGTCTCCGAATACGTCATGGTCCGCGTCCGTGCCGAGATGGGCAAGCGCGGACACCAGATGCAGTGAGGGCAGCCGCTCCCGGGGGCGGATCGCCGTGAGAGGTCGTCCATGAGAGCGGCCGGCCGCATGTACGCGGCGGGCGGCGCGCTCCTCGCGGCCATGCCGCTCGCCATGGTGCTGGCCAACCGGTCGAGCCCGCTGGTCGTCGGGCTGGCGGCGCTCGCCTTCCTGGCCGGACGATGGGCGGAGGACGCGTCCGCCCTGCGCCGCGCGCTGCTGTCCCCGCTGCGGACGCCGCTCGCCGGGGCGGCGCTCGCCTTCCTGGCCTGGGCGCTGGTCTCGCTGGCCTGGAGCCCGTTCGAGGCGGCCTCCCTGCGGGTGCTGGGCGAATTCATCCCGACGCTGCTTGCCGCCTACCTGCTGGCCTGCCTCGCGCCCGGCCGGATCCCGGCCTTCGCGCCGCGGCTCGGCGCGATCGCGATCGCGCTGGCGGGACTCCTGATCGCGGTGGATCTCGCCTCGGATCTGGCCCTGGAGCGAGCCCTCGGGCGCCGGGTCGCGGCCTTCGTGCACAACCGGCCGGCCCTGACCCTCGACCTCGTGGCCGGCCCGCTGGCCCTCGTCCTCTGGAAGGACCGCGCCCGCGGCCTCGCCGCCGCGACGCTCGCCTTCGCGAGCCTCGGCGTGGTCCGCTCGATCAGCGGCGCCGCCCAGCTCGGTCTCCTGGCGGGCGCCGCGATGGCGACCCTCGCGCTTTCGCTGCCCAGGCGGGTCGGCATAGGCCTCGCCGGACTCGGTCTCGGCCTCGCGCTGGTCCTCGCCCCGGTCGAGGGTGACCTCCTCGCCCGCGCCATGCCGGAGGCCGCCCACGAGCGCCTCGTCCAGTCCTCGTCCCGGGCCCGAGTCGCGATCGCGCGCAGCTTCGGGGCCGCGGTGGCGGCCGATCCCTGGCGCGGCGCGGGCGTCGGCACCAGCGCGCGCTTCGCCGAGACAGCCGTCGCGCAGACGGTGCCGCCGGAGATGCGCGTTCTCCTCGGGGTCGGGCACCCGCACAACAGCTTCCTGCAGGTCTGGGCCGAACTCGGCCTGCCCGGCGCGATCCTCGCTGCGCTGACCGCGATGCTGATGCTCGCCCGGATCGCGCGGCTGCCGCGGCCGGACCGCGCGGCGGCGCTCGGCCTCGTGGCCTGCGCGGCTTCGATCGCCTTCGTCGAGCACAACGGCTGGGCCGCGTGGTGGACGGCGGGGCTCGGCGCTGCCATCACCTGGATGCGCGCGGCCCCTCGGGGCGGCGCGATCGTGAGATCCGAGCGGGACGGTCCGGCATGAGCGCGTTCGACGTCGACCTCTTCGTCATCGGCGGCGGGTCCGGTGGTGTCCGCGCGGCGCGGATCGCGGCCGGGTACGGCGCGCGGGTGATGCTGGCCGAGGAGTACCGGGTCGGCGGAACCTGCGTGATCCGCGGCTGCGTCCCGAAGAAGCTGATGGTCTATGCCGGCCGCTTCGCCGACGAGTTCGAGGACGCCGCGGGCTTCGGGTGGACGGTGGATAAGCCCCGCTTCGACTGGGGCACGCTCAAGACGCGGCGCGACGCGGAGGTGACCCGGCTCGAAGGCATCTACGACACCAACCTGATCCGCGCCGGCGTCGAGATCGTACCCGAGCGGGCGGTGATCGAGGATCCCCACACGATCCGCCTCGTCGCGTCCGGCCGCACCATCCGGGCCGAGCGGATCCTGGTGGCGGTCGGCGCGCACCCCGTGAAGGAGCCGGCGGTGCCGGGCATCGACTTAGCGATCACCTCCAACGAGGTGTTCGAGCTGGAGCGCCTGCCGGACCGGATCCTGGTGATCGGCGGCGGCTACATCGCGGTGGAGTTCGCCGGCGTCTTCGCGGCGCTCGGCAGCCGCACGACGCTGCTGCACCGGGGCGACAGGTTGCTGCGCGGGTTCGACGACGAGATCCGCGACGCTCTGGCCGAAGCCTACGCCCAGCGCATGGACCTGCGGCTCGGGCGCACGCTGCGGCGCATCGAGCGCCGGGACGGCGACCTCTGCGCGCAGCTCGACGACGGCGACGAGATCCTGGTGGACGAGGTGCTCGTCGCCACGGGGCGGCGGCCGAACGTCGAGGGCCTCGGCCTCGACCGGGTCGGCATAGAGACCGACGCCGCCGGCGCGATCCCGGTCGACGCCTACTCGCAGACCAAGGTGCCGTCGATCTACGCGGTGGGCGACGTGACCAACCGCGCCAACCTGACGCCGGTGGCGATCCGCGAGGGTCACGCCTTCGCCGACACGGTCTACGGCGGCAAGCCGGCCTGCGTCGACCATCGCCTGATCCCGACCGCGGTGTTCTCGACCCCCGAGATCGGCGTCGTCGGCCACAACGAGGCGGCCGCCCGGGCGATCTACGGCAAGATCGACGTCTACAAGGCGCGCTTCCGCCCGATGAAGGCGACCCTGTCCGGCCGCGAGGAGCGGATCTTCATCAAGGTGCTGGTCGACTGCGCCAGCGACCGCGTGGTCGGCGTCCACATCTTCGGCCACGATGCCGGGGAGGTGATCCAGGCGGTGGGCATCGCCGTGACCATGGGCGCCACGAAGGCCGATTTCGACCGGACCATCGCGGTCCACCCGACAGCCGCCGAGGAGCTGGTGACCATGCGCGTCCCGGAGGTCACCAAGCACCCGGTCGGCGTCGGCTGAGACCTCCGCCGCGGCCGGGGCTCGACGCGGTGCGCGACCGAGCCATATCAGGGTCATGGGCAAGCAGGGCACCGGCAAGGGACGACGCGAGGACGACGCGCACGCGCGGCGGCAGGCGATCATCGACGGCCTGCTGGAGGATGCCCTGCGGCCGGCCTTCCACCGGCCGCCGAGCCACGAGGCCCTCTCCCCCGACATCCGGCATGCGATCGACCGCCTCCTCGCCAAAGCTGAGGCGCAGCGCAGCCGCAACCTGACCTACGACGACCTCGAGGAGGCGCTGCCGCCCCGGGACGTCTCGGCCGAGGATCTGGAGGCGATCTTCTGGATTCTGGCCGAGCACGGGATCGAGGTCGAGGACGGCGAGGCCTGATCCGAGACCTGAATCCGGGACGCGCCTGCCCCCCGGTTCACGGCACTCGCCAGTGTAGAGGAACCTCTCTATAAGCCGCGCTTCGCGCGTAGGCGCGATCGCACGAAGAGGTGCGCGGAGAGAGACCATGGGCGAGCGTTGGACACCGAAGAGCTGGAGACATCTGCCGATCGAGCAGGTCCCCACCTATCCGGACGCCGCCAGCCTCGGTGCCGTCGAGTCGCAGATCGCGAGCTTTCCGCCGCTGGTCTTTGCCGGTGAGGCCCGCAAGCTGAAGGCCGCGCTCGGGCGCGTCGCCGCGGGCCAGGCCTTCCTGCTCCAGGGCGGCGACTGCGCCGAGAGCTTCGACGAGCACTCTGCCGACAACATCCGCGACTTCTTCCGGGTGTTCCTGCAGATGGCGATGGTGCTGACCTTCGCGGGCGGTTCGCCCGTGGTGAAGGTCGGGCGCATCGCCGGGCAGTTCGCCAAGCCGCGCTCGTCGCCGACCGAGACCCTCGAGGGCGTGAGCCTGCCGAGCTACCGGGGCGACATCATCAACGGCATCGGCTTCACCGAGGAGTCGCGGGTGCCGGATCCGCGCCGCCAGCTCGAGGCGTACCGGCAATCGGCCGCGACGCTGAACCTGCTGCGCGCCTTCGCAACCGGCGGTTACGCGAACCTCGAGAATGCGCATCGCTGGATGCTGGGCTTCGTGAAGGATTCGCCGCAATCCTCGCGTTACCAGGACGTGGCCGGCCGCATGACCGACGCGCTCGACTTCATGCGGGCGATCGGCATCAACCCGGAGACCCATCCGGAGGTGCGGACCACCGACTTCTACACCAGTCACGAGGCCCTGCTGCTCGGCTACGAGGAGGCGCTGACCCGCGTCGATTCGACGACCGGCGACTGGTACGCGACCTCCGGCCACATGCTGTGGATCGGCGACCGGACCCGGCAGCCGGACCACGCCCACGTCGAGTACGCCCGCGGCATCAAGAACCCGATCGGCCTCAAGTGCGGCCCGTCCATGAAGGCGGAGGGCCTGATCCGGCTCATCGACCTGCTCAACCCGGAGAACGAGCCGGGGCGCCTCAGCCTGATCTGCCGCTTCGGCGCCGACAAGGTCGGTGACCACCTGCCGGCGCTGATTCGGGCGGTCGAGCGGGAAGGGCGCTCGGTCGTGTGGATCTGCGATCCGATGCACGGCAACACGATCCCGGCCGGCCGCTACAAGACCCGGCCGTTCGAGCGGGTGATGCAGGAGATCGAGGGCTTCTTCGGCGTCCACCGCGCCGAGGGCACCTTCGCGGGCGGCATCCACCTGGAGATGACCGGCAAGGACGTGACCGAGTGCACGGGCGGCGCCCGGGCACTGACGGCGGACGACCTGCAGGACCGCTACCACACCTACTGCGACCCGCGTCTCAACGCGGAGCAGGCGCTGGAGGTGGCGTTTCGCACGGCCGAGCTGGTCAAGGCCGAGCGCAGCCACATCGAGCGCCCGCGCCTCGACGCGGCCGAGTAGGGCGGATCTCCGACCGGTCATCCGACCGGCCAACGACGCGCGCTGTCCCCTCGCGGGGGCGGCGCGCACCGCCGGACGCCACGATGGTCAGGCGATCGCCCGGAGCGTGCCGTTCCAGCGGCGGATGACCGAGGCGACCTCCGAGACGGGGACGGCGCGGCTGAACAGGTAGCCCTGGACCTCGTCGCAGCCCTCGGCACGCAGTTGCGCGAGTTGCGCCTCCGTCTCGACGCCCTCGGCGGTCGTCGTCATGCCGAGGCTGGCACCGAGACCGATCACCGCCCGAACGATGAAATCGGTCCCGTCCTTCACGCACAGGTCGCGCACGAAGGACTGGTCGATCTTGATCTTGTCGAACGGGAAGGAGCGCAGGTAGCTGAGCGACGAGTAGCCGGTGCCGAAATCGTCCATCGCCACGCGCACGCCCAGCGCGCGCAGGCTATGCAGGATCGCCGTCGTCGCACCGGGATTGGCCACCAGGACCGTCTCGGTGATCTCCAGCTCCAGGCGCCGGCCCGGCAACCCGGTCCGCCGCAGCGCCTCGCGCACGGCGGTGACGAGGCTCGCCGAGGTGAACTGCACGGCCGAGACGTTGACGGCGACCTTGAGCTCGTCCGGCCAGCGGGCGGCCTCCTCGCAGGCGCGGCGCAGCACCCACTCGCCGAGCGGCACGATCAGCCCGAGCTCCTCGGCGATCGGGATGAATTCGGCCGGCGAGACGGAGCCGCGGACCGCGTGGTTCCAGCGCAGCAGCGCCTCGAAGCCGCAGATCCGGTCCGTCTCGAGGCTGTAGATCGGCTGGTAGTAGACCTCGAACGCCTCCCGGGCGAGGGCGTCACGCAGGTCGCGCTCCATGATCCGCCGGGCCATGAGGCGGGCATCCATGGCCGGCTCGAAGAAGCGGAACGCGCCCCGCGCCTCGGCCTTGCCCCGGTCGAGGGCGACCTCGGCGTTCTTCAGGAGCTTGTCCGCGTCGGACCCGTCGCTCGGGGCGAGGGTGATGCCGATGGTGAGCCCGACGCAGATCGTGTGGTGGGTGAGGCTGTAGGGCGCGCCGACGACCTCGATGATGCGCCGGGCGAGGATGGCGGCGTCCTCGGGCCGGTCGACGCCGCGCTGGACCACGATGAACTCGTCGGCTCCGAGGCGCGCGACGCAGTCGATCTCGCGCACGCAGGCGGTGAGCCGATTCGCGACCGCGACGAGCAGCTCGTCGCCGATCCCGTGGCCCAGGGTCTCGTTGACCGGCCGGAAGTCGTCGAGGTCGATGGCGAAGACCGCGAAGCCCTGGTCGCGCCCGGCCTGCGCCACGGCCACGTCGATCTGCTGCCCCACCGCCACCCGGTTAGGCAGGCCGGTCAGCATGTCGTGATGCGCCAGGAAGGCGATGCGGGCCTCGGCCCGGCGGCGCTCCGTGACGTCCTCGTAGGTGGCCACGAAGCCGCCATCGGCGGCCTCTCGCCGGTCGATGGCGACGATTCGGCCGTTGCTCAGCTCCTGGAAATGCGTCTGCCAAACGCCGTTGCTGAAGGCGTCCCGCTGCTGGCGCAGCAGCGCTTCGAGATCGCAGCCGGGATGGTTGCCGGCCGCGAGACTGGCGCTCAGGATCTCGAGGGCCGTCATGCCGGGTACGACCGTGCCGGGCGGCAGGCCGTAGATCTCGCCGTAGCGCCGGTTGACCACCATCAACCGATGCTGCGCGTCGTACAGGCAGAGCCCCTGGGACATGGTGTCGAGGGCCGCATCGAGGCGCAGGTTGGTCCGGGTCAGGAAATGCTCCTGCTCCTTGAGCAGGCTGATATCGCTGCACACCGCGATGAAGCCGCCCTGCCGGGTCGCGGTGCGGCTCACCCGCAGCCAGCGGCCGTCGGCCAACCGGACGTCGCCGTCCCGGGCCAGGGCTCCGAAGCGATCCTCCGGGACATCCGAGCGGTAGTCCTGCGGCTCGTGCGCAACCTTCGTCAGCGACAGACCGGCCTCGATGGCAGCGTCGAGCCCGTCGAAGAAGCGCAGGGCCTGCGCGTTGGCCAGGGTGATCCGGCCGTCGGCATCGACCACGACGACGCCTTCCCGTGCTGTCTGCAGCGCGTCCGTCACCTGCGTCTCGGTGCCCCGGCGCTGGCTGCCCTCGCGGAGCGTGAGAGCCCGGATGGTCGACCGCATCGCCGCGACGGCGTTCAGCAGCCGGCTCAACCGGTCGCGGCCGCCGGTGGGGATCCGATCGTCGCGCTGGCCGCCCGCGATCCGTTCGGCCGCCTCGGCCGCCGCGCCGACCGATCCGCCGATGTGGCGGGTGAGCAGCCAGGCGATCAGCCCGCAGGCGATGATCACGAGGGCCGCCGCGATGGCGTGCCACCGGACGACGCCCCGCACGCGCTGCCGCGCAGCCTGTCGGAAGGTGAAGCCGTCGCCGGCCATGACGTTGATCAGGAGATCGATCTGGCCTTCGATTGCGTCGGCCTGCCGTTCGAGAGACGCCTTCTGATCCGGCCGCACCGTCACGGGATCGAAAGCGCGGCGCAGGCTCTCCCAGGACGCCACGCTGGTCTGGACGGCCTCGGCCGTCCGCGCCGCCCGCTCGGACTGGGCCCGCTCGGCCGCGATGGTGAGATCCTCGGCCAGGATCGCCGAGAGGTCGGTGATGTCCGCATCCCGCTTCGCCACCTCGGCAGCGTCGCCGGTCTGCATCCGCCGGACGAGGGCAGCGCGCATCTTCGCGAAGTCGGCCGCCACCGCGCGGGCGAAGCTGATCGAGGTCAGGGATTCGTCGTAGGTCCGTGTGACGAGCGTGCCGACCTGCGTGATCGCCACACCAGCCGAGAGCGCGAGCGCGCCGAGGAGAAGACCGACACAGAGGAAGGCGACGCTGACCGCGGCGCGGATCGATGTGATACGGCCCGTCCGCGTGGCGGCCGCGCGGGTGTGCCCGGCTCGGTCCGCGCACGCCGTCGGTGTCTCGGGATCTCGCATCGCACAGGTCGCTGGGTCACACGTCCGGCCAGCGATAAATGTCACTTGTTAAGAGGCAATTAGCTGGCTTGTCTCAGATCACGGATCAGCTGTGCGCGACCGTCACGGAGCAATCGGCGGATCGTGCACAGTCGACCGCACGATCGGTGAAATCTTCGGCACCGCGCTTGTGCCGGCGAGCGGATCCCGTCGATTGAACGCAACCTTTCATTACGAGTGGCGCGCATTTGAGCAACGGAGCCGACCGGCGCGATGCTCATGTCGCCAGCTCGGCACCGATATACCGACCGGTTTCCGACAGCTCAGAGGCCGTATCCGCGCGCCGGCCCGCCGTCGCGACGCGGTCCGCGGCCGGCGCGCCCGAATGATTCCCGCGGTCGAGTGTTTCCCGCGTTCACCGCTGCGCCGAGCGGAGCGGCCCGGGCGGAGGCGGTGACTTCAGGGGCTCGACCGACTGGCCGTCCCGCAGATCCGGGGCGGGGCTGTAGATGATCCGGCTGTCGGCGGGCAGCCCCGAGTCGAGCTCCAGCGTGCGCCCGAGATCGCGCCGGACGCGGATCGTCCGCCACGTCACCCGGTCGTCGTCGCTGAGGGTGGCGACCCTGAGGTCGTTGCCGTCGAACACCGTCGCCTCGGCGGGGATCGACACGCCGGGCTCGGCCCGGGGGATCTTGAGGGTGACGTAGGCGTACAGCCCGGCCCGCAGCGCCCGGTCGGCGTTGGGGACGTCCACCTGGGTGGTCAGCGTGCGCGACGCCGCGTTCAGCGCGACGGAGCTGCGCTCCACGTAGCCTTCGAAGCGCCGCCCCGGCATCTGCGGCACAGTGATCTCGGCCCGCACCCCGGGTTTGACGCCGACGGCATCCTTCTGCGGCACGTTGACGGTGATGCGCAGCAGGCTGTCCTGATCCATGGTCAGCAGCGGCGTGCCCCCGTTGTCGGCGCGGACGAGGTCGCCGACATCGACGTTGCGCACGGTCACGACCCCGTCGAACGGCGCCACGACACGCTCGAAGGCGGTGAGCGCCTTCAGGCGGTCGACCACGGCCTCCTGCGCCTTGATGTTGGCGGTGGCGACCTTCACGCCGGCCTCGGCGGCGGCGAGCGCGGCAGCTTGGCTCAGCACGCCCGCCTTGGTGTTGTCGGCGTTCTGCCGCGAGGCCCAGCCCTGCACGGCCAGGGTGCTGGTGCGGTTGTTGGTGAGGTTGGCGAGGTTCACATTCGCGCGGGCCTGCTCGACCTGCGCCTGCGCCTGGAGCAGCTGCGCCTTCAGCTGGCCGACCTGCGCCTCGGCCTGCGAGAGCTGCTGGTCGAGATCCGGTGCGGCGATGCGCAGAAGGAGGCCGCCCGCCTTGACCCGGGATCCGATATCAACCCGGCGCTCCGCGATGTAGCCAGTGGCGCGCGCGGCGATCGCCGCCGTGGTGAAGGCCTGGATCTCGCCGGGAAGCACGAGATCGAGGGGGCCCTCGGCCCGCTCGGCGGCCACGGTGCGCACCTGCGGCACGAGGGTCTTGATCCGCTCCAGCGTCGCGGTCGCCTCCACGTCGCGCTGCCAGTGACCGTAGGCACCCCAGGCGAGCAGGCCGAGTCCGGCGAGGCCGACCAGCAGGAACGGGGCCTTGCCGGGCGGCGGAGGGACGTCCGAGCCCGCGTCGTGCGCCTTCATCGATCGGCTCTCCGCCCCGGACATCCGGCCAAGTCACGGTGAGGGTAGCGCCCGGCGGGCCGGCCGGCCAGCGTGTGCATTGGCCGCATCGGCGCGTCGGCCTAACGCGCTGGCCCGGCCACCAGCGGGCGCCGGCTGAGGCGCTTGTGCAGGTGGACCATCAGGGCGATACCGAAGAGGGGCGTCAGCAGGTTGAGGACCGGGACGATCATCAGGCCGGCCAGGAGGCACCCGGCGCCGAGCGTCCGGACCGAGAAGGCGCGGCGCATCTCGGCGGCCTCGGGAAGGGGGCGGAACCGGGCCGCCGCCATCTCGAAGTACTCGCGGGACAGCAGGTAGGCGTTGGCGGCGAAGAAAGCCGCGATCCCGATGACGGGAACGAAGAAGATCACTAGGGCCGCGAGGTTCACCAGCAGCGTCACACCGGCGAAGCGCAGGGCGTAGAGCATGGCGGTCCCGAACGGCATGGCGCGTCCGGGCGGCTCGTTCGGGAAATCGGTACGCTCGACGATCTCGGCCGCGTCGTCGAGGAAGAAGCCCGCCACCAGGATCGAGACCGCCGGCATCAGGTAGGCGAGGGCCACGACCAGACCGAAACCCGCGAGGTAGTAGGCGAGGCTGTCGAGGATCGGGTACTGGGCGGAAATGTGGTGGCTCGCCTGGAAGGCCTGGATCAGCCGGGTCAGGCCGAGCCAGATCAGGAGCAGGAGCCCGACCGTCAGGCCGAGGGACTTCCACAGGATCGCGCGCAGCGGCGGCGAGAAGGTCTGGCGCAAAGCCGCCGCGGCGGACTCGACGAGCATCGGGCGAGAATTCCGGCCTGCGCCGGAAGCGGCGCTGGCGCGTTGTGGAGCGGTGCGGCGACCGGTGCAAGATCGGGCTCCGTCGCAGGGGCGGCAGGGTGCGGGGAGCACGCGTGCAGGACACGACAGGACAGGTCTCGGCGCCGCGGGCGCCCGATCACCGGTGGAGCGACCCGGTCGTCCGGCCCACCTACAGGCCGCGCCTCGCACCTCTACCCGAGAAGCCCGAGGTGCTGGTGATCGGCGCGGGCGCCGCCGGCATCGGCGCGGCCCGCACCCTCGCGGCCCGGGGCGTGTCCGTCGCGGTGCTGGAGGCGCGGGAGCGCGTCGGCGGCCGCGCCCTGACGGTGACCCTGCGCGGCCACGCCCTCGATCTCGGGGCCCACTGGCTCCATGCCGGGCCGATCAACCCCCTGGTGGCTCTCGGCCGGGCGCGCGGCGAGCGGCTCCGCCGGGCCGCGCAGGAGAGCCATGTCTGGGTCGGGGGCCGGCCGGGCCGCGCCGACGACGTCCGGGCCAACGCGCGCGCCTTCGACCGCGCGGACCGCGCCATGACCCGTGGCGCCGCGCAGCCCGGCCCCGACCGACCGGCCGCCAGCGCGCTGCCGCCCGGGCTCGGTGCCTGGGGCGGCCGGGTCGCGCAGGTCCACGGCCTCGTCTCGGGCCGGCCGCTGCAGGCGGTCTCGCTCCACGACTTCCCCAGCATGGAGTACGGCGACAACTACTTCCTGGCCGACGGCTACGGCAGCTACGTCGCCCGCCTGGCGGACGGCCTGCCGGTGGCGCTCGCGACGCCGGTGACCCGGATCGACTGGTCGGGCGGCCGCGTTCGCGCGACCGGCACCGACGGGACCGCGTACGACGCCCGCGCGGTCATCGTGACGGTGCCGATGATGGTGCTCCGGGACGGGCCGGCTTTCACGCCGCCGCTGCCGAACGCGGTGCGCGCCGCCATCGACGGCTTCACCACCGGCATCTACGAGCACGCGGTGCTGCACTGGCCGTCGAGCCCGTTCCGCGGCCGCGACCGGCTCGCCGCGATCCACGGCGGGCGGCGCGCCCCGCCGGGCCTCCTCACCCGCATCGACGACACGCCGTTCCACTACTACGAGCTCGACCTGCACGAGGCCGCGGCGATCGACGCCGCGGGATCCGGCGCGGACGGCGTGCGCCGCCATGTCCGCGCGGTCCTGGGCGAGCATTTCGGCCGGGCGCGGCTGCGCGACCTGACGATCCCCGCGGTGAGCGCGTGGCGCCACGACCGGTGGTCGCGCGGCTCGTGGGCCGTGGTCCCGCCGGGCCACGCGCCGGCGCGACAGGCCCTCCGCGCCGCCGTCGCCGACACCGTCTGGTTCGCCGGCGAGGCGCTGTCCCGGGAGCAGTGGGGCACGGTCGGGGGCGCCTACGCGGAAGGCGTCCGGGCCGCCGAGGCCGTGTCCGCCGTCGTACAGACGGGCGCCGGCAAGCGTATCCGGGCGGGCACAGGCTGAAGCGCGCGCGGCGCGGAACCTGCCGGAACGCTTGCCGCAGCCGGACAAGACAGGCATCCCCCGGCCGAAACGCGACAGGGGGCGGCGATGGATTGGGTCGAGGGCATCGGCTATCTCGGGACGGCGCTGACCATCACGGCGACGGCCATGAGCACGATGATCCCGCTGCGGATCATCTCGCTCTGCGCGAGCTGCGCCGTGATCACCTACGGCATCATGATCGGCAGCATGCCGGTGGTGCTGACCGAATTGATCCAGATGCCGTTCAACGCCTACCGGCTCTGGCAGATGCTGCGCCTCGTCCGGGACGTGGAGACGGCCGCCGAGAACGACCTGTCCCTGGAATGGCTCCGACCCTTCGGCTCCCGACGCCCGTTCGGCATCGGCGAGGTGGTGTTCCGCAAGGGGGATCTCGCCACCGAGATGTACTACATCGAGAGCGGCGTGTTCCGGATCCCGGAGGTCGACCTCGAGGTGCGCCAGGGCGGGATCGTCGGCGAGCTCGGGCTCCTGTCACCCGGCAACGCCCGCACCGCCTCGCTGGTCTGCGTCGAGGCGGGACACGCGCTGTGCGTGTCCTACTCGGACGTGAAGCAGCTCTACTACCAGAACCCCGAATTCGGGTTCTACTTCCTCAAGCTGACCAGCGAGCGGCTCTTCCAGGGTGTGCAGGGCATGTCCAAGCCCCAGGCGGTGGCCGGCGACGCCCTGTGAGGCGCCGCCGTCCGCGGCTCAGAGATCGCCGCTCAGAGCATGCTCGGCAGGATGCGGTCCGGCGGCCGGTGTCCGTCCATGAAGGTCTTGATGTTGATGATGACCTTCTCGCCCATGTCGGTGCGGCTCTCGTAGGTCGCCGAGCCCATGTGGGGCAGGAGGACGACCTTGCCCTGGCGGGCGAGCTTGACGAGGCGCGGGCTGACGGCGGGCTCCTGCTCGAACACGTCGAGGCCGGCCGCCGAGACCTCCCCGCCCTCGATCAGGCGCGCCAGGGCGTTCTCGTCGATCACCTCGCCGCGGGCCGTGTTGACCACGATCGCCTCGGGCTTGAGCAGCTTGAGGCGCCGGGCCGAGAGCAGATGGTAGGTCGCGGGCGTGTGCGGGCAGTTCACCGACACGATGTCGACGCGCGCCAGCATCTGGTCGAGGGATTCCCAGTAGGTCGCGTCCAGCGCGCTCTCGATGGCGGCCGGCACCCGGCGGCGGTTGTGGTAGTGCACCTGCAGTCCGAAGGCGCGGGCGCGCTTGGCCAGCGCTTGGCCGATCCGGCCCATGCCGACGATGCCGAGGCGCTTGCCGGTGATGCGCCGGCCGAGCATCCAGGTCGGCGACCAGCCGGTGGTCCACTCGTCGTCCGGGATGATCCGCGCGCCCTCGGTGACCCGGCGGGCGACCGCGAGGATCAGCGCCATCGTCATGTCGGCGGTGTCCTCGGTCAGCACGCCGGGCGTGTTGGTGACCGTGATGCCGCGCTCCAGTGCCGCCGCCACGTCGATGTGATCGACGCCGTTGCCGAAATTGGCGATCAGGCGGAGGTTCGGGCCGGCCTGGGCGATCAGTCCGGCATCGATCTCGTCGGTCACGGTGGGGACGAGCACGTCGGCCTCGCGCAGGGCCGACGCCATCGCGTCCGGCGCCATCGGCGCGTCCTCGGAATTGAGCCGGACGTCGAACAGTTCGCGCATCCGCGTCTCGACGGCATCCGGCAGGCGCCGCGTCACGACCACCAGCGGCTTGCGCTTCGACACGTCTCTCTCCCCCGTCAGCCCAGCGGCCTTGATTGCGGCTCGCGCCCGGCGGCTCCCGCCCGGACCGCGTCCCGCAAGCGTCCGTTAACCGAACTCGGCCAGACAGGATCGGTCACGGGGCGCCGGTTCCGGAGCCTGTTCCGACCCATCGGCCTCTCTACCAGAGGTGGGCCGGAACACAATCGGATGCGGACCGGTCCGCGTGTCGAACCGGCCCCGCTTTCGACATGTCCGGCGCCCAGCAACCCCACGTCTGGATAGGGAGACGACCATGCGCGTGTCATGCCTCAGCCTCGCCGTCGCGGCGGTGCTGGCCGGCGGCCTCGCGACCGGTGCCCGCGCGGCGCCGCCGACCGGCCCCGAGGCCGGGGTCGGGCCGGTGACCAAGCTGCCGCTGCCGCGCTACGCGAGCCTGAAGACCGATCGCGTCAACCTCCGCGAAGGCCCCTCGAAGGATCACCGGACGCTCTGGGTGTTCCAGCGGGCCGGCCTGCCGGTCGAGATCGTGGGCGAGTTCGAAACCTGGCGCAGGATCCGCGATTCGGAGGGCACCGAGGGCTGGGTGCTGCACTCGCTGCTGTCCGGGCGCCGCACCGCCATCGTGAATGCCGGCCCCGACAAGGGTGTCGAGAAGGCGGCCGTGTCGCTGCGGGCCAAGGCCGACGACGGCGCCGACGACGAGGCCAAGCTCCAGACCGGCGTGATCGGCAGCGTCAAGAGCTGCACCGGCACGTGGTGCCGCATGATCGTCGCGCTTCCCAACAAGCGGGACGTCGACGGCTACATTCGCCAGAATCGCCTGTGGGGCGTCTACCCGAACGAGGTCGTGGAATAGCGGTCCGGGCGCCCCGACGGCGCCCGTCCGTCATCCCGAGCGGCGGCGCGCCAGCTCCCGGCACGCCGGCAGCCCGAAAAAGCGAAGGCCCGGACGATGGCGGGCCTCGCGTCGCTCGCGTACTGCGTTGGACCCGGGCCTCAGCCCTGGCGGCGGCCCGCCGGACGGCTGCGGCGCAGGCGCACGATCACCTCGACCCCGGCGATCTCCATGCCCTCGGGCGCCTCGGGCAGCGAATCGACCGTGATGCCGCAATCCGGCATGTCGATCACCTGGCTCTCGTCCTCCAGGTAGAAATGGTGGTGCTCGGTCGGGTTCGTGTCGAAATAGGCCTTCGACCCGTCGAGCGCCAGTTGGCGCAGGAGCCCGGCCTCGGTGAACTGGTGCAGCGTGTTGTAGACGGTCGCCAGCGAGACCGGCACCTTGGCGCGCATCGCCTCGTCGTACAGCATCTCCGCCGTCAGGTGGCGGTCACCGCGGCCGAAGAGCAGCCAGCCCAGGGACAGGCGCTGCCGCGTCGGGCGCAGGCCGGCCCGACGCAGACGGTCGCGCAGGTCGGACAGCGGACAGCCGCGGCGCGGAGTCCCGTTGGCCTCCAACTGGGGGGCGGGGACCCGGCCGTTGAAGACGGCCTGGAATGGCACCGGTTCGGACATCGCTGGACTGAACGCTCGACGAGGGGCCTGAAGGAACGGATGTCTCCTCAGTATATTGAAGTGGTCGGACAGTCGCAACCCGAGCGTTGCCGCATACCCGCGGCTGCAGGCTTTGAAGGCGCGGCGCCCCGTGCTAACCCGCGCGCCAGCCGATGGGCCGAGTATAGTCGCCCGCGACGCGAAGATCGCGCACATCCGAGGAACCAGCCAACGCAATGCCGCCAGACGCCGAGACACAAGCGCAGGGTGCGAACCGCCGGTCGCACTATTCCTACGAGGATCTTCTGGCCTGCGGGCGCGGCGAACTCTTCGGATCCGGCAACGCGCAGTTGCCGCTGCCGCCGATGCTGATGTTCGACCGGATCACGTCCATCGGGACCGAGGGCGGCGCCCACGGCAAGGGGCACGTGACGGCCGAGCTCGACATCCGGCCGGACCTCTGGTTCTTCCCCTGCCATTTCCAGGGCGACCCGGTGATGCCGGGCTGCCTCGGCCTCGACGCCCTCTGGCAGATGCTGGGCTTCCATCTCGGCTGGCTCGGCTCGCCGGGCCGCGGGCGCGCCCTGGGCGTCGGCGAGGTGAAGCTCGCCGGCCAGGTGCTGCCGACGATCAAGAAGGTCGTCTACAACGTCGACGTGAAGCGGGTCCGTCAGGGCAAGCTCGTGCTCGGCATCGGCGACGGCTGGCTCGAGGCCGACGGCGAGCGCGTCTATCAGGTCCAGGACATGCGGGTCGGCCTGTTCCAGAGCTGAGCCGCAGCCGCCGCGCGTCCGGTTCGCGGCTTGGCCGCAACGCCGGACGGTCTCGGCGGTTGAGATTGTGTCCGCGTCACCTTAGCTGACCGTGACGCGGCCCGGGCGACCGGGACCGCGACGGAGGTAGTGTCACCATCATGCGCCGTGTCGTCATCACCGGGATGGGCATCGTCTCGTCCATCGGCAACAACACGCAGGAGGTGCTCGCCTCCCTGCGCGAGGCCCGCTCGGGCATCGCGCGCGACGCCAGCTACGCCGAGCACGGCTTCCGCAGCCAGGTCTCCGGCGCGCCCACCCTCGATCCCGAAGGCGTGGTGGACCGGCGCGCGATGCGCTTCCACGGCGGCGGGACCGCCTGGAACCACGTCGCCATGGATCAGGCGATCCAGGATGCCGGCCTGGATCAGGGCGACATCTCGAACGAGCGCACCGGCATCATCATGGGCTCGGGCGGTCCCTCGACCCGCGTGATCGTCGAGGCCGCCGGCATCGCGCGGGATAAGGGTCCCAAGCGCATCGGCCCGTTCGCCGTGCCGAAGGCGATGTCGTCGACCGCCTCGGCGACGCTCGCGACGTGGTTCAAGATCCGCGGCGTGAACTACTCGATCTCCTCCGCCTGCGCGACCTCGAATCACTGCATCGGCAACGCCGCCGAGATCATCCAGGGCGGCCGGCAGGACATCATCTTCGCGGGCGGCTGCGAGGATCTCGACTGGACGCTCTCGGTGCTGTTCGACGCCATGGGCGCCATGTCGTCGAAGTACAACGACACGCCGTCCCGTGCCTCCCGCGCCTACGACGCCAACCGCGACGGCTTCGTCATCGCGGGCGGCGCCGGCGTGCTGGTCCTCGAGGAGCTGGAGCACGCCAAGGCGCGCGGCGCCCGGATCTACGGCGAGGTCGCGGGCTACGGCGCCACCTCGGACGGCCACGACATGGTCGCGCCGTCGGGCGAGGGCGCCGTGCGCTGCATGCGCCAGGCGCTGGACGGGCTGAAGGGCGCGCGGATCGACTACATCAACCCGCACGCCACCTCGACCCCGGTCGGCGACGACAAGGAGATCGAGGCGATCCGCGAGGTGTTCGGCCGCGGCGAGGATTGCCCGCCGATCTCGGCCACCAAGTCGCTGACCGGCCATTCCCTGGGCGCCACCGGCGTGCAGGAGGCGATCTACAGCCTGCTGATGATGAACAACGGCTTCATCTGCGAGAGCGCGCACATCGACACGCTCGACCCGGCCTTCGCGGACATGCCGATCCTGCAGCAGCGCCGGGACAACGCGCAGCTCGGCCACGTGCTGACCAATTCCTTCGGCTTCGGCGGCACCAACGCCACCCTGGTCCTGAAGCACGTCGACGCCTGATTGCCCGGCGCGGAACCGCCGGCCGCGGGCCGGCGTTTACCCGCTGTTGAGATCTGGTGGTGGTGATGGGGACTTTCATCTTCGGAACCTTGGGCGGCCTCATGATCGCCGGTGTCGCGGCGATCTACGCGAAGCAGGTCGCGCTGGAAGAAGCCGATTCCCACACGGACGGGCATTTCTGAGCCCGGCCTACCACGCCACAAACGCCCCGCCCGTCGGCGGGGCTTTTTTTTGCCCGCCGTCTGCCGGTGTCGCGTTTGGATCGCGGCGCGAGCCGCGTTAAGGCAGCCTGCCGCGGTTCGCTGGTCGCGACCGCGGTCGGGACCCGCTTCGCGGGTCCGGCGTGGTCGGTCAGGATGTGAGTCGGCATGACGGGTTTGATGGCGGGCAAGCGCGGCCTGATCATGGGCGTCGCGAACGATCACTCGATCGCCTGGGGGATCGCCAAGGCGCTGCACGCCCAGGGCGCGCGACTGGCCTTCACGTACCAGGGCGAGGCCCTGGGCCGCCGGGTGGCGCCCCTCGCCGCCAAGCTCGATTCGGACATCGTTCTGCCCTGCGACGTCGAGGATCTGGCCTCGGTCGACGCGACCTTCGAGGCCCTGGACGCCCGATTCGATGGTGGCCTAGACTTCGTGGTCCACGCCATCGGCTTCTCTGACAAGGCGCAGCTCAAGGGCCGCTACGTCGACGTGACGACGCGCGAGAATTTCGTGCGCACGATGACGATCTCGTGCTTCTCGTTCACCGAGATCGCGCAGCGCGCGGCCAAGCGGATGAACCAGGGCGGCTCGCTGCTGACCCTGACCTACGGCGGCGCGACCCGGGTCATGCCGAACTACAACGTCATGGGCGTCGCCAAGGCGGCGCTCGAGGCCTCGGTGCGCTACCTAGCGAGCGACCTGGGCCCGGACGGGATCCGGGTGAACGCGCTCTCCGCCGGCCCGATGCGGACGCTGGCGGGCGCCGGGATCGCCGACGCGCGGCTGATGTTCAACCACCAGCGGGCGCACGCGCCGCTGCGGCGCACGGTCAGCCTGGAGGATGTCGGCGGTTCGGCCCTCTACCTGCTGTCGCCGCTCTCGGGCGGCGTCACCGGCGAGGTCCACTTCGTCGATGCCGGCTACAACATCATCTCGATGCCGCGCCCGGACGTGCTGCAGGCGCAGGACGAGGCCGGCGTCGTCGGGGACGCCTGAGGCGCCTCACTCCTCCGGGATGCGCCCCGGGGGCAGGGGACCGGCCGGCGAACCGCGCTCGCCGCGGACCGAGCGCCGCTCCCGGGCGGCGCGCGCCTCCTCCGCGGTCGGCGGCGCCGAGGGATAGTTCGACGCGAAGGGGTTCGGCGGCGCCCCGCGCCCGGAGCCGCCGAACAGCTTATCGAGGAAGCCCTCTTCGGCGCTCGCGGGTCGGGCGACCAGGAGAAGGGCGAGGGCGAGGATCGGGCGTAGCTGCATCGTCGTCGTCTGCGTGCCGGGACCGTGCCGGGTTAGGGCCACTTTCCGGCGGATCGGAGGCCGAGGCACCGTCGCCTGGAACCCCGGCGCGTCCGGCGGGTTCGCGGTCAACGATGAGGGCGCGTACAGGAGGCGTGATGTCCGAGGTAACCTATCGCATCGTCGAGCACGACGGCGGCTTCGCCTACAAGGTCGGCGACGTGTTCTCCGAGACGTTCCCGAGCCGCGAGGAGGCGCTGCAGGCGGCGCAGGCCGCGGCGGCGGAGCAGCAGGTCCCCGGGTCGACCGAGGGGATCCGCTACCAGGATCAGGCCGGCGGCTGGCACGACGAGACGGCGCAGGGCAGCGACCGGCCCCGCGCCCGGGTCGTGGAGTAGCCGCGGCGGACGGGACGGACATGCGCGATCGTCCGCAACGGCGGGAAATCTCGTGGCGCGTGCGCGGCGCGTAACCCCGGCCGCGGCGCCGACCGGTCGCAGGGCGCCCGCCCTGCCGAAGGGCGCACGCCGCACGACCCCGTCGCCGGAGACGCTGGCGTCGCTCGGCCCGGACCGGCTGATCGCGCTGATCCTCGGCGAGACCGGGCGCAACCCGGCCTTCAAGAAGCTGGTGAGCGCCGCGCTCGCCTCGCTCCAGGGCCCCGAGGCCGTCGCGGCGATCGTCGACCGGCGGCTGACGGCCCTCGAGGGCGCCCAGGGCTACATCGACTGGCAGAAGCGCCGGACCTTCGCGGCCGACCTCAACACCACCGTGACGGTGATCCTCAACGAGCTGCGGCCCCTCGATCCGGGGGCCGCGCTCGACCGGCTCCGCCGCTTCCTCGACGGCGCCGACGCGGTCCTGAACCGCGTCGACGACAGCACCGGCGCCGTGCAGGGCGTGTTCGACCGCGCCGCCGCGGCGTTCGTGGAGATCGCCGGCGCCCTGCCGCCAGAGGACGCTGCCCGGGTAGCGGCGCGCCTCGTCGAGCCGTTCGCGGCGGATCCGTTCGGCCCACTCGGAACCGTCCTCGGCGAGATGATCCCGGCGCTGCCCGAGCCATCCCTCGCGGAGATCGACGACCGGCTCGCCGCCGCCGAGGCGGCCCTGCCGCAGGGCGGGGATCCCCGCCGCGACGCGACCCACCACCGGCAGGCGGCCCGGATCCAGATCCTGCGCCTGCGCCAGGCCGTCGCCGACCGGCGCGGCGACACCGACACCTTCATCGCCCTGGAGCGGGCGACCTTGCCGGGGCGGGAGAACCGCGTCGCGATTGCCCGGCGGCTCCTCGGCGCGGGGCGCGCCGCCGAGGCGCTGGACTGGATCCGACGCATGCAGGATCCGGGTCTGCGCATCGCCACCCGGGCCGACCTGATCGCCGGCTTCGACCTGCGCGGACCCGAGCGGGAACGGCAGGCGCTGGAGATCGAGATCCTCGACGCGCTCGGCCGGGGCGATGAGGCGCAGGCCCTGCGCTGGGGGCGGTTCGAGCGCGAACTCGACGCGGCGATGCTGCGCACCTTCCTCGCCAAGCTTCCGGATTTCGAGGACGAGGAGGCGCTACGGCGCGCCCTCGACCACGCCGAGGCCTTCCCGCAGCCGCACCGGGCGCTCGCCTTCCTGGCGGCCTGGCCGGATCTGCGCCGTGCGGCCGCGCTGGTCGTCGCGCGGCCTGAGACCTGGCAGGGCGACCAGTACGCGGTGCTGGCGCCGGTCGCCGAGGCGCTGGCGCAGGATCACCCCCGGGCCGCGACGATCCTGTATCGCCGGCTCCTCAACTCGATCCTCGAGACCGGCCGCAGCGCCGCCTACCCGCACGGCGCGCGCTACCTCGCGGAGCTCGACGCCCTGGCGGGGCGCCTCGCGACCGGCGACGTCGATCCGGATCCGCAGGCCTACCGCGCTGCTCTGCGGCGGGCGCACGGCCGCAAGCACGGGTTCTGGAGCCTCGTGCGCGACTGAACCGGATGCGCGGCCGGCTCAGTCCTCCAGCACGATGGCGTCGACCCGGTCCGGGTAGAAAGCCACGTGGTCGCGGATTGCCGCGACGGCCGGGTACGGGTCGCCGTAGCTCCAGACCGCGTCGGGGCGCCGATCGCCGTCGACGACGAGGTCGAAATAGTGGGCGTCGCCCTTGTACGGGCAGTGGCTCGTCCGCGCCGAGGCGACGAAACAATCGGCGCGGATGTCGCTTCGCGGCACGTAGAAGACCGGTGGGTACCGAGCCTCCTGCAGCCGCAGGGCGTTCCGGGTCTCGGCGACCGCGGCGCCCGCCACGACGACGCGGACGCGGCGGGACTCGGGCTCGACGGTGATCGGGTGGTCCGGTCCGGGCAGCTTCATGGCGTGTTCCCTCCCTCGGGCTTCAACTCGACGGTCCCGAGCGCGTCGGCGAGGCGCGTCTTCGCGGTCCCGGGCCGCAGGGGCTTCTGCTGGGTCTCGTGCGGCACCCAGCCCGAGAGCCACAGCACCTCGAAGGTCGCCCGCACGCGACCGTCCGGGTCCGAGAACCGCTCGGCGTAGATCTCGGCCATGCGCAGCAACGTCGCCCGCCGCAGCGGAGTCCGCCGCCGCTCGGTGAGCACGTTGGTCATGCCCATGGCCCGCAGGTCGCGCATCAGGCCGAACGGGTCGGCGTAGCGGACCGTCAGCGTGTCGGTATCGGCCACCGGCAGCGCGAAGCCCGCCCGCTGCAGCAGGCCGCCGGCCTCGCGCACCGCCGCGAAGGGCGCCACGCGGGGGCTGACCCCACCCTCGACCTCGCTCTCGGCCTGGGCGAAGCTCTGGCGCAGCTCCGTCAGCGTCGCGCCGCCGAGCAGGCAGCCGACGAACAGCCCATCCGGACGGAGGGCGCGGCGCAGCTGGATCAGCGTGCCGGGGAGGTCGTTCACGGCGTGGAGGGCCAGCAGCGACACGGCGAGGTCCAGGCTCCCGGTCGCCAGCGGCAGCGCTTCGGGATCTCCGACGATCAGGTCGCCGCCCGGCTCTGGCAGGGCCGCGAGGCGGACATGCCGCGCCGCCGGATAGCGGGCGGCGAGCAGCCGGGTCGCCACGGGACGCGGCGTGGCGAGGTCGAGAACAGAGACGAAGCTGCGCAGGACGGCGCCGAGCCGGTCGTCGAGATCCTCGGCGAGGCGGTCGAGGAGGAAGCCCGGGTAGCCGAGGCGCCCGGCACGGGCGAGGCGGCGGCGGGCGAGGCGCGTGTCGAACAGGGCGGCGGGAGCATCCATCGGGGGGCAGATGGCATCTGCGGTCGCGTCGCGCCACCGTCGCCGCGCACGGTCTCGTGAGCTGCGCTAGGATGCTGGAACGACTCGGGAGCGTCGCTGTTCCTGCTGCAACCGGCCCAACGGCCGAGATTCCTCAGGGAGCACACATCATGAAGCGCATGCTCGTCGGGGCCGCCGTGGCCCTCACCACCCTGGCCGCCGCGGGCGGCGCCGAGGCGAAGGGCTGCATCAAGGGCGCCATCGTCGGCGGCATCGCGGGTCACTACGCCGGCCATCACGGCCTCGTCGGTGCCGCGGCCGGCTGCGCCATCGGCCGCCACCGCGCCAACGCGCGCGACCGTCAGGTCGAGCGGCAGCAGATGGCGCCGCAGGCGCGCCCCGTCTCGGCCCAGTAAGCCAGCTCTGCGGGAGCGCGTCGCGCGCATGACGGCCTTCCAGGCCGTCGCCACGGCCCTGCGCGGTCTGCCGCGCGGGGTCGTCTCCCTGATCTACCCGCCCACCTGCGCGGGCTGCGGCGGCGCCACCGCCGACCCGGGCGCCCTCTGTCCGTCCTGCTGGTCGAGCCTGCGCCTGATCGAGGAACCGGTGTGCCAGCGCTACGGTACACCCTTCGCGGTCGACCTCGGGGTCGGCCCGCTGGTGTCGCCCCGGGCCATCGCGGAACCGCCGGTCTTCGGCCGCGCCCGGGCGGTCGCCCTCTACGATTCCGTGGCGCGGCGGCTCGTCCATCGCCTGAAATACGAGGACCGGCTCGATCTCGCCGGCGTGATGGCCCGGATGATGGCCGCGAGCGGCCGGACTCTGATCGCCGAGGCCGAGTGCCTCGTGCCGGTACCGCTCCATCGCGGACGCCTGTGGCGGCGGCGCTTCAACCAGTCCGCCCTGCTGGCGCGGGCGATCGCGGATGCGGCAGGGCGGCCGTGCGTCGCCACGGCCCTGGTGCGCGTGCGCGCCACGCGATCCCAGGTCGGCCTGAGCCGCGCGGCGCGGGCCGAGAACCTGAGCGGCGCCTTCCGGGTCGCTTCCGCCGAGCAGCACCGCGTCCGCGGGCGCCGGGTCCTTCTCGTGGACGACGTCATGACCACCGGCGCCACCGGCAACGCCGCCGCCCGCGCGCTCCTGCGCGGCGGGGCGACGTCCGTGGATCTCCTGACCTTCGCCCTCGTCGGCGACATCGCCGGCTGAAGCCTGCCTTCAGCGCCCGGCCTGCACCCGCTCCGGGAAGCCCGCCGCCAGGGTGAAGTCGAACGCCTCCGCGATCCCCTCGTACCAGAGCGAGAACGGCGTCGGACGCGCGAGGTGCAGGGCGCCCTCGGTCTCGCGCCCCTCGTGCTGGAGGGCCGCCCCGTGCTTGGCCGCGAGCCGCAGCATGGGCCCGTTTCCCGACAGGCAGCGGACGTGGAGATCCTTGACGCCGCGATGCCGCGCCGCGCGGGCGATCCGGGCGAACAGGGCGGCCCCGATCCCCTTCCGGCGGAAGGTCTGCTCGACCGCGAAGGCCGCCTCAGCGTGCGGCCCCAGGGCGTAGCGGGACGCGCCCGGCCCCATCGGCCGCAACTCGGCGAGACCGCGCAACACGCCGCCCACGAAGGCGCCGTACATCACGCCCTCCGCGGTCAGCGCCTGCGCGGCGTAGGCCCGGACTCCGGCCTCGCTGACATTGCCCATGAAGCGGCTCGCCCGGGTCTCCGGATCCAGCCGCAGGAAATAGTCGAGGACCGCAGCGCGGTCCGCCGGCCAGAGACGCCGGATGGTGTGGGTCGGCCCATCGAGGGCTTGTACCGCCATGATGAAGCTCCGGTTCGTGCGCGCTGCCGCGCGGAGTGATCCGGACGCTCCTCCCAAGAGACCGCCGGGATGTCGCATCCCCGTATTCATTGTGCAATGCAGCAGAGTGCGGGGCCGGCCGGCCGCGGGCCTGCCATGCGTGGGACCGATGCGAGGCTTCGATGGGACGCCTCAATGGGACGCTTGCCCGCGGCTGTTCGGCCGCGGGCTTGATTCAGGCCGAGCTTGCGCGGCACTGGAACAGGCCCCGGGTCGTTGACCGCCGACGCGGGTGCAGGGGGTGCCGAACCGGTACCGCGATCAGCAGCGAGGAACCGGCGGCGTGAACGACAGATCCGGCAAGCCCATAGCTTCGTCGCCGGCGGCGCTCGCCGGTGCGGTCTCGCCAGGCCCGGTCCACGAGCGCTACGAGGCGCTGGTCGCCACCGGCGCCATCGAGCGCGATCCCGCCCAGGCGCACCTCGTGCGCGCCCTCGACCGGCTGGTCGTCGACCTCCAGCGCCGCAAGCGGGCCAGCAAGACGAGCGCCCTGGGGTGGCTGTTCCGTCGCAAGGACGAGGCCGAGGCGATCAAGGGCCTGTACATCTGGGGCTCGGTCGGCCGCGGGAAGACCATGCTGATGGACCTCTTCCACGAGGCGGCGCCGGAGCCGAAGCGGCGCGTCCATTTCCACGGTTTCCTGGCCGACGCGCACGAGCGGATCCACGCCTACCGTCAGGCGCTGAAGGCCGGCACCGTCAAGGGCGACGACCCGATCGGACCGGTGGCCGACCAGCTGGCCGACGAGGCGACCCTGCTGTGCTTCGACGAGTTCACTGTCACCGACATCGCCGACGCGATGATCCTGGGTCGCCTGTTCAACCACCTGTTCCGGCGCGGCGTCACCGTCGTCGCGACCTCGAACGTCGAGCCCGACCGACTCTACGAGGGCGGCCTCAACCGGGCGCTGTTCCTGCCCTTCGTGGCGAACCTCCAGGAACGCGTGACCGTCGTCCGCCTCGACTCCCGGACGGATTTCCGGCTGGAGAAGCTCGGCGGCGCGGCGGTCTACCATGTCCCCGCCGACGCGGCGGCGCGCGCGGCCCTCGACGCCGCCTTCAAGGCCCTGACCGGCAAGGCTCGCGGCCTCCCAGCGACGGTCACGGTCCACGGCCGGGCCGTGGCGGTTCCCGAGCAGGCGACCGGCGTGGCCCGGTTCGGCTTCGACGATCTCTGTCGCCAGCCCCTCGGCGCCTCCGACTACATGGCACTCGCCCGCGCCTACCACACGGTGATCCTCGACGGGATCCCGGTGATGGGCGAGGCGGAGCGGAACGAGGCCAAGCGCTTCATCACGCTGGTCGACACGCTCTACGACCGGCATGTGAAGCTCGTGGCCTCCGCGGCCGCCGAAGCGCAGGACCTCTACACCGCCCGGACCGGCCGCGAGGCCTTCGAGTTCGACCGGACCGTCTCGCGCCTCATCGAGATGCGGTCGCGGGAATATCTCGGCCAGCCGCACGGCCGGCCGGATTCCGAGGCGTCGGGCGCCACCACCGGGCTGGTGGAGACGTGAGCGCCCCGTCGCGTGCCGGATCGATCTTCGGCCTGCGCCGGCGCAATTGGCGCGGCGCCGGCCCGCTGGGCTGGCTCCTCGGCTCGCCCGTCGCCTTCATCCTGCTGATCGTCGCCCTGGGCAGCGGCACGGCCAATTACGTGACCGGCGAGACCGACCGGGCCGCGACCGCCCGGGCGAACGCGACGATCGCCGGGATCGAGCGCCTGATCTCCGAGGTCAAGGACCTGGAGACCGGGGAGCGCGGCTTCGTGCTGGTCGGCAGCGAGGATTACCTCCGTCCCTACACGACCGCCCTCACCAAGATCGACACGGAGCTGACCGGCCTCGGCGCCGCCGCGCAGGAGTCGGTCCGAGCCGGCGGCCCGTCGCTCGCCGGGCTGATCGCGCAGAAGCGCGACTTCGCCGCCCGGGTGGTGGAGGCGCGGCGGAACCGGGGCTTCGACGCCGCCATCGACCTCGTCCGCACCGGCGAGGGCAAGCAGCTGATGGACGCGATCCGCGCCGAATCGGCGGCCCGGCAGGCCGCGACCCTGGAGCAGCTCGCGACCATCCAGGCGCACGAAGCGTGGCGCGAACTCCTGCTGTTCCTCCTCTCCGCGGCGGCGGCCCTCGGAGCGATCGTGCTGCTGGCGCGCCTCGCCCTGGTGCGACGGCAGGAATCCCTGCGGATGTCCCGTCTCCTCGACGGGGTGCTGGCCAACGCGCCGGTGGGGCTCGGCTTCCTCGACCGTGACCTGAAAATCAGGCACATGAACCGGGCGCTCGCCACCATGAGCGAGCGCGGCTTCGGGGCCGATCTCGGCGCGCCGATCTGGGCCATGCTCCCGACGCTGCGGGAGGAGCTGGCCCCGAAGCTGGCCGCGGCCCTGACGGAAGGCCTGGTCTCGCCGAACGTGCCGGTGGCGGTGCCGACCCCCTCGGCGCCGGGCGGCGTGCGGCATTTCTCGATGAGCTTCTATCCGCTCCGGGGCGAGGAGAGCGCGGCGGCCGACCAGAGCGTCGAGGGCGTCGGCCTTGTGGTGGTCGACGAGACCATCCGCCACCTCGCGGAGGCCCGGCTGCGCCGGAGCGAGGAGCGCTTCCGCTCGCTGATCGAGGCGAGCGCCGCCATCGTCTGGACCGCCAACCCGGAAGGGAGCCTCCATCGCCGCCAGACGGCCTGGACCCGCTTCACCGGCCAGGACGAGGCCGCCTACGCGGGGCTCGGCTTCCTCGACGCGGTCCACCCGGAGGACCGTGCGCATACCCGCGCCGCGTGGACCCGCGCTGTCACCAGCCTGGAACCCTACGCCACCGAGCACCGGATCCGAGCCGCCTCCGGGACCTACCGGCACATGAGCGTGCGCGCCGTCCCGATCCTCGAACCCGACGGCACCCTGCGGGAGTGGGTCGGGACCCACACGGACATCACCGAGCGCAAGGAGGCCGAGGCCGCGATCGAGGCGGCGCGCGCGGCGGCCGAGGCCGCCAACGCGGCCAAGAGCCAGTTCCTGGCCAATATGAGCCACGAGCTGCGCACCCCGCTCTCGGCGGTGATCGGCTATTCCGAGATGGTGCAGGAGGAGTTGGAGGATATCGGCGAGGCCGATCTCGTCACCGACATGAAGAAGATCGAGACCAACGCCCGCCACCTCCTCGGCCTGATTAACGACGTGCTCGACATCTCGAAGATCGAGGCCGACCGGGTCGAGATCTACGCGGAGGATTTCGAGGTCGCCGCCGTGGTGCAGGAGGTCGCGGTCACGGTCGAGGGTCTCGTCGCCAAGAAGGGCAACACCCTGGCGCTGGAGCTGGAGCCAGGCCTGGGCAGCGCGCATACCGACGTGACCAAGCTGCGGCAGTGCCTGATCAATCTCCTGAGCAATGCCGCGAAGTTCACCGAGGATGGCCGGATCACCCTGGCGGTCGCCCGGGCGGACGGTGCGCTGCGCTTCTGCGTGACCGACACCGGCATCGGCATGACGCGGGAGCAGGTCGGCAAGCTGTTCGAGCGGTTCACCCAGGCCGACGCCTCCACGACGCGCCGGTTCGGCGGCACCGGGCTCGGCCTCGCGATCACCCGGGCCTTCGCCGAGATGCTGGGCGGCTCGATCACCGTGGACAGCCGCGAGGGGCAGGGCACCACCTTCACGCTGACGTTGCCGGACCGTTTCGAGGCCGCCGCGGCCGAGGACGCGGACCCGGCCGCATCGGGAGACGGCGACCGCGGGACGATCCTGGTGGTCGACGACGACGCCGCGACCCGCGATCTGCTGGCGCGCTTCCTGGAGCGCGAGGGCTTCTCGGTGACGGTCGCCGAGGACGGGCGGCGCGGGCTCGATCTCGCTCGCAGCCTGCATCCGCGGGCCGTTCTCCTCGACGTCACCATGCCGCAGATGGACGGATGGGCGGTGCTGCGGGCCATCCGGGCCGATCCCGAGATCGGCGCGACGCCGATCGTGATGGTGACGGTCCTGGACGAGCAGAACCTCGCCTTCTCCCTCGGCGCCACCGACTACCTGCAGAAGCCGATCGACTGGGGAAGCCTGCGCCAGATCGTCGACCGCTTCCGCCTCGCCTCGGGTGACGGCGCGATCCTCGTCGTCGAGGACGAGGCCGACGTCCGCGAGCACGTCTGCGCCTATCTCGCGCGCGAGGGCTTCCCGGTCCGCGAGGCCGAGAACGGCCTGCGCGCTCTGGCAGCCCTGGAGACGGAGCGCCCATCCCTCATCCTGCTCGACCTGATGATGCCCGAGATGGACGGATTCGCGTTCCTGCGGGCGCTGCGGGCCCGGCCTGACAGCCGCGACGTGCCGGTGGTAGTGCTCACCGCCAAGGACATCACGGCCGAGGACCGGCGCCGTCTGGCCGGTCAGGCCGACAGGGTGCTCGCCAAGGGCTCGACCGGGCTCAAGGAGCTGGCCCGCGAGCTGCGTGCCCTGGTCCCCGCGACGGAGGACGCGCCCGCCCAGGGACCCGGGCCCGGCTGAGCGCCCGCGGACCACGGCGGTCCCGGTCCCGGATCGGGGATGGTGCCGCGTCAGAGACCCCGGAACGCCAGTATCAGCGCGCCGACGGCGATGCCCCACAAGGCCAGCGTCGACCAGATCGCGCGGTAGCGTTCGTTGCGGGCGAAGCGCTCCAGCCGGCGGGCATCGCCGGTGCCGGCCTCGTCGAGGCGGACCAGCACGCGCTTCAACCGTATGGCAAGGTCCGGGATGTCGCCGACGACGTCGGAGACGACCTTGAGGGCGTCCAGGCCGCTCTGCGCCCGGCCGACCGGCCCCATGTTGCGGGCGATCCAGGCGCGCACGACCGGCTCGGCCGTGGTCCACATATCGAGGCGCGGGTCGAGGGAGCGGGCGACGCCCTCCACCACCACCATGGTCTTCTGGAGCATCACCAGCTCGGTGCGGGTGCTCATGTCGAACAGGGCCGTGACGTCGAACAGCAGGGTCAGGACCTTGGCCATCGAGATCTCGTCGGCCCGGCGCTGGTGGATCGGCTCGCCGATGGCGCGGATCGCCTGCGCGAAATCCTCCACGGAGTGATGGGCCGGCACGTAGCCCGCCTCGAAATGGACCTTCGCCACCCGGCGGTAATCCCGCAGGATGAAGCCCAGCAGGATCTCGGCGAGAAACCGGCGCTCGTTCGGGCCGAGGCGGCCCATGATGCCGAAATCGACCGCGACTAGCCGGCCCTCGGCATCGACCAGCAGGTTCCCCTGGTGCATGTCCGCGTGGAAGAAGCCGTCGCGGATCGCGTGCCGCAGGAAGCTCTGGATGACGGTCCGGCCGATTATCTGCGGATCATGCCCCCGGGCGGCGAGCTCCGCGGCGCTGTGCAGGCGGGTCCCCTCGATCCACTCGGCCGACAACACCTCACGGGCGGTCAGCTCCCATTCCGGCCTCGGCACACGGAAGTCCGGATCGTCCTTGGTGTTCTCGGCGAGCTCGGAGGCGGCCGCCGCCTCAAGGCGGAAATCCATCTCCATCAGCACCGAGCGCGCGAGGATCTCCACCACCTCGCGCGGGCGCAGCCGCTCCGCCTGCGGCGACAGGGCGTTCACCACCCGCGCCATGAAGCGCATGACCTCGAGGTCGCGCATGAAGCGCTCGCGGACGCCAGGCCGCATCACCTTCACGGCGAGGGCGCGCTGCGTGCCGTCGGGATCCTGCACGATCGCCTTGTGGACCTGCGCGATCGAGGCGGCGGCGATCGGCTCGCTGAACGACACGAACAGGGCGCTCACGGGCTTGCCGAGGGCGGCCTCGACGGTGCGAAGCGCGACCGCCTGCGGGAAGGGCGGCACCCGGTCCTGCAGTTTCTCCAAGTCGAAGGCCGCGCGCATGCCGACGATGTCGGGCCGCGTCGCCAGGAACTGGCCGAATTTCACGTAGGACGGGCCGAGGCGCGTCATCGCCGCAGAGAGCCGGGCCGCCCCGTCGTCGAGGCCGGGCCGCTCGAGGGAGCGGCCGATCCGCAGGGCGAGGCGCAGGTGCGGGGGCAGCTCAGAGGGGTCGACGAGGGCGAGGGCGCCCTCGCGGGCCAGCACGAAGCCGACCCGCGCGCCGCGAAACAAGTTGACGGCGGCGCTGATCACCGGTGCTGGCTCCCGTCGCGCGCGGCGGCGGTCAAGAGACCTTCCAGCCCGAATGGATCGCCACGATCCCGCCCGTCAGCGCCCGGTCGGTGACGTGCCGGAAACCCGCGCGCTCGATCATGCCCGCGAAGGCGCCGCGGGTCGGGAACTTCCGGATCGACTCCACGAGGTAGCGGTAGGACTCGGCGTCCCCGGCTACCCGGGCGCCGATGCGCGGGATCACGTTGAACGAGTAGGCGTCGTAGATGCGGTCGAGCAGCGGGATGTCGACGGCCGAGAATTCCAGGCAGAGGAAGCGCCCACCGGGCTTCAGCACCCGCCGCGCCTCGGCCAGCGCCGTCTCGATCCGCGGCACGTTCCGGATGCCGAAGGCGATCGTGTAGGCGTCGAAGGACGCGTCCGGCAGCGGCAGCGCCTCGGCGTTGCCGGTCACGAAGGCGATCCGGTCGCCGGCCTCGTCGACCTTGCGCTCCCGTGCCCGCTCGGCGCCGACCCGCAGCATCGACTCGTTGATGTCGAGTACGGTGACGCGGGTGCGCGGACCGCCCGCGGCCAGCACCCGGAAGGCCACGTCGCCGGTGCCGCCGGCGACGTCGAGATGCGCGAAGGCGCGGTTCTGCGGCGGCCGCAGCATCGAGACGAGCTGCGCCTTCCAGGCCCGGTGCAGGCCCGCCGACATCAGGTCGTTCATGATGTCGTAGCGGCGGGCGACCGAGTGGAAGACGCTGTCGACGCGCCCCTGCTTCTCGTCGAGCGCCACGCGCTCGAAGCCGAAATCCGCGCTCGCGCGCTCAGACGCCCCGTCTCCGGCCTTCATGACGCTCCCAATCCTCGATGGGCGCGTCATAGCGAAGGTCGCGCCCGACCGCCATGCGTCGAAACACGCGGCTGGGGACCGACCCCGGTGCTGCGACGCGCCGAAGACGTGTCTCAGCCGACCCGGGTGCGGAGCGCGTCCGCCACCGCGCTGGCCATGGCGCGCGTGCCCATCGGGTTCGTGCCCTCGCCGGCGATGTCGGCGGTGCGCGCGCCGCCCGCGAGGGCGTCGGTGATGGCGCCGTCGAGGGCGTCGGCCGCGTCGCCGAGGCCGAAGGAGTAGCGCAGGCACATGGCGAGCGAGCCGATCATGGCGATCGGGTTGGCCTTGTCCTGGCCGGCGATGTCGGGCGCCGAGCCGTGGACCGGCTCGTAGAGCGCGCGGCGCAGGCCGCTCGCGTCGACCGCGCCGAGGGAGGCCGACGGCAGCATGCCCAGCGAGCCGGTGAGCATGGCGGCGATGTCGGAGAGCACGTCGCCGAACAGGTTGTCGGTCACCAGCACGTCGAACTGCTTGGGCCGGCGCACCAGCTGCATGGCGCAGTTGTCGGCGAGGATGTGCTCGAGCTGCAGGTCGGCGTAGTGCGCGGCGTGCACCTTGGTGACGACCTCCTTCCAGAGAACGCCCGACTTCATCACGTTGTGCTTCTCGGCCGAGGCGACCCGGCCCGAGCGCTTGCCCGCGAGGTCGAAGGCCACGTGGGCGATCCGCTCGATCTCAGCCGTCGTGTAGACCTGGGTGTCGACCGCCCGCTTGGAGCCGTCCTCCAGCGTGGTGATCTCCTTCGGCTCGCCGAAATAGACGCCGCCGGTGAGCTCCCGGACGATCATGATGTCGAGCCCCTCGACGAGTTCGCGCTTCAGCGCCGAGGCCTCGGCCAGCGCCGGGTAGCAGATCGCGGGCCGCAGGTTGGCGAAGAGGTCCAGCTCCTTGCGCAGGCGCAGCAGGCCGGCTTCGGGGCGGTTCTCGTAGGCGACACCGGCCCATTTCGGTCCGCCGACCGCGCCGAGCAGGATGGCGTCCGCGTCACTCGCGCGCTGCAGGGTCGCGTCCGCGAGCGGGACGCCGTGCGCGTCGAGGGCGCTGCCGCCGACGAGGTCGGTCTCGGTCTCGAAGGTCGCGAGACCGGTCTCCTTGAGGGTGTCGAGCACCACCTGCATGCCGCCGGCGACCTCCGGGCCGATCCCGTCGCCGGGGAGGAGCAGGAGCTTGTAGCTGGCCATGACGGTCTCGCGGGTTCGGTCTCGACGTGCCGGCGGGCTTTATCGAGGCTGCACCGTCATTGGCAAGCTTCGGCAAAGCGCCGGCCCGCAGGCCGGGACGGATCGGGCACCGCGGTCAGAGGATCACGACCCGGCCGGTGCCGATGTCGTAGAAGCCGCCCACGACCTTCACCCGCTCGGCGGCGACGGCCTCCGCGATGATGGGGCCGGCCTGCTCGAGGCGCCGGACGCTGTGCCGGACATTCTGGGCGACGGCCTCGGCCAGGGGATCCTGCGCACGCGCCTTTTCGGCCAGATCCACCGCCGGGCGAATCGCCTCGATCAGCACGGGGAGATGACCGGGGAGCGACGCGTTGGTCTTCATGACGTCGATCGTCGCCTTCACGGCCCCGCAATCGGAATGGCCGAGGACGAGGATCAGCGGCGCGCCCAGGACCGACACGCCGTATTCGAGGCTGGCGAGACCGTCGGTGGTGACGAAGTTGCCGGCGACGCGGACGACGAACAGATCGCCCGGTCCCTGGTCGAAGATGAAATCCGGGGCGACCCGGGCATCGGCGCAGCCGACGATACAGGCGATCGGATACTGCGCCGCGGCCCGCGCGGCGCGACCGGCCGAGAAGTCTCGGTTCGTCGACGTGTTGGCGACGTAGCGGCCGTTGCCGTCGCGCAGCCGCGTGAGGGCCGCCTCGGGCGTGATGGCGTTCGATCGCGCGCCGTCGGGGGCCGCCTCGGCCCGCCGGATCCCGGCGGAAGCCCCCATCACGGTACCGGCCGCGGCCGCGGCCAGCAGGCCGCGCCGGGAGAGAGAGGGTCGATGCAGATCGCACACGGTGGACGGTCCCCTTCGGATCTGACGCCGGCCAGGCCCGGCGGACCGCTCGCTCCGGCAGCGCTGAGACAAGCACTGCGAGTCGTATCCCGGCGCGTTCTTCACCACCGAGTCCAAACTTTGCAGGAAATCCTGGACCGAAGGCCGGGCGCGCGGCATCCCTTCGGTCGGGATCCGGCTGAGTCGGGGCGCGGATGTTGGACGATCATTTCCGGGCGCGGATCACTCTGCTTCGATCCGAGCGCGATTTCCGCCCGGCGGTCGCCGGTTACTGCCAGGGCATGATCGAACCGGCGCAGATTGTTTGGCCGAGCCACAAGCTGCTCAATCAGATCGGGCGCTACGTGGTCTCGTTCATGCTGATCCACAACGACTACGCGTGGCGCCATCACGGGGGCCCGCGTCCCACCCTGACGGTCCTCCAGGCGATGGTGGGATCGAGCCCGAGGCAGACGGCCGGCTTCGTGTCGGCCCTGAAGGCCGGGCGCTTCGTCACCGCGGTGGCGGATCGGGGCGACGGGCGCGTGAAATGCCTGCAGGCGGCGCCGGCCCTGGTGACCGAGATCGCGCGGAGCGGGCGCCTGTTCGTCGCCGCCATGGACGCGGTGACCCGTCGCGACCCGGGCCACGCCGGGATGCTCGACGGCCCCGACCGGCTCGGGGAGTTGGTGCGCCTTTCGGCCGCCCACGTGCTGCGGCACGGCACGCTCATCGCGCCGTTCCCGCGGGTGCTCCATTTCGCAGGACGGGACTGCGGCTATCCGCTGCTCACGGCCCTGGTCGGGGCCCACTATGCCGCCACGGTGCCCGGCGCGCCGGCGGCGGTGTCGCTCAGCCTGCGCAGCCTCGCCGAGCGGCTGGACGTGTCGCGGGCCCATGTCGGCAACCTGCTCGGCGAGGCCGAGGCCGCGGGATGGATCCGGATCGCCGGCGGCCACCTGACCGCCTTCGACCCGACGCTGCTGGCGGAGTTCGAGGTCTGGGCCGCGGGGCAGATGCTGTTCTACGACGATCTCGCGGCGGCGATCCTCGCGGACCTGCCGGCCGCGACAGCCCCGGTCCGCGCCTCCGGACGCGCCGGTCTCGCTTGTGTTCCGGTCGATCCGGGGATACCTACGGGCCGCACCGCGCCGTGAGAACGTCCCGCGCGGGTCGCCGACAGGAGAGACGAGCCTTGGCCAGAGCCGGCTCAGCGATCGAGACCGCCCGCGCCGCCTCTACGGCGCTTCGGTCCCGTGCGCGCCGCTCCGGGCTCCTTCTTCCGCTTCTGCTTACCCGCCCCTGAGGGCCGTCCGGGCGCGCGCCTGGGCCTTCAGGGGAGTTCTTTCATTCGCGAATCCGCCCGCGAGGGCACCACGCCGCGCCGCGCCATCACGTGCCGGGCGGCCCGCGACAGGGTAATGCCATGACTACGACCAGCACCGCTTCCGCCCGCGACCGGATCCTGATCTTCGACACGACGCTCCGCGACGGCGAGCAGTGCCCCGGCGCCACCATGACCTTCGACGAGAAGCTCGCGGTCGCCGAGTTACTCGACACGATGGGCGTCGACATCATTGAGGCCGGGTTCCCCATCGCGTCGAACGGCGATTTCGAGGCGGTCTCGGAGATCGCCCAGAGGACCAAGCGCGCGACCATCGCCGGACTCGCCCGCGCGATCCCCGCCGACATCGCCCGGGCCGGCGAGGCCGTGCGCCACGCCAAGCGCGCGCGGATCCACACCTTCGTGTCGACCTCGCCGATCCATCTCGCGCACCAGATGCGCAAGAGCCAGGACGAGGTCGTCGAGATCATCCTGAAGACCGTGGCCCAGGCCCGCGACCTCGTCGAGGACGTGGAGTGGTCGGCCATGGACGCGACCCGCACGCCGCTCGACTACCTGTGCCGCTGCGTCGAGGCGGCGATCAAGGCCGGCGCCACGACGATCAACCTCCCCGATACGGTCGGCTACGCCACGCCGACCGAGTACCGCGACATGTTCGCGAACGTCCGCGCGCGCGTGCCGAACGCCGACAGGGCCGTGTTCTCGGTCCATTGCCACAACGACCTGGGCCTCGCGATCGCCAATTCCCTGGCTGGCATCGAGGGCGGCGCCCGGCAGGTCGAGTGCACGATCAACGGCATCGGCGAGCGGGCCGGCAACGCCGCGCTCGAGGAGATCGTGATGGCGCTGCGCACGCGCGCCGACGTGCTGCCCTACGAGACCGGCGTCGAATCGACCATGCTGACCCGCGCCTCGAAGCTCGTGAGCCACGCCACGAACTTCCCGGTGCAGTTCAACAAGGCGATCGTCGGCCGCAACGCCTTCGCGCACGAGAGCGGCATCCACCAGGACGGCATGCTCAAGAATGCCGAGACCTACGAGATCATGACGCCGGCCTCGGTCGGGCTGACCAAGACCTCCCTGGTGATGGGCAAGCATTCCGGCCGGGCGGCGTTCCGCTCCAAGCTGGAGGATCTCGGCCTGCACCTGTCCGACAACCAGTTCCAGGACGCCTTCGACCGGTTCAAGGCCTTGGCCGACCGGAAAAAGCACGTCTACGACGAGGACATCGAGGCGCTGGTCGACGAGAACCTCGCCACGGCCCACGACCGGATCCGGCTGGTCTCCCTGTCGGTGATCGCCGGAACCCGCGGACCGCAGCGCGCGACGCTGCGGATCGCCGACGAGGCCGGCACGCGGATCGAGGAGGCGGACGGCAACGGGCCGGTCGACGCGGTGTTCAACGCGATCTCGGCGCTGGTCCCGCATCAGGCGCAGCTGGAGCTCTATCAGGTCCATGCCGTGACCGGCGGCACGGACGCGCAGGCGGAGGTCTCGGTGCGGCTGCGGGACGGCGAGCGCAGCGTCACCGCGCGCGGCGCCGATCCGGACACGCTGGTGGCGTCCGCGAAGGCGTATCTCTCGGCGCTGAACAAGCTGTCGGCCCATTCCGTGCGCGTGCATGCACAGCATGCGGCGGCGGAATGAGAAAAAGCGGCGGCCGGGGGTGGACAGGCCCCGGCCGCGTTGGTATCAGCCCGCCACCCCGGACGGACTTGGTGGCCACCGGGCGGTCGCAGAAGCGATCGGGCGCATAGCTCAGTTGGTAGAGCAGCTGACTCTTAATCAGCGGGTCCTAGGTTCGAACCCTAGTGCGCCCACCAAGACTTAGCCTACTTCCTGCGAGCCGGACCTCAATCCCGGTGAGCGAAGGGTAAGAAGGCGAAGCGATCAACAATCTTCATTGCAGCGATGAGCCGCTCTCCGTTCGCCGAACTGCGACGGGCGAGCCAAGTCCGCGGAAGCCTCGCTTCATGGCCGAGGGCTACGATTCGGTTCGCCAAGCCATCGCAGCGCTTCGAGATTGAGTTCTGACGGTCGGCTTCGAAAATACGCGTCGATGGAGGGGACTGGCTCACGATTGTTACCGTCGCACGATTGCGCCTCGCCCGCATTCCCCTCTGTCCGCGCAAGCCGCCGAAAAAGCCCCACGCGGCGGTGCCGGCGGGGCTGAGGGTCGGCGCCGGATGCCCCGATCGACGCTACGCTGCCAACAGCGCGATCCAAGACCCTGCCGCATCCATCCGCTTGGCGCACATCAGGAGGCCATCGGCCGACCGACGCACTTCGACACGATGATGCACGTGTGGAGCGAGGCGTACATGCACACCGAGGTCGAAGCCGCATCGCCCGTCGCCGAAGCCGGCCGCAGCAAGGTCCGACCGGAACTCGGCCGCCACCGCGAACGCGACGACGGCACCGTCTACCAACACGTCCAGGCACAGCGGGGTGTCGGGATGCGCCTCGTCGCGCGCCCAGCCCCCGACGTGCAGCAGGCCATCGCCCGTCACGACGCATCGGTCCAGCCACGCTCGCACCGAGCCCGGCTCTGCCGCACCGTCCAACGAGACAGCGCGGAGGGCTAAGCGCCCGCGCAGCGCGGCCAAGTCGGGGCCGAGTTCGGCGCGCGGAGCGTAGGGCATGCGCCCGGTGCCGACGTCGAGGGCCTGCACGCCATCGAAGCCGCCGCGCACGCCGGGCGCCGCCAGGAAGCTCTCCGCCGGAGCATTCTCCGCGAGCAGCAGGTCGTGGGTGTCCAACTCGACGTGCCAGTATGTGAGATCCGCCACCGCCTCGCCACGCGTGATGCTCGAGCCGTTGACCAGATGTCCCGCGGCCGCGAGCAGCCCGTCCAGCCACAGGCAGTGATCTGGAGAGACAAGCAGGTCGCGGGCGGGCACGCCCTCGCTCAGTGCGTCGGCCCGGATGCGGACGGGGCGCTCGGCCGGGGGAACCATCGATCCCCGGTACGCGCGGGTGCCGATCCAACGGATCGGGCGCGGCGTACCGGCAACCGTGATGGCGAGATCGCCCACCGCGAGCTGCTCCACCGGCACGTCCGAGATGACCCGATCGCGCAGGACACGGATCCGCGTCCCGGTCACGTAGCAGGGTGCAGGGTTGGCCGGCTGAGATGGGTTCGTGGGATTCGTGGGGTTCGGGGCCGTAGCGGCGCGCACGATCGTGCCGCCCTGGCCGTCCGACACCGCCGCGAAGCTGGTCGTGCGGGGGGCCGACAGCACGAAGTTCTCGCTCACCTGGCCGCCACCGGAGCGGGTGCCGGTGATGGTGATCGAGCTGTTCGCACTGTTGTAGCTGACGCTGGAGTTGGTCAGCCCGGCGAGCGCGATCTCGTTGCCCGAACCGAAATTGGAGATGGTGTTGGCGAAGGTGCCACCATTGGTCGGCTGAGCGGCCACGTTGAGCCCGAGGCGCGCTGTCGCCGTCCCCGACATCGTGCCGAAGGTGATCGTCCCCGTGCCGGCCGAGGTCGGACCGCCGAGCTGAAGGGTGCTCGACACAGCGCCGCCGTTCGAACCGATCGCGGTGCCGCCGGAGTAGGTGCTGACCCCTGTCAGCGTCTGCGTGCCACCGGTGACCGCCACGCCGCCAGTACCGGAGATCGCGCCGCTGTAGCTGGTCGAACCGTTGGTGATGGTCAGGGCCTGCGCACCGAGCGTCGTCCCGCCGGTGCCCGAGAGCGTGGTGATCGAGGCACCGGCCGTCGTCCCCGAGATGTCGAACGTGCCGGCGTTGGCTACGGGTCCGAGATTGTTGGGAGCGTTGCCGAGGACGCGCAATGTCGTGGCGCCGCCGGCGATCCCGAGGCCGCCGTTCAGCGTTCCCGTGCTGGGGGTCAGGCTGTTGGTGCCGCCCGTGACGTTGATAGCGACGGCCCGGACGGTTGTGCTGCCGCCGGTGAAGCCGCCCGAGATCGTGCCGGTGTTGGTGATGGCGATGTTCGCGCCGGACAGACCGGCTCCCCCCTGGCCCGCGATGCCCGCCGTGCCACCATTCGCGGCCCCGCCCAGACCACCGTTTCCGCCCGTGATCTGGCCGGTGTTGGTGCCCGTGCTCCCGTAGAGGAAAAGTCCGATGCCGCCCTCACCGCCGGAACCGCCGAAAGCGCCGGGACCGCCGGCGGCACCGCCGGCACCGCCGTTCCCGCCGGTGATCTGAGCGCTGGCGATGAAGGATCCGGGGCCGGGCTCAACGAAGCCGTAACCACCGCTGCCGCCGCCGCCACCTCCGCCCGTCCCGTTGCCGGCACCGCCCGTTCCACCGGTGCCGCCGGTCCGGGAAAAGGTGAAGCCTACGCCATTCCCCGTGTTGGAGAGGTACTGGCCGTGGCTGCCGCCGCCGCCGCCGCCGCCGCCGTCGCCGGGATTCGGACCGGCAAGGCCAGCCCCGCCAGCCCCCCCGAAAAAGCTGGAGCCCGTGTTGGTCGAGTAGGCGCCACCCGTTCCCGACGTGTTGGTGACAGTTCCACCAGCCGCCGCGCCCCCGTTGCCGCCGGCGCCTCCGACCGAGCCTGCGGAACCGCCCGCACCTCCGCCGCTCCCCTGGGCAGAAGCGCCGCCGTTTCCACCGGCCGCGCCGGTGCCGTTCGCCACCTCGTCCGCCCCGGGCTGACCGCCGGTGCCGTTGACCGGATCTGCGCCGCTCCCGCCCTGACCGCCCGACATCGCCGCGTTCCCAACCATCCGCATCTACCCGTCATCCGCAATCTTGCGCGGGCGGGTGCTTGCCGTCAGCGTGGCGCCTGTAGGCCCTCGGAGTCGAGGATGCAGCGTCGCCTAATCGGTGATCGCCGGGCTCGAGACAGCGCTTTTTGATCCGTTGTGCTCTCTCCGCGACAGGAGGTCAGACTGATCTGGCACGGAAACTGATTTGATGGCCTTTCATGCTCCTCTGCTGGGAAGAATAGTTATCAACAAGTCGACGGGTTGGTTCGCACGCCACTCATGCGCCCCAGCGCAGGGGTCGATCCGGATGTGGTCCGTCCGCAGTGTGACATATCTCAGAACGGATTCGGCGAAGTCCCGCGCGACGAATGCCGGCGGGGCTGAGGTCGGCTCAGGGATGAGAGCATAGTCTGCGCGCGGGCGGCGCGGCTCCTGTCAGCCGGGAGGGGGGGGCGGGCGGATCCTTCGGCGCGGTGCGATTGCCGATGATAATCCTGACCATCGGCGTCAAGAGCGCCTGTGCCGGGAGTCAGGCTTGAGCGCGGCCGGATCGGCCGGGCAGGCAATGCGCCACCGCCGCGACAGCTCAGTGTGCGCTGGTCCGGCATCCGCCGCGGCAACCTTGACGCCTGGATTGCGACGTCGAAGACCCATGCACAGCCGATATCGACAGGACGCTCGAAGGCCGAAACCTTAGCTCAGTTTCACTCATGGAGAGCCTTGCGCCCCGGCCTGATGATGGCGCCACGGGCGTAACTGAGGATAGATTTTGCGGTTCTGGCGAGCAGTGTTCTACCATTCAACCTGACACGAAGTATCAGTTTTGATACACGATTAGGTAAGAAGATCATGGAGATCGCCGCGCTCAAGGTCATCAATCTCCTCGCCGAACCGTACCATTTCGGAAAATATTCCGCCAGCTCGACTACCTGTTTCAACGTGAGCTTTTCCCCAGAGACAATATTGATGTATATCTGGTCTCTCAAGTATATATAATTTCTGCGACTCCCAATAATGTCATGGTCAATTTTTCTGGCGGAAAGTATGTGCTTCAAATGTTCCAAACGATTGGAAAATCGTTCTTGACTGTATTGAAGCCGCTCGACTGAAGGCAAGCGCCCGGTCGAGGACATATTTTTATCGTGAACCCTATAGTAGCCCAGCGCCTCATTGAACGTGTAGATTTCGCCCATGAACGGAGCCGCGATAAGGATTACACCGTCCACCGTATCATAGGATGCCTCCCGAAGAAGATCGCACACATCTCTTCGAAAAATATTCCCCGAGGTCGGAGGCGAAACATATGCTCCTGTTTCAGATATGTCCTGAATGTAGGAATTTTTGGTTTTTTGAGCGCTCAGATCAGGGAAAATTCTACCTTGTTCGTCCCCTTTTTCATCGATTATTGACAAGGGAAACTGAAGCTTAGAGTATTTTTCATCTAATGCACCGACAATTTTCCGTAAAGACCCTGAAGAAAGCTTATCGTCAGCATCCAAGAACAGAACGTGCCTCGCTGTCGTATTATCTAAGCCGAGTACGCAGGCGCTTACAGGACCACCGTTTTCCTTACGTAGACATTTTACCCCAGTGCCCTGAATCAAAGTCCACGAATTATCTGTCGATCCATCGTCCACGACCACCAGTTCACAGCCATCAAGGAGCTGTAAACTCACACTTTCGATCGCTTCGACTATATATTTCTCGTAATTATAACAGTTGACAATGATCGCGAGCTTCTTGCCACCCATCTGTCGGCTCCCAGTTCAGCCACTGAAACCCCGGGGGCCCAGCCGCGAATCATCCGCATCTGAATCTATCTTCGACTGCAAATACGGCAAATATCACCCATACGGATACGGGGAATTTCACTGAAGATTTGCTGGCGGCCAATTCAGATCAAGAAAAGTAATTTTTGGTCTCAGCTATCCTTTTTCGGCTCAATCCCACATCATCGCGTAGGAAAATTATTTCATTATTTTTCAATTGCCATCGAATGTTCGGCCCTACGTGACAAAGATTCTAAATCTAGCCGTAATAGCCCCCAGTTTCGGAAACAGTGCTGTGCTCATTTGCCAATGGAGCTTCGAAATAACCGACTGAGCGGTCCGCAACGATTGTGTGGCCGAGAGAAATTCGACTCCTGATCGAGCGCCACCCTCCTTTCAACATTATAGAGGGTGTGGTTGTAGACATCGACCACATCTCGGGATCCCGAGATGTGGTCGAGCAAAGCATCGACACCGTGAGGCAGCACGCCCCGCTCGTTCATGCCGGTGGACACCGTCCGCCGCAGATCGTTCAACCGCCACTCCGTGACGCCAGACCGCTTGTTTGTCGCGGCCTTCGCGTTCAAGAATCCCGAGAACCTGGCGGCGCCCCCACCGAACAGGAGCGGCCAGCCAGCACTGGGCTGGACCTTTGCGAGCAGGTCGAGGCGCGGGACAGTGGCACGTCGAGCAGCAGACTATTCTTGGTCCGCTGGCCCGGTAGTCGCCAGATGCCGCTCGCCAAATCAAGCTCGGCCCGCGTCATGCCCGCCACCTCCTCGCGGCGCTGACCGGTCCGCGTTCGCGAGCGGACGATGCGGCCGAAGTCGTCATCCCGACAAGCCTTCAACGCAACCTTGATCTCGTCGGGCGCGAGCAACCCGGCAGCGCTTCTCCTCCTGGGCCGTCTCGATCGTGCCGACTACTGGGTTGGGCTCGGCCCTGCCGTTCCCGATCAGCCACCCAAAGATGGCTGAGAGCGTGGCCCGCGCCCTTTTCGCCGCGTCCGGCTCGTTCTCCTTCAAGATCACCCCGAGGCGCTCGGCGACTGTCGCCCGGCTCACAGCGTGAAGCGACTCGCGCAGCTTCCCGGTGGCTGCTCGGTCTTCGATCCGAACGTCACGGTGGCCCGCGCCTCGGCGAAATGCTCCTCGTCAGGCGAATCCGACCCGAGCTTGGCCAGCGCCGGCCGCTCGCTCGCCGCTCGCCAGGCATCGGTCGAGCAGCACGACCCGGCCGAGGGTGTCCCGCTTGGTCTGACCGATCGCGTTGCGGTATTGGACGATCCGCTGCCGCGAGCCGCCCGCGCCGACGCGCAGGCCGAAGCCAGGGAAATCGAACACGATCAAGCGTTCTATTCCGACCGAGAGTTCGCGGCGGCAGCGGTCTGATCGGCGAGGCGCATTCCGGCACACAGGCGGAGCGATTTCAACAGTGCCCAGCGTTGGACAATCGGCGGGTCCATTGATTTCGAGAGCGCGCTCGAGCTGTCGGCGACGCCGGCAAGCAGAACATGCGTGTCTCGGCGCCCGGAGCGTCGTCCTCTTACGCAGCGGGTCCGAAGTTCGAACCCCAGCGCGCCCACCGAGCCTTCGAGGACCATGGCCGAACCGCTCGGCAGCGTACTCCGCCAACCTTTCTTGCCTTCGGCGCGTCCTACGAAGGTGCGGCGCGTTTTCCGATCTCGACGTGGGGGCGCCGTCCCGGTTAGCTGGTGTGACACGGATCGGAGGGTCAGGAGGGAGCTGTGACAGGAGTTCGGCTGCGCGTGTCCGCCCCAAGGTGTCGTGCCCGCGCCGGTCGCGTCGGCGTAACGCCCTGCATGTCCGGCGGAGAGCGGGATCGGGAGGGGACATGACGTCCACCGCTCTCGCCGTGATGATGGCCGGCGTGCTGGGGGCCTTCTGCACGATCGTGTTCGCGGTCGACTGGGTACCGGGCTCCGTCGTTGGATTGCCGAACCTGCCGAGCCGGCGGGTGATCGGCCTGTGGGTCTACAACGGCGTTCTCTGCCTCGCCCTGGCCGCTTGGTTGGTGTGCACGTATTTCTGCACCGTCGACGGCTACGACGACATTCCCGCGGTGCGCGACAGCTACTGCAGGCCGCACGCGACCGTGGGCGCGTGACCGGCGCTTCTCCGGGCTCGGCGGGGTGCCGTGGCCCGCACGGGGGCCACGCTGAAAGTCGGGTCCGCGGCAGCGCGGTACGGGTCGGGGCATGATCATCCACTCGCCGCGCGGCATGCCGACGGTGCTGGATCGGCCGGTGACGTCCGGCCGGAATGCCCGGCGCGGATCTGTTAGCTGAGCTTGTCGTCGGGCTCCGTGGGCTCCACGCTCGTGCCCAGCGCACCGCCCGCGGGCGGATCGGTCCGACCGCGCTGGTCCCGGCCCGAGACTCCGTCCGTCTCGCCCGCCCGCTGCCCATGCGGGTGCAGCGCGTGACGGTTGGCGCGGGCCATCTCCTTGTGGGTCGGGATGGACCGCCACGGCGCGGAAGCGGTCCCCAGGCGAAGCGTTGAAGGGGACCGCGTGAGGAACACCGCGAGCAGGACCCACGGAATGACGAACACGGCGAACGCGGTGAGGCCCATGGCGATCCTCCGGAGAATTCAGCAGTAACGGTGGAAACTCCGGCGACTCAGTACTGATCCCGCAAACCTCACTTTAATCGATACTGCACCGCAGCGCGTTCTCCGGCGCGCAAGACGCGGAACACGATCGACCGGCCAGACCGTCGGACCACTGCCGGCAACCCGGCGCGTGACGCGTGCGCGCGGCACGCCTTCGTCCTCCGAGCCCTGTGCCGGCCGCGGTGGGTGACCTCAGCCCGGCGGCCGCGTGCGGACCGTCGCGAATTCCTCGCGCAGATAGGGCGCCGTGCGGCCGGCCGCGGCCGCGGCGACGATCTCGGGCCGGCCGGCGGCCACGACGGTGCCGCCCTGGTCGCCGCCGCCGGGGCCCATGTCGATCACGTGGTCGGCCCGGGCGACGACGCGCATGTCGTGCTCGGCCATGACGACGGTGTTGCCCGCGTCGACCAGACCGTTGAGCTGGACCATGAGGCGGTCGACGTCGGTCGGGTGCAGGCCGGTCGTCGGCTCGTCGAGGACGTAGAGCGTGCCGCCGCGCTGCCCGCGCTGCAGCTCGGTGGCGAGCTTGATGCGCTGGGCCTCTCCACCGGAGAGTTCGGTCGCCGGCTGGCCGAGCCGCAGGTAGCCGAGGCCGAGATCGCGCAGCACGGTGAGCGGCCGCAGCACGGACGGCTCGTCCGCGAAGGCCGCGCAGGCCCGGTCGACGGTCAGCGCGAGCACGTCCGCGATGCTCAGCCCGTTCCACGTCACCGCCAGCGTCTCCGGCGCGTAGCGCGTGCCGTGGCAGGTCGGGCAGGGGGCGTAGACGCTCGGCATGAAGAGCAACTCGACGCTGACGAAGCCCTCGCCCTCGCAGGCCGGGCAGCGCCCCTTGGCCACATTGAAGGAGAAGCGGCCCGCATCGTAGCGGCGCCGCCGAGCCTCCGGGGTCGCGGCGAACAGCTTGCGGACGGCGTCGAACAGGCCCGTGTAGGTGGCGAGGTTCGAGCGCGGCGTGCGCCCGATGGGCTTCTGGTCGACCTGCACCAGGCGCCCGATCCCGTCCATGCCGCCGGCGATGCGGCCCTCCGACGGGCCCGGCACCTCGTCCAGGGGATCGTCCGGCTCGTCCTCGGTCTTCACCGGCCGGCCGAGACGCTCGCCGACCAGCTCGAGCAGGGCCTGACTGACCAAGCTCGACTTCCCGGAGCCCGAGACGCCGGTCACGGTGGTGAGACACCCGATCGGGAAGGGGACCGAGACGCCCTTCAGGTTGTTGCGAACGATGCCTTCGAGGCGCAGCCACCCCGCGGGCTCCCGCGACGGCCGCGGGGGCGCCTCCACCAGCCCGAACAGGTAGAGCCGCGTCCGGGACGCCGCGACGTCACGCAGGCCCTCCGGCGGCCCGCTATAGAGGATCGTGCCGCCGTTCTCGCCCGCTTCCGGCCCGACGTCGACCAGCCAGTCGGCGCGGCGCATGGTGCCGATGTCGTGCTCGACGACGAAGAGCGAATTGCCCGCGGCGAGCAGCCCGGCCAGCGCGTCGTGCATGGCATCCCCGTCGGCGGGGTGCAGACCGGCCGTGGGCTCGTCGAGCACGTAGACGACGCCGAACAGCTGCGAGCGCAGCTGGGTCGCGATGCGGAGGCGCTGCAGCTCACCCGACGACAGGGTCGTGGTGACACGGTCCAGCGAGAGGTAGCCCAGGCCCAGATCCGCGAGCGTCCCGATGCGCGCGATGAGGTCCGAGGCCAGGCGCTGGGCGGCGAGGCGCTTCTCGATCGACAGGTTCGGCGTGACGCGCACGTCCGGCGCGCCCGCATGGGCCGAGCCACCGGACGCGGCACGCTCGGCGCGGTCCTTCCGGCCCACCGCGCGGTCGAGGGTGGCGGGTGCGGCGTCGGCCTCGGGCTGCCGGTCCTCGGCCGCCGGCCTCAGGGCCTCGGCGAGCGCCGAGAGCGGCATGCGCGAGAGCGCGCCGATATCCAGCCCGGCGAACGTGACCGAAAGCGCCTCGGGCTTCAGCCGCTTGCCGTGGCAGGCCGGGCAATCCTCGCTCACGAGGTAGCGCGCGGCGCGGCGGCGCATCAGCGCGCTCTGCGAGTTGGTGAAGGTGCCGAGCACGTGGCGGCGGACGCTGGTGAAGGTGCCCATGTAACTCGGCTCCAGGCCGCGGCGGCGGGCGAGCTGCGTCTGCTCCGGGGTGAGGCCGGCATAGACCGGCTCCTGCGGCTGCTCGTCCGTGAAAAGGATCCAGTCCCGGAGCCTCCGGGGCAGCGCTTTCCAGGGCGTGTCGACGTCGACGCCCCGGCTGACAAGGATGTCCCGCAGGTTCTGGCCGCCCCAGGCCTGCGGCCAGGCCGCGACGGCCCGCTCGCGGATCGTAAGGGACGGGTCCGGCACCATCGAGGCTTCCGTCGCCTGGTAGACCCGCCCGAGGCCGCCGCAGGACGGGCAGGCGCCCTGCGGCGTGTTGGGCGAGAAATCCTCGGCGTAGAGCATCGGCTGGCCGGGCGGGTAGGTGCCGGCGCGCGAGTACATCAGGCGCACGAGGCTCGACAGGGTCGTGACGCTGCCGACCGACGAGCGCGCGCTCGGCGTGCCGCGCTGCTGCTGGAGCGCGACAGCGGGCGGGAGGCCCTCGATCGCGTCGACGTCGGGGACGCCGACCTGGTCGATCATCCGCCGCGCGTAGGGCGCGACCGATTCGAAGTAGCGGCGCTGCGCCTCCGCGTAGAGGGTGCCGAAGGCCAGCGAGGACTTGCCGGATCCGGAGACGCCCGTGAACACAACGAGCGCGTCGCGCGGCATCTCCACGTCGATGTCGCGCAGGTTGTGCTCCCGCGCGCCCCGGACCGTGACGTAGCCCGTCCGCCCCGCACCCGCCCGCGCGATCGTCGTGTCGCGCCGGGGTTTCGCTTGGTCCATGAGCAGCCTTCTCGGAGGAGGCCGGCGCCCCCGGCGGATCGTGAAATCGGGAGACCGGAGACCGGCGCGGGCGACGGGGCCGTCACCGCGCGGGCCGCCGTGGCGACCCGTATACCGTCCGGCCCACAAACCGAAACCGGACCGCGCCGGGAACGCGTCAGACCGCTGGCTTCGCGGCGGAGCGACCGGGATAGCTCGGTCGCAGGCGAGGACCGTCGCCGCAGCACCACCGGACCGGATCAGGTCACGGGCCTTCTCCTCGCTCATGGCGACCGGCGGCCCGAGACGTGGGGTGCGGTCGACGGCCTGGCGATTTTCCGAAGGCGGGCGCAGAACGTGTGGGCGCCCCGTCGAGGAACCGAGCATGGTCAACGAGCACGTCGCGATCCGGACCGAGGACGGCGTATGCGGGACGCACGTCGTCGCGCCGGACGGCGCGGGGCCCTGGCCGGCCGTGATCCTGTACATGGATGCCGGCGGTATCCGACCGGCCCTCGTCGACATGGCGCGGCGGCTCGCGACCGGCGGCTATCTCGTTCTGTTACCGGACCTCTTCTACCGCTACGGGCCCTATGGCCCCTTCGTCCCCGCGGACGTGTTCAAAGGCGATTTCCGAGCGATCCTCGGCCCGCTGATGGCGACGACGGACAATCTCAAGGCCGCGACCGATACAGCGGCGCTCCTCGCCTATCTCGACACGCGCGACGACGTCGCGGGGCGCGCGGTCGGGGCGGTGGGCTTCTGCATGGGCGGCCGCATGGCCATCACGGCGGCCGGCACGTATCCGGACCGGTTCGCCGCCGGCGCCAGCTTCCACGGCGGCAATCTCGCGACCGAGGAACCCGCGAGCCCGCATCGTCTGGCACCCGCGCTGAGGGCCGAGGTGTATATCGCGGCAGCCGAGAACGACGGAAGCTACCCGTCCGCGATGGCCGAGCGGCTGGAGACGGCGCTGTCGCGAGCCGGTGTCCGGTATGCAGCGGAGACCTATCCCGCCGCGCACGGCTGGATGATGCCGGATTTCCCCGTCCACGATCGCGTAGGCGCGGAGCGCGGCTGGGCGGCGATGAGCGCCCTGTTCGACCGCACCCTGCGCAGCACGGGCTGAGCGCGGCTGCGTCGCTAAGCGGCCACCGGCAGCCGCAGCACGTCGTCCATCGTGATCGGCCGGCCGGCCTCGCGGCAGAGGTGGAGCAGGGTGGACTGGCGGAACCGCAGGTCGCCGGTCACCTCCTCGCCGAGCCAAGCGGGCTTGCTGAAGAACTGATCGGCCCGCGCGAGCTCGACCTCGGCCAGGACCATCCCGGCCAGCGAACCCTGGAAGACGTCGACCTCCCAGGTCAGCCCGTCGTGCGGCACGCAGTAGCGGATCTTTTCGATCACGTTGCCGGTGCACACCTGATCGACCATGGCGGCGCCGTCGGCATGCGGGATCTCGTACTCGAACTCCGCGCGGGCGATGCCTTCGCGGGCGCCCTTGACCGTTAGCCAGGCACGCTCGCCGTCGAGCCGCACCCGGACCTTCCCGCGCGCGAAATGACCGACCAAGCCGTCCTTCAGGTGCCGAATGGATGTGGCCGCGTCGCGCCAGCCCGCGCCTGCCACGAGGAACTTCCGCTCGATCTCTAACCGCATCCACGCGTCCATTGCTTCGGCCGGACGCCTCGTAGCCCATCGGGGCCGCCGAGTCAGGCGTACTGGATCATCCGGTGCGGACGCACGGGAACGGGACTCGGCCTCGACGCAGATGTGCCGCTCACCGTTGCGGCAGAACGATCGTCAGCCTCTCGGATCGCCGTCGATCCGGCGACGTCGTGCCCGGGCGCGAACCGTGCCGTCGGCGTGACCGAGTCGATGATCGTGGGAGCGTGAAGAACAAGCGGCGGCGCCGCGAACGATGCGCCTGCAAAGGAACGCGAGCGTTCCTGCACAATATGTTCTCATCGCTGTCTAAATCGGTACCAATGCTGCAGTGCATTGTGAATTCATGACGGTAAAATTCCGGACGCGTCGTCTTCCCGCCGGAAAGCGTCGCAGGAAGGCAAGCCCGTGAGGGGCCCGCCGGTAGCTTTTCATTGTCATTGATAAAAGGCTCTCTCGGCTCAGGGCAACAAATGACGACTGGAAAGTGCAATAGATCGCAGAGTTCGTAACCACATGGGTCGTATTACCTTAGCGGGCGCGAGCTAGATCTTCGGCTGGAGCTGCGCGAGGGCCTCAGGACCCAGTGTCAGAACCACTGGCCGTTCCAGCGCTACGATGTCGGCGCGGTGAACGACCTGCTCTTGCCAGTCTTCGTCGCGGGGTTATACTACAAGACCTTCATGTGGCCCCGGAAATTCTGGGACGAGGTCTACGAGCCGTTCATCCGCGGCGCGGCCGGTCTCGGCAAGGCGCCGACCGAGGCCGATCCGGAGCGCTACGCCAACCGCCACTCCCACTGCGACGTCCTGATCGTCGGCGCCGGGCCGGCCGGCCTCGCGGCCGCGCTGGCGGCGGCGAGGACCGGCAAGCGGGTCATCCTCGCCGATGAGGGCGCGGAGCCCGGCGGCAGCCTTCTGCACGACGTGACCTCCGAGATCGACGGCCGCCCGGCCGCGGAGTGGCTGAAGACCGCCCTCGCCGACCTCGACGGGCGGGAGAACGTCATCCTGCTGCCGCGCACGACGAACTTCGGCTACTGCAACCACAACCACCTCGCGCTGGCCGAGCGGATCACCGACCACCTGCCCGCCGGGTCCGCGCAGACGCCGCGCGAGCGGCTCTGGCAGGTGCACTCCGGCGAGGTCGCGCTCGCCGGCGGCTCGCACGAGCGGCCGCTGGTCTTCGCCGACAACGACCGTCCGGGCATCCTGCTCGCCGAGAGCGTGCGGGTCTTCATCAACCGCTACGGCGTCCTGCCGGGACGGCGCGTCGTGTTCGCGACCGCCGGCGCCTCGGCCTACGTGGCGGCCCTCGACGCCAAGCGGGCCGGGGCCGACGTGACCGTGGTCGACCTGCGTCTCGAGGCCGATTGCGGGACCGAGCCGGCGCGGTCCCCGCTCGTCGGCGGCCAGTTTTCCCCCTCGACCGCCCGATCAACACCCTGTCGGGCGACGAGACTCGGTGGATCGCCCGCCTCGGTCCCGACGAGTGGCTGATCGACGCGCCCGAGACCGATGCCGACATCCTGGCCGCCGCCGTGAGCACCGACCTCGCCGGCCGGACGCACGCCCTCGTGGACGTGTCGCACCGCAATGTCGGGATCGACGTCCGCGGGGACGCGGCCGCGATCGCCCTCAACGCCGGCTGCCCCCTCGACCTCGGCGACGCCGCCTTCCCGGCGGGCAGCGCCACCCGCACGCTCCTCGGCAAGGCCGAGATCGTGCTGATCCGTCGCCCCGGCCCGGTCCCGACATACCGGGTTGAGTGCTGGCGGTCCTTCGCGACCTGCGTGTATGGCTTGCTGCAGGAAGCCGCCTTCGGGGCCGGCCCGCTGGAGAGAGCCGCCGCGCGATGATCAGCGCCTTCGATCTGTTCAAGATCGGGATCGGCCCGTCGAGTTCCCACACGATCGGGCCCATGGTGGCCGCGCGCCGCTTCCGCGACCGCGTCTCCGGCCGGGCCGGCGTCGCGCGGGTGTCCGCGGAGATCTTCGGCTCCCTCGCCTGGACCGGGCGCGGCCACGGCACCGACCTGGCGATCTTCCTCGGCCTGCTCGGCCACGAGCCCGCGACCGTCGATCCGGACGCCGTGACGGACTACACGCGAACCCTGGCCGAGACCGGCGCCATCGGCCTGCCGGGCGTCGCCTTCGACACGACGAAGGACCTTGTCTTCAACTTCGCCGAGGTCCTGCCCCGCCACACCAACGGCATGCGCTTCCGCGCCCTGAACGCCGACGGCGCCGTGCTGGACGAGGTGGTCTGCTACTCGGTCGGCGGCGGCTTCGTCGAGGAGGAGGGGGCGGGGGAGACCGGCGGCCTCGGCGCCGTCGCGGTGCCCCACCCGTTCGAGAGCGGTGCCGACCTGCTGCGGATCTGCGCCGAGACCGGCCTCACCATCCCGCAGGTCCAGATGGCCAACGAGCGCGCCCTGCGCACCGAGGCGGAGATCGAGGCCGGGCTCGACGCCGTCCGCGACGCCATGCTGGCCTGCATCAGTCGTGGCCTGCGCATGGACGGCGAGCTGCCCGGCGGCCTCAGGGTCCGGCGGCGCGCGAAGCGCCTGCACGAGACCCTCGAGGCGAACCGCCTCACGAACAGCCGGCCGGCCCACGAGATCATGGACTGGATCAGCCTGTTCGCCCTGGCGGTGAACGAGGAGAACGCGTCCGGCGGCCGGATCGTCACGGCGCCGACCAACGGCGCGGCCGGGATCGTGCCGGCGGTGCTGCGCTACATCGTCGACTTCTATCCCGGCTGGAGCGAGGCGCGCGGCCGCGACTACCTCCTCGCCGCCGCGGCGATCGGCGGCCTGATCAAGCGCCGGGCCTCGATCTCGGGCGCCGAGGTCGGCTGCCAGGGCGAGGTCGGCTCCGCGGCCGCCATGGCGGCGGCCGGGCTCGCGTCCGTCCTCGGGGGCGACGCGCGGCAGGTCGCCAACGCCGCCGAGATCGCCATGGAGCACCATCTGGGCATGACCTGCGACCCGATCGGGGGGCTCGTCCAGATCCCCTGCATCGAGCGCAACGCCTTCGGTGCCAACAAGGCGGTGGCGGCCGCATCCCTCGCCCTCCACGGCGACGGGGTGCATTTCGTCAGCCTCGATCAGGTCATCGAGACGATGCGCCAGACCGGCCACGATATGCAGGCCAAGTACAAGGAAACCTCCCTCGGCGGCCTCGCGGTCAACGTGGCCGCCTGCTGAGCGCGACGTCCCGCGCGGCCTCGCAGGGGACCGTGTCAGGCCGCCTGCGACGCCCCCGGCAGCGCGAACGGCTCCGGCGCGTGACCCTCCGCGCGGAGCGCGGCCAGCAGGTCGTCGGGCGCGAGGTTGAGGGTGCGCGTGCTCACCAGGGGATGGACGTTGATCCGCGCCTCCGCGAGCAGGCTGTCCTGGACGAAGATCCGCACGCTGCCCGGCGCGGCGTTGAGGGCGGCGAGCGGCGACACCGCGCCGCTCGCGACGCCGAGCTGCGCGCCGAGCGCCTCGGCACTGGCGAAGGACAGGCCGCCCCGCGCGCCGAGGACGGCCCGGAACGCCTTCAGGTCCACCTGGGCGTCGTGACGGAGCGTGACGAGGAAGTGCGTCTTCTTGCCGTCGCGCAGGAACAGGTTCTTGGTGTGCGCGCCGACGATGTCGCCGCAGGCCGCCATCATCGCCTCGACGGTCAGGACCGGCGCGTGCTCGTAGAGCTTGTAGGCGACCCCGAGCGCGCGCAGCCGGGCCAGGAGATCGTCGGAGTTCAAAGGCATCGGGTTCCTCATCGCGGTTCGGAGGCCGGCGGCGCGAGGACGCCGATCCGGCGCAGGTGAGCCAGGATCTCGCGCGCGGCCGCGTCGGGCTCGGGCCGCACGAGCAGGCGCCCGCCGACGGACGCCGCCTCGCCGGTCGCAGCCCTCAGCCGCTCCGCCGCCGAGCCGCCGGACGGCGCACCTTTCACGAGTTTCGGCCGGCGGCGATAGGGGCGTTCCTCGAAGACCGGGACGGGGGCGGCGGCCGCGGCCGGGTCGCCCGCGACGGTCTCGATCACGCCGCGCCGCGCCTGCCCGTAGGCGAAGGGGAGCGGCGCGGGCGCGTCGGGATGGATCGTGGCCAGGACCGGGCCGCGCAGGGTCACGCGGCGGCGCGCGCCGCGGCCGAGGGTCTGGTCGAGGGACAATGCGCCCGCGTCGCCGGCCGCGAGGGCGACGACGTCGGGGATCAGGAGGCCGTCGAGGGCCTCCGCGACCGCGTAGGGAACCATCCCGGTCTCGTCGCCCCCCTGGCCGCGCCGGCCCGCGAGGATCAGGCCGGGCGCCATCCCCGCGAGGCGGGCGGAGAGGGCCGGCACCGGATCTGCCCCCGCCGGCACGCGGACGTGGACGATCCGGGACAGGCCGTGGCCCAGCGCGTCCGCGACGGCGGCCGCGGCCGGCCCGGCATGGAGGCCCACGGCCTCGCCGAGGCCCGTCGCGAGACGGATCGCCTGGGCCTCCAGCCGCGGCAGGGCCGTCGCGCCCGAGACCGGATGCCGTCCCGCGGAGAGGAGCACGACGCTGGTCAGGGGCTGCCCACCGGGCACGCGGCTTCCTCGGCCAGGAGCCGCAGCAGGGCGGGCATGACCGGCTGCGCGTCCTGCACGATGGCGAGGCCCGCCCGCTCGATCATCGCCGCGTGCAGGTCGGTGTTGACTGCCACGACGTGCTCGCAGCCCGCGACACCCTGCAGGTGCTGCGGCGCGCCCGAGATACCGAGGGCGAGGTAGCAGGTCGCCGCCAGGATGGTGCTGGAGGCGCCGACCTGGGTTCGGCGCGGCATCTGCCCGAAATCGCACAGGACCCGGCTCGCGCCCGGGGTTGCGCGGAGCGCCGCGACGAGCTGCCGGAACGCGTCGAGGTCGGTCACCCCGTTCCCCGCGGCGGTGACGAACGCGGCGAGCGCGAGCGGCACCGTGGCCGGATCGGCCGGGACGTGCCGCACCGAGAGGACCGCCGTCCGGGCGGGCGCGAGCCCCGCCATCGCGACCGCCAGCGGCCGCGCTTCCCGGGGCGGGCCGGCATACTCGGCCACCGCGTCGGAGGCGACGGTGGCGAGGAGACCCGGCGCGGCCCTCTGCTCAACGCTGCGGCCGCGCGCCGGGCGGATCAGCCCGGAGGCGGAGACAACCTCGGCCTGGGTGAACAGCGGCGCGCCGAGCCGGACCGCGACCCTTCGGGCCAGGTCGCCGCCGTCGATGGATTCTGGGAACAGGACGTGCCGCGGATCGAGCGCCGTCAGGGCCGCGGCGATCTGGGCGGCCCGGCCGGCGGGATCGTAGGCGCTATCGTGGAAGGCCCGCACGGCGCCGTCGTCGTCCCGGACGATCGCCACCGAGGTCTTGCCGATGTCGACGACCATGACGTCGCCGGCCTCCGGCACGTCGGGCTCGACGCCGACGTAGATCCAGTGGCGGCCGAAGATGACCGCCATGTCGGCCTTGAAGACTTCGGGGCTCAGGTAGAACTCGGCCGGCAGGCTGTAGCCGCGACGGCGCTCGCACCAGAGACGCTGCAGAGGGGTCGGCGTCACGTCGAGCATGGGACCTCCGGAGCCATTCAGGCCCCGAAACTATCGTCGCCGGACCGGCCGCCCGCTGCCACGCCAGCGACACTCGCTTGGTCAACGGCGACGTGGCGTGGACCGGCCCGCGCCGGGGGCCGGGGCGCCGCTACTCGGCGGCCGACCGCGTGACGGTCTCCGCCCCGTCGTCCACGCCGAAGCGCGCGATGCTGTCCTCCAGCCGCAGCGCGGCGTTGATCAGGGCCATGTGGGAGAAGCCCTGCGGCGTGTTCCCGCGCTGTGCCCCGGTGGCCGGGTCGATCTCCTCGGCGAGCAGCCCGACATCGTTGCACCGGGCGATCAGGCGCTCGAATGCGGCCCTAGCCTCGCTGGTCCGCCCGTCGAGGGCGAGGCAGCCGACCCGCCAGAACGCGCAAGCCGTGAACGTGCCCTCGTCGCCCTCCAGCCCGTCCTCCATGCGGTAGCGGTAGATCAGGTCGCCGACGCCCAGTTCGCGCTCGACCGCCGCCAGGGTCTCGCGCATGCGCGGCTCCCGAGGGTCGAGAGCCCCGAACAGGGCGACGCGCAGGACCGCGGCGTCGAGGTGGTGCGAATCGTAGGCGCCGACATAGGCCCGCTTCTCGGCGTTCCAGCCCTTCTCCAGGTATTCCGACCGGATCTCGGCGGCGATCCGCTCCCACTCGGCGATCCTCGCCTCGGGCACGCCCGCGATGTTGCGGGCGATCCGGGCCGCGTCCCGCAGCGCGACCCAGATCATCGCCTTGGTGTGGACCTGCTGGCGCGGCCCGGTGCGCAGCTCCCAGATGCCGTTATCCGCGTCGTGGCGGTGGCGGATGGCCCGGGCGGTGAGGTTGTCCAGCACCTCCGGCAGCCGATCGTTGACCTTCTCGGGCGGGTCGTAATCGACCGCCTCGAGGAAGACGCACAGCGCCCGGATCAGCTCGCCGTAGATGTCGTGCTGGTCCTGGCACTCGGCGATGTTGCCGATCATCACCGGCCCCACGCCGTTCCAGCCGGCGAGGTGGCTCAAGGCCTCCTCCGGCGGCATGTCGCCGGCGATGCCGTACATGAGCCGCGTCTCCCGCCCGAAGGTGCCGTCGCGCTCGCGCAGGAAGCGCAGGAACTCGGACGCCTCGCGGACGTAGCCCAGCATCACGAAGGCGGTGACCGTGAAGGCGGCGTCCCGCATCCAGGTGAAGCGGTAATCGTAGTTGCGGTTGCCCGGGACCGCCTCGGGCAGGCCGGCCGTGGCCGCCGCGACGATCCCGCCCGAGGGTGAGTAGGTCAGCAGCTTCAGGCACAGGGCGGACCGCATCACCGCGTCCCGGTAGGCGCCGCGATAGGTGCTCCGGGCGCACCAGCGGCGCCAGTAATCGGCGGTCGACTCCAGCCGCCTTTGGGCGCCGGCGAAATCCTCGATGCAGGCCTCGTCCTGATCCTCGCCGTGGGTCAGGACGAGGTAGGCGGTCTCGCCCTCCGCGAGGTCGAAGCGGACCTCGGCCGCGTCGCCCGCGAGGGTCGGGCACGCGTGCGCGTTGACCCGCACGCGCCAGTCACCGGCCTCGAACAGGACCGACCCGCCCTCGACCAGCGGGGTGCAGGGGCGGCGGGCGTAGTCGAAGGTCGGGCGGATCCGGAACACGCCCGAGACCCGGCCCTGCTCGCAGGTCAGCAGCCGGATCAGGCGGCTCTCGCTCTCGCCGTCCGGCCCCTCGTCGGGCTCCGGGCTCGGCGGGTTGACGGGCATCAGGTCGACGAGGCGCGCCCGGCCGGTCTCCGTGGTGAAGGTCGTCTCCAGGATGTTGGTGTCGGGCAGGTAGCGGCGCGCGCTCCCGGTCGGGCCGTCGAGGGCGAGGCTGCACGATCCGCCCTTCTCGTCGTCGAGGAGCTTCACGAACAGCGCCGGCGAATCGTGGCGCGGCCAGCACAGCCAGTCGATGGAGCCGTCCCGGGCGATCAGCGCGCAGGAATGGGTGTCACCGATGAGGGCGTAATCGCTGATGGGCTTCGACACGGGGCTTCCGGATGGCGGCACCCGGTCCGCCGGGCAGGACAGAGTCCTGAGGTAGCCGGGCGGCGCCGGGCGGGGAGTCCCGATCGACGATTCGCCGCACGGCCGCGCGCGATCGCTCCCGGTCGGTCAGGCCCCGGGCCGCGGCAGCATGCGGTCGCTGATGATCCGCCGCTGGATCTCGCTCGTGCCCTCGAAGATCGTCGTCAGCCGCGCGTCGCGCCAGTAGCGCTCGACCCGGCGCTCGGTGGTGTAGCCGTTGCCGCCGTGGAGCTGCATCGCTTGGTTGGTGACCCGAACCGCCATCTCGGTGGCCAAGAGCTTCACCATCGCCGACTCGCTCTCGGCGGCCTCGCCCTGGTCGAGGAGGTGGGCGACCTGATGCCAGAAGGCCCGCGCCTGCGCGACCTCGGCGGCCATGTCGGCCAGCGCGAAGCGCAGCGCCTGGAAGTCGCCGATCGGGTGTCCGAACTGGACGCGCTCCTGCAGGTAGCTCTGGCAATCCTCGACCGCCGCGCGTGCGACGCCGACGGCCCGGGCCGCCGTGTGCACCCGGGCGATGTTGAGGCCGCGCTGGACGGCGGCGAACCCTCCGGAATCCGCGTCCGCCCCCTGGTCGCCGTAGAGCCCGGTGAGCCGGTCGCTCTCGGGCACGCACACGTCCTCCAGGCTCAGCTCGAAGGTCTGGAAGCCGTGATAGCCGATCTTGTCGATCACCCGGCCGGTCACGCCGGGCGGGAAGCTGTCGCGCTCCTTGAGCACGAGGAACGGCTCGAGGCCGGCCGAGCGCGACTCGCCCGGCTCCGGGTCGCGGGTCCGGGCCAGAACCTCGATGAAGTCGGCGCCCTTGGCGAATCCCGCCCAGCGCTTGGTCCCGGTGATCCGCCACCGGTCGCCGTCGCGCACCGCGCGGGTCTGCACGCCGGCGAGGTCGGACCCGGCATCGGGTTCCGACAGCGAGATCGAGCCGATCCACTGCCCCCGGGCCGAGCGCCGGATCAGCTCCGCCCGGCGCTCCGCGTCGAGGGTCTGGGTGCCGAGGCCCTGACCGCGGGCCAGGATGCTGCCCACCGAGAGCCAGGCCCGGGCCAACTCCTCCGAGACGAGGCAGTACTCGAACACGCCGAGCCCGAGGCCGCCGTGCTCCGCCGGGATCGTGATCCCGAACCAGCCCTTCTCGGCCATGGCGTCGATGAGCGACCGCGGCATCTCGGCCTTGTGACGGTCGAGCTCGTCGGCGAGCGGCAGGACGGTGTCGCGGGCGAAGGCCCGGGCCTCGTCCTGCAACGCCGCCCGCGCCTCGGTGCGCCAGGGCGAGGCGAGTTCCGGCGGCTTCGGCGCGATCAGGTCCTTCCGATCCTCGGTTCCGGTCATCGTTCCCCCCTGTGATGTGACGCCGTGTGGCAACTCAGTTCAGGTCCGTGCGGGAAACACGCGCTTACAAAATGGTTCCGTGCCCCATCTTCGATTAATCGGCGGACGGGGTCATAATAGCTTGATGATGCAGGCCGAACCGCAGACCGACTCCTTCGCGATGAGCGCACCCGCAACACCCCACATCCTCGTCGTCGAGGACGATCGGGAGATCTCGGCGCTGATCGCGCGCTACCTGCGCGGCAACGATTGCCGCGTCACGCTGGCTGGCGACGGCGCCGACATGGACCGGGTCCTGGCGGAAGCGCGGATCGACCTCATCGTGCTCGACCTGATGCTTCCCGGCGAGGACGGGTTGAGCCTGTGCAGGCGCCTGCGCGGCACCTCGCAGATCCCGATCCTGATCCTGACCGCGAAATCCGAGGACGTGGACCGGATCCTCGGCCTCGAACTCGGCGCCGACGACTACCTCGCCAAGCCGTTCAACCCGCGGGAGCTGCTCGCCCGCATCCGCGCCATCCTGCGCCGGGTCGCCGCCGAGGCGCCGGACGCCGACGAGCGGCGGCGGCTGCACTTCTCAGGCTGGACCCTCGACGTCTCCCTGCGGCAGGTCCTGTCGCCAGAGGGTGCGCGGATCTCGATCACCGGCGCGGAGTTCGACCTCCTCCACGCCCTGTGCCTCCGGCCGGGGCGGGTGCTGTCGCGGGACCAGCTCCTCGACCTCACCCAGGGCCGGGCCGCGGGCCCGTTCGAGCGGAGCATCGACGTGCTGATCTCCCGGATCCGCCAGAAGATCGAGCGCGACACCCGCAACCCGGAATTCATCCGCACGATCCGCTCCGGGGGCTACCTGTTCACGCCGGAGGTCACGCGGTCATGAGCGGGCTGGAGCGGCTCCGCGCGCGGCTGCGTCCGAAGACCATCGCGGGCCAGATCGCGCTCCTCGTGGTCGCCGGCATCGCCGTGGCGCACGTGGTCGCCACCGCGGCGTTCCTGATGCTGCACGAGTCGCAGAATCCCGACACGCTGCCGGGCGTGGCCGCGAGCCGCCTCGGCGTTCTGGTGAGACTCATGGACGCCGCCGACCCGGCGGCGCGACCGGCGCTGCTGGCGAGCGGCCGCAGCCTGCCGCTGATCCAAGTCGAGCCCTGGGACGGGACGGTGCCGCCGGGGGCGAAGCCGGCCCCCGACCTGCCGGTGATCCGCAAGCTGCGCTACGGCGCCGGCCGGCCGGTGACGATCACCGATCTCGCCGCGGCCGACCCGGCGCGCGACAAGTCGGACGGCCGCCTCCATATCGGCATCGTCACGCCGGCGGGTGTGCGGGTCCAGGCGACGCTGCCGAACGATCCTCTGCGGGGACCCCGCCAGGGGGCGCTGATCTTCACCGTGGTGTTCCTGGCGCTGACGCTGGCGCTGCTCTGCGTCTGGGCCACGCGCGCCCTCACGGCGCCGCTGAAGCGGCTCGCCGGCGCGGCGGAAGCCTTCGGCGCCCGCGACGACCACGTGGCGCTGCCGGAGGCGGGGCCGCGCGAGGTGCTCGCCGTGTCCCGGGCGCTGGACCGGATGCGGTCGCGCGTCCGTCGCCTGATCGACGACCGGACGCAGATGCTGGCGGCGATCAGCCACGACCTGCGCACGCCGATCACCCGGCTGCGCCTGCGCGCCGAGTTCATCGAGGACGAGAACGCCCGGGCCTCGACCCTGCGCGACCTCGACCAGATGAACGGCCTCGTCGAGGCGGCGCTCTCCTTCGTGCGCGACGGCCAGATCCGCGACGCGAACAGCCACAGCCTCGTGGATCTCGCCTCGGTGGTGCAGACGGTCTGCGACGACTTCTCGGATTTCGGCGCCCCGGTCAGCGTCAGCCGCAGCCGGCACGTCCTGGTCCAGGGCCGGCCCGAGGAACTCCAGCGGGCGGTGACCAACCTCGTGGACAACGCCGTGAAGTACGGCGGCCGGGCCGACGTGCAGATGGAGGCCTCCGAGCGCGGCGTCCGGGTCTGCATCCTGGACAACGGCCCGGGGATCCCGGAGGCGGAGCGCGAGGCGATGCTCCAGCCCTTCGTGCGCGGCGACCGGGCGCGCAATCTCAACGAGGCCAGCGGCTTCGGCCTCGGCCTCTCGATCGTGCAGGCCATCGTCGAGGCCCATAACGGGCGCCTGCGGCTGGAGAACCGCCCCGAGGGCGGGCTCTGCGCGGCGATCGAGCTGCCCCTGGCCGCCCAGGCCTTCGCGGGGCGCGCGGCGCAGAAGCCCGCGCCGCTCCCGGCCGAGGCGGCCTGAGGCCGCCTCGGGTCACGTTCGCTTCTACGCCGCCCGCACGTTGCGGAGGAACTGCGCCACCTCGGCGCGGAGCTGCTCCGAGCGCGTCGCCAGCGAGTCGGACGCCTGCGCGACCGAGTCCGCGGCCTCGCCGGCATCGCCAGCGACCCGCGCGACCTCGGCGATCTCCAGGGTCATCGTGCCGGTGCCGGCCGACGCCTGCCCCATGCTGCGCACGATGTCCTGCGTGGTGACGCCCTGCTGGTCCACCGCGGCGGCGATGCTGGTCGACACCTGGTTCATCGCCTCGATCTGGGCGGTGATGCCCTGGATCGCCCCGGCCGCGTCGCCCGTGACCGTCTGGATCGAGGCGACCTGACGGCTGATCTCCTCGGTGGCGCGGGTGGTCTGCGCGGCGAGTTCCTTGACCTCGGCGGCGACCACCGCGAAGCCGCGGCCCGCCTCGCCGGCGCGGGCGGCCTCGATCGTGGCGTTGAGCGCCAGCAGGTTCGTCTGCCCGGCGATGGTCGAGACCATGCCGACCACATCGCCGATGCGCGTCGCGGCGGCGGCGAGGTCGGTCATGGTCTGCTCGGCCCGGCGGGCCTCGCCGACGGCGGTGGCGGACATGCCGGCGGCCTGCTCGACCTGCCGGCCGATCTCCTGGACGGTCGCGCCGAGTTCCTCGGCCGCGGCCGCCACGGTGTTGACGTTGTCGGAGGTCTGCTGCGCGGCCCCGGCGACGCTGGTCGAGCGCTCGGAGGTGCTGGAGACCGCGGCGCGCATCGTGTCCGAGGCGCCCTGAAGCTCCGTGACGGCGCCGGTCAGGCCCTCGACGATGCCACCGACCGAGTGCTCGAAGCCGTCGGCCAGCTGCTTGAGCATGGCGCGCCGGCTCTGCTCCTCGCGCAGGCGCGCGGCCTCGGTGGTCTGGAGCTGCTGGGCGGCCTCCTCCAGCGACATGTCGCGGATCGTGACCACGGCGCGGGCGATGTCGCCGATCTCGTCCCGCCGCTTGCTGCCCGGCACGTCGGTCAGCGCCTGGCGATCGGCGAGGGCCTTGAGCGCGCGGGTGAGGGCACCGAGCGGCGCCACGATCGAGCGGGCGAGCAGCAGGCCGAGCAGGGCCGTTCCGGCGAGCACGAACAGGCCGGTCAGGATCAGCGTGCGCGACAGGGCCTGGACCGCGTCGATCGCCTCCGCCTGGGTCTGCTCCGCCACCACCGTCCAGGGCGCGCCCAGGACGGTCACCGGCGAGGCGGCCGCCATGTGGGTGCCGTTCTCCGCCGCGAAGTCGACGGGACCGCCGGCCTTGACCCGGTCGGCGGCGAGGCCGATCCCGGCGAGGCCCGCGCCGGCACGCACGCCGGGGTTCAGCGGCGGGTTGCTGCGCAGGAGGCCGTCCGCGCCGACCGCCAGGATCTGGCCCGTGTCGCCGAGACCGGTCCGCTTCGACAGCGTCTGGTCGAACAGGGCCGGCGTGACCCGCATGACGATGAAGCCGATCCGCTCGGCCGCCTGCGCGGTGCCCATGGCGACGTTGGCCCGCTTGGTCATGGCGCGGCCGAGGAAGGCGGCCGGGACCCCGTCCACCGGGTAGGCGGCGAAATCCTCGTACAGGACCGCGCCCGGGTCGGCGGATTTCAGGCGCTCGACGAGGCGCGCGAGCGCCGTCCCCGCCAAGCCGTCCTCCGTGACCGCTTTGCCGAAATCGGCGCCCTTCGTCGTGGTGTAGTCGATCCGGCCGTTGTCATCGATGAACATCAGGTCGGCGTAGCCCGGCTGGGCCACGAGCTTGCGCGCCACCTCCTGGACCTTGACGTGCCGGCGGGCATACATCGACGACATGCCGCTGCCGTCGAGGGCGACCCGCGCCTCGGCGGTCTGCGGCGCGCGGAACGCCGCGATGACGCTCTCGGTGTCGGGCTTCGCCGGGTCGAGGTTCTCGAGCAGGTCGGGGAAGTTCGAGACGATCTGCGGGTGGGCCGCCACCGCCAGGAAGTCGGCCTGCGCCCGATCCGCCACCAGCTCGATCGCGTCCCGGCGCGCCGCCGCGGCGAGTTCGAGGCGCTCGTGGGCCGCGGTCATCAGACCCGCCCGCGCCGAGTACCAGCTGAATCCGCCCATGGCGGTGGCGCTCAGGAGCGCCAGGCCGACGGTCGTCGCGGGAAGGCGCGTGCTCAGCCGCGATAGCGAGATCATGATGCCCCTGTACTCTTTGGAAGATTGGTTTGACGTGAACCAATCGCCCAATCCTTATAAAAATCTCGTAAACACCGATACACCGCTCAAAACTTGAGCACACGCGGAACATACAACTTAAAGAACAGTCTAGGCACCATGATTCCAAGTTGTGAATGGTCGAGCGCCCGTTCCGGCAAGATTTCGCCGCGCGGGTCGTCACGGACGCCCGCGCGGCGTTGAGGGATGCGCGGCATCCGGCGAAGTTTCGGCCAGCCCGTTTCGGGCAGCCCGTCCTCCCGCAGCCGCCCCGGACACACCGTCACGGATCTTGCTGACCGATCCCGTCTCGCGGTCGGCGTCATCGGCCGGTTATGAGTCCGGGTGGTAGAGCGGCCGCGGAGAACGGTCGCTTCGTGACGGCGATGGAGGTGGGATGAGCGGCGAAGACCAGCCGGACCGGGCGCGCAGCATCGCGCTGATCGGGGCCCCGATCGAGGTCGGGACCAGCGAGGCCGGCGCCCTCATGGGCCCGGCGGCCCTGCGCACGGCCGGGCTGTTGCGGGCGCTCGCCGAACTCGGCCACGCGATCGCGGATCGCGGCGACGTCGCCCCGGACGGACCCGCCGGGACACGCGGGCTGGACGGTGTCGCCGCCTGGACGCGGGCCCTGTCCCGCGCCGTGGAGGACGCCCTCGACGCGGGGGCGCTGCCGCTGACCGCCGGCGGCGACCACAGCCTGTCACTGGGCTCCGTCGACGGGGTGATGCGGCACTGCGCGCGGCGCGGCCAGCCCGTCTTCGTCCTCTGGCTCGACGCCCACGCCGACTTCAACACGCCGGCGACCTCGCCCTCCGGCAACGTCCACGGCATGCCGCTCGCCGCCCTGTGCGGCGAGCCGGGCTTCCCGCCGCTGTTCGCCGAGCCGGCGCCGGCGCCCCTGCCGCCCGCCGACGTCCACCTGTTCGGCCTCCGGTCGATCGATGCCGGCGAGCGCGCCCTCGTGACGGCGCGCCGGGTCGGCGTCACCGACATGCGCACGATCGACGAGTTCGGCGTCGTGGCGCCCCTGCGGCGGGTGCTCGACCGCGTCGCCGCGCGGGGCGCGCACCTCCATGTCAGCCTCGACATCGACTTCCTCGATCCGTCGATCGCCCCGGCCGTGGGCACCACCGTTCCGGGCGGTGCCACCTTCCGGGAGGCCCATCTGATCATGGAGATGCTCCACGATTCCGGTCTGGTCCGCTCCCTCGACGTGGTGGAGCTCAATCCCTTCCTCGACGAGCGCGGCCGCAGCGCCCGGGTGCTGGTCGAGCTGGTGGCCAGCCTGTTCGGCCGGCGCATACTCGACCGGCCGACCCTGCCGATCGAGGCCGTGCCGGCAGAGCCGGCCGGGCGCGCCTGATGCACGGCCCTCTCGCGCACTCATCCGCGCCCGAGATGACCGCGCCCGCGCGCCAGCGCTCGGACGGGCGCGTCCAGCTGCGTGTCGGACTGGCCCGTCCGGGCGGCGCGACGCGCATCCTGGATCTGGCAGAAGCCGGGCCGTCGCGGCTGCGCTTCCCCCGGGGCACCGGCGCGCCGGAGGCGGTCCTCGTCAACACGGCGGGCGGCGTCGCCTGCGGCGACACCTTCGCCATCGACCTCACGCTCGAACCGGGGGCTGAGCTGGTTCTGACCACGACGGCGGCCGAGAAGATCTATCGCTCTGACGGCCCCGTGAGCCGCATCGTCAACACGCTGCATCTGGGGGAGGGGGCCGGCCTCGCCTGGTTGCCGCAGGAGACGATCCTGTTCGATCGGGCCCGGGTGCGGCGGCGCTTCGTGGCCGATCTCGCCGAGGGGGCCGCGCTGCTCGCCGTGGAGGTCGTGGCGTTCGGCCGCGCCGCCCGGGGCGAGCGGATCGGCGACGGGCTGTTCGCGGATTCCTGGCGGATCCGCCGGGGCGGGCGCCTCGCCTACGCCGACGACCTCCTGCTGGAGGGGCCGATCAGCGACCACCTCGCTCGCCCGGCCATCGGCGGCGGCGCCCGCGCCTGCGCGACGATCCTCGACCTCTCCGCCGGGGCGGAGGCGCGCCTCGAGGAGGCGCGGACCCGGCTGGCCGAGGCCGCGTCGCCCGGGACGACGGCGGCGGCGAGCGCCTGGAACGGCCATCTGGCGGTCCGCGCGCTAGGCGACGCGATCGGGCCCCTGCGGGGGCTCGTCGCCCGCTTCCTCGCGGGCTACCGCGGCCTGCCGATGCCGCGGGTCTGGCAGAGCTGACGCGGTCCGCGCGATCCGGGCCTCGGGGCCGTTGCCTGCGACCGCCGACCTCTGCTAGAGACGCGCACCCGGAGCTGTCCGCCAAGCTCCGGACGGGACGGCAGCGCCGTTCGGGAAGGCCTCGTGGCGGAGTGGTTACGCAGAGGACTGCAAATCCTTGCACCCCGGTTCGATTCCGGGCGAGGCCTCCATCCTTCCCAGACAGATTGTGCCGGCCGTGACGGGCCGGTGCGCGCCCGTCAGGCGCCGTGGACCTCCACCATGAAGGTCTCGATCGCCCGCTGCAGGCTGTGGGTCCCGGCATTGACCCGGGCGGCGCTGCCGCGCACCTGCCCGGCCTGCGCCTCGTTGGACGCGGCCGCGGCCTGAACGCCCGCCACGCTCTCGGAGACCTGCCGGGCCTCCGCGGCCGCGCCGAAGATCGCCCGCGCGATCTCCTGGCTGGCCTGCCCCTGCTGGTCGGTGGCGTCCGCGACCTCGGAGGCGATCAGGCTCATCCGGGCGATGGTCTCGCCGATCGTGCCGATGGCGCCGACCGTGCGCCCGGCGGCCCCCTGGATCGCCCCGACCTGCCCGGTGATGCGGTCGGTGGCGAGCGCCGTCTGGCCGGCCAGCGCCTTCACCTCCGCGGCGACCACCGCGAATCCCCGCCCCGCGGCGCCCGCGCGGGCCGCCTCGATCGTGGCGTTGAGCGCGAGGAGGTTCGTCTGCTCGGCCACCTCGCGGATCAGCGTGACCACGGCGCCGATCTCCTCGGCCGCCTGCGAGAGGCTCATCACCGTCTCCTTGAGCCCCTGCGTGTCGGAGAGGGCCGAGGTTGCGATCGCGCTGGTGTGACGGACCCGCGCCTCGATCTCCCGCGCCGAGGCCGAGAGCTCCTCGGCCGCGCTGGCGATGCTGTCGACGAGGCCCGCGCTCTGCTGCGACGCTCCGGCGACGACGGCCGACTCGGCCGCCATCGCGCCCGCGTTGCCCGAGAGCGTGTCGGCCGCCACCTGCATCGCCTCGGCCGAGTCGGCGAGATCGGTGACGGCGCGGTGCGTCTCGGCCTCGAAGGTGCGCGTGGCCGCGGCCAGGGCCTCCGCCCGGCTGCGGTCGCGGTCGCGCCGCGCCTGCGCCTCGGCGTCGAGGTCGCGCTTCTCGATCAGCGCCGTCTGGAACGCCGCGATGGCGGCGGCCATCTCGCCGATCTCGTCCCGGCGATGCGTGAACGGGATCGCGCGGCCGAGATCGTTGGCGGCGAGCGCCGTCATCCCGTCCTTGAGCCGATGCAGCGGCCGCCGCACCTGGCTCACGATGATCCAGATCGCCGCGAGGAGGCCGAACGCCAGCGCCGCGGCCGGCACGGCCACCAGGGTGATCCGCGCCCGACGGCGGTCGGCCGCGTCCGCGGCGCGACGGGCGTTCAGGCGGTTCAGCACCTCCCGTCCGAGAATGCCGATCTCGGCGACCATGCGCTCGCGGTTCTTCACGGTCGCCTCGTCGGTCGCCTGGATCAGCGCGGCCTTGGGCGAGACCGTTAGGCCGAGTTCGGCCGTATCGGTCTGGTAGGCGACGAATTCCTTGACGAAGAGGTCGAACCGCCGCCGTCGGTCGGCGGGGAGCTGATCCTCCATGGCCTCGAGGAAGGGCACCCGCACCTGCTCCACGGTGGCGAGGGCGTCGTGGAGCGCCGACAGCCGCGTGCGCGCCTCGGTCGTGTCCTCCGCGGTGTAGAGGGCCGTAGCCTGCACCACCGCGTGCTCGATCGCCTGCCCCAGGGCGCCCGCCTGAAGGCCGGCGTTCCAGATCCGGTCGGTGGCGGCCGCCCGCTTCTGCTCCCAGTTCGATTGTCGAACCGCGAAGGCAGCGATGCCGATCGCCACCAGGGCCAGCAGCCCGATCACCGCGGAGAGCTTCAGGCCGAGTGAGATGCGCATGGCGACGAGCCGCTTCTGGCCGGAGATTCGTGTCACGGCAGCTATATCGAAGCAAATCTTTTTGAACAGGTAAATATAGCCGGCAAAAACATTTATCTTATACTCCGAAGATCCGAGATCTTTGCCATCGCGCAGCCCGGCTCAACCTCAGCATCCAGGGGCTCATCGGAGGACGAATTCGCGGATCTCGGCCGGTGCCGGATTGTCAGTTCAGTCTCGCGAGCGCTGTCGGCAGATGCGCCGGCAGGCAGGAGGACTGTTTCGCCCGGACGAAGCTGGATCGCCGCGCGCCCGACCGCGCGGGACACGGGTCGGCGATCAGGGCAGGCGGATCTCGGTCCGACCTGGGATGCACGGCTCCGGAAGCGGTAGGGCGGCCACGATCTCGCGACGGAGATCGTCGCGCTGGGCCTCCACGAGGTCGGGGAGGATATCGGCCTCGTGCTCGTCCAGGGCCGCGATCAGGCGGGGGTGGTCGGCGCTCCACTCGAAGGCAACGCGCACCTCGCGTTCGGCGTAGGGGTCCTGTGGGTCGAGGCAGCGATGGGTCGGCATAGCGGCAGGGTCGTCACACCGGCGCGCCGGCAGGCGGTCCCCGTAGGAGCAGGAGACGACAGACGGATGACCTCCACCGGCCGCGGACCGGCAGAGCCGGCGACGGGCCTCGGCGGCGATGTTGCCGATCAGTCACATTCCGGGCCTCCCGACCTCCGCGGAAGGCGCCACGCGCTGTGTCGGGGGGCGCAGCGCGTCGGTTTGGACGCGGATCGTGCATCGAGGCCCTTGCGTCCCGCCATCCCGGTGTGTAGAGACCCCCTCGTGATCCCCGATAGCTCAGTTGGTAGAGCAGGCGACTGTTAATCGCCTTGTCGCAGGTTCGAGTCCTGCTCGGGGAGCCATTCACTTACCAACATCTTGATCGAACTGAGTTTTCGGCTCTCTCTCCCGTCCCGGGTTCTGAGGTTCGGGAACAGCGTTGCCGTTCCGGCATCCGTCAATACGTGCGACGTGCCGTGTTCGACTGGCGCGATGCGGGCGTGCCGGCGCCTCTGCCGACCGATGCCGTCGCAGATCGATCCTCCACACTCCCCGCGGGATCCGGCGCGCGGTGGCGCCGATGGATGGCGGGATGTTTCGCGCGCCCTCGAACGTCTACGTCGTGCGCCCGTGCCGCCCGCCCCGTTGTGGCGCGGCGCGCTGAGCCACGACGACAGGCACGGCGGTGATCCCGATGTCGGGCGGCATGCTCGGTTCCCTGGCCCTGGCGGCCGTCTTCACGCTGGGGTGCTTCGGCATCCACAGCGCGCGCCGGCATCCGGACGCGGTGACCATCGGTCTGTTCCTCCTGCTCGGCCTGCTCGCGTCCCTGTATGTCGGCCAGCACGTCGGACCGGACGCGCACCATCCCACGTGGCAGCACGAGGCCCTGTATCGCGAGAGCGCGCCGACGTCGCATCCGACGATGTGACGGATGCGGCATGGCGCTGTCGGAGCGCGCGGCGACATCGACTGTGATCGATCGCGACGACTGTCGCGTGTGGCCGATGGCCTCGCGGTGACCTAGTTCCCGGAGCCCTCCTGCGAGAGACCGGCCATGGCTTTCCCCGATGCGAACGAACCCAGCGCCCCGTCGATCAGCGCCCTCGAGCTGGTCAATACCCTGATCGAGCGCAAGGAGAGCGGCGAGCCGGTCGACGCCGACATCCTGTCCTTCCTGACCGACATGGAACGGCTCGGGCTCACCGACACCGATGCCTACGCGACGCTCGACGCGTATCGGCCTGGGCCCGCACGGGGTGCGACCGGCGGGGATGACGCGAGCGAGGCGGACGCCTAGCGCCGGCGATCCGCCGCGCCGTCCTGGCCGGTCGTGACGATGGCACCTTCATCCCCGCCGACGCCGCGGCGGGGATGGTCCGAGCCGGATGCGGCCGTCGTCAGGACGGTCGCGGCTCACCGGCAGCGGTGGCGACGTCCATCCCGGCCGAGATAGGTTCCGCTCTGCGGGTCGTAGGATCGGAACCGGCGCGCGCAGTAGCGGTCGTCGTCCGCGACGCGGTAGGTTTCGGTGTCGGCGTAGCCGTACGTGACGGGCGCGTAACCGCCGTAGTACCCGGTGTCGTAGCCGTATCCCGGATAACCGTAGCCGCCGTACAGACCGCCCACGGCGACGCCGAGGCCGAGCCCGTATCCGCCCCGTCCGTATCCGTATCCATAGGGGCGGCCGTAGTAGCCGCGGTTGTAGCCGTAATGGCGATGATGACCGTAGCCCCGGTGGGCGCCGAGCCCGTGCCCGAACCCGGGATTGGCGAATCCGCCGCCGACAGCCGGTCGGCCGAAATTGTGGTTGCCGAAGCCGTTATTGGCGAAGCTACCCCCTCCGGCACCGGCAGCCGGCCCGAAGGCGTGATTGCCGAAGCCCCGGTTGGCGAAGCCGCCGCCCGCGGCGCCAGCCCCGACACCGGGACTGCTGAAGCCGCCGCCGCCGACGGCCGCGGCTCCGAAATTGTGGTTGCCGAAGCCGTGGTTGGCGAAGCTGCCCGCCTGCGCCTGGGCTCCGGTCGGCGCCCCGAGAAGAGCGCCGGCAAGGATTGCCGACGCGATCGCTGTGACTGTCGTGTTCATGGTCGCCACTCAGGCTGTGTTGCGTCTACTCTGATCAACGTCGCGCCCGAGACGGCCAATCCCGCTTCCTTTTGTCCCGCCACAGATCGGAGAGCGGCGCGCCGCCCTGCTCGTGAGCCGGAGACCTACGAGTGTTGCTGGGCCTTGAGGCTGCTCTGCGCCCCGGACTCGTCCGTCTTCGGGTTCGCGAGGCCGCTCGTGTTGCCGTCGGTGTCGGCGTCCGTCTCGGCAACCACCTGCCGGTTGCCGGCGTGGTCCTGGTACTGCTCGGTCTGGACGTTCTTGCTGTCCAGCCCGCGCTCGTCGCTGTGCCGCGACTTGTCGCGGTTGCTGAGCACCATGTTCTCCGGCAGCACGCCTTCGGGCAAGTCCGACATGGCCCCGGATCCGGTTCCCTTGCCCTGAGCGCCGGGACCGACTTTGTGCCGACTGGCATTCGCCATGATCTCTCTCCGATGCGGATCAACACGTCTCGGGCACGGCGGCTCGCGGTGCCCGCGCGGATCGGGCGGTCAGCGATCCTGCTGGTAGCCCTGGTTGGTGGTGTTCACCTTGGAGTTTCCGGCCTGGCCCACCTTGTCCGGATCCTTGGTCTGGGATCCGGCGCGCCCTTGCGTGAGCGGCGCTTCGGTGGCGCTGCCGGGGCCCTTGTCGGACCGGTTGGCCGGCGGAACGGGCGGTGGCTTGGTCGTCATGTGCACCTCGTGGTGACCAGTAAGGAGCCAACCCGACAGGGTACTCATCGTTCCGGGCGCAGTTGTTCCGGCCACGCTCGAGAGCTGAGCCGTGGCGCGCGAATAGAACGACACAGGCACCTCCGCTCATCGCGACTGCGATAGAGCGATCGATCGACTGTTCTACTTCGGACAATCGCGCGACGACGGCGGCACGTCGCGGCTGTTCGAGATTCCGCGCGAGACGATGCGAACGGGCTCGGATCTCCGTGGCGGCGACCGCGGCACCGCCCGAGAAGCTGCGCCGTCGCGACGACCGGCGCGCGCGACCCGACCGAATCCGTGCCGATGCGGTATCCGTCGGTCGGCGCGGCCGGCAGATTCTGCCGCTCGGCCGATCCTGCCGGCCGAGAGCCCGGACCCGCCGCTGAGATCATTGGGAAAATTCTGGAACGACCCGTGCCTGACCACCGTGAGGGCGGTCGCGGAGGCGTACCATGTCGGTCAACACGGTTTCGGGCAGTTCACTCCAGCGGGATCTCGTCAGCGCCCTCAGGCAGGCGCGGGCGGCGAACGTTGCCCGCCTCGATGTCGGCACCGCCGCGACGGCGAACCAGGAGACCGGCAAGCAGGCGGCCGCGGACGACACCGCCCCGTCGACCGGGACGGCCTCGACGCCGACCCTGTCGAACGACCTGATGGCGTCGCTCCTCCAGCTGCAGTCGGACTTCAGCCAGATGGGGCTGCAGAACGGCGTCACGGCGCCCGCGGAAGCCGCGGCCATCGCCGACGACACGTCGACGACCGGCACCGCCACCGGTACGGCGCCCGGTCAGGCCGCGGGCGGTGCGTCCGCCGTCCATCACCATCGCGGCCATCACGGCCACCGGCCGGCGTCGGATGCCGAGCAGAGCGAGGGTGCGGCCCAGGCCGGCACCGCGACCGACGCGTCCGCGGCCTCATCCGCGGCCTCGTCCGCGAGCACGTCCACCAGCACGTCCACCAGCACGTCCGCCACCGCGACCGCCGATCCCGCGACGGCGACCGGCAGCGGCAGCGACCTGCAATCCTTCCTGCAGCAGGTGACCAAGGCGGTGACCGCCTACGCGGCCGGCGGACCGCTCGGCATCGCGGCCGCGCTGACCAGCACCACCAAGGCCTGACGATCCCGGGCCCGGCCCGCGGCTGGAGCGGCGTGGCCGCCTCTGGCATGATCGGGGCAACCGGAGAGCGCCATGGCCCTGACCGTCCCCGTGATCCTCGGCAGCGTTCGGAGCGACCGCATCGGCATCCGCGCCGCGCGCTTCCTGATCGCGCAGCTGGAGTCCCGCGGCCACGCCGCCCCCCTGGTCGATCCGGCCGAGCTGGCGCTCCCGCTCCTCGACCGGATGTACAAGGAATACCCGGCCGGGACGGCGCCGGAGCCCCTGCAGCGCTGCGCCGACCTCTTCCGCCGCGCCGACGCCTTCCTGGTCGTCACGGCGGAGTACAACCACGGTGTGCCGCCGGCACTGTCGAACACGCTCGATCACTTCCTCGAGGAGTATTTCTGGCGGCCCTCGGCCATCTGCTGCTACTCGGCCGGCCAGTTCGGCGGCGTCCGGGCCGCGATGCCGCTGCGGGCCATGCTCGCCGAGATGGGCATGTCCAGCATCCCCTCCCTTCTGCCGATCCCGCGACTCCAGAAGGTCATCGACGCGCAGGGCGTCCCCGCCGAGCCCTGGCTCGCGGCGGCGGCCGGCCGCTTCCTCGATGAGCTGGAGTGGCACGCCGAGGCCCTGCGGGAGCGGCGCCGGGGCGGCACGCCGTACTGACCCGCGGAGCGCCCTCCGGACGCCGCGGGCCCGGGTCGGACGGTGGCTCGAGCGGTGCGGCCCCCAGCATCGCCCCTGCCGGAGCGGAGGTATTCGGACGGCGAACCGGGCCTCCACGCGGGCGTTTCTGTGCGCTGAATCTGTCGAGACGGCGCATTCGATTCTGGAAATGCCCAAATACTCGGCACACGATTGTAGAACAACTGTGCCGGATCGGGCCCGCGAGACGTTGAACCCGCGGAGCGCTCATGTCGCGAGACAGTATTGCGCTGTTGCAAAAAGGTGGCTGCACACAGCCCCGAAGTATGAGAGCTTGGCCGTGTTCCCGAACCCGGACCGATTCCGATGAAGATCGACGAGAGGGCGCTCCTGCAGGAGCGCGTGCGGACGCTTGTCCTGCGCCACGCCCTGGAAGCCGTACTGGACCGCCTCGCGTCGGTGGCGCGCGAGGCCGGGAAAGATGCCGAGACGGAATTCCTGAGCCTGGAGCAGTCGCTCGTCTCGGCCGCGCGCGGTCTCGCCGATCGGGCCACCGCCCAGAAGCTGGCGGTGCTGGTCGCCGTCGAGGACGCGGGCACGACGATCCGGGCCGCGTTCGACAACGCCCATGACCGCCTCGAGGCGCTGCGGCCGGCCCATCTCACCCTCGTCGCACCGACGGCGGCCGTCGCCGCCTAGCTGCGCGCGGTCTCGGGCTGAGCCCGGAGCGCCCGGCGCGGGCGCGATGTCGGTGCGGCCGCGCCTCGGGCTGGGACGCACCGCCGCGGGATCGTCGAGGACAGCGGGGATCTGGAACGCAGGGACCGGAATCCGGGACCGAACGTCCCGCCGCGCAACCGATACAGGCGGCGTCTCCTGCCGCACCGCTCGAAGATCCGGTCCCCGACTCGCCGTGGCTCACCGGAGACGTCCGCGAGGCTCCGCTCCGGCGCGGCCGGGGCTGGCGGAAGCCCGGATCGGGCGGGCGCGTCCGCGACGCGCCCGCCAGCTCACTGCCAGCTCACTGCTTGGCGCGATTGATGATCGCCCAGAGCGCGTGAGCGACGGGCTCGGTGACGGTGCGGCGGTACTTGCGGTGAACCAGTTGCCCGTTGTGGTAGACGTCCTGCTCCACGTAGAGCCGCTCGCCGTCCCAGCGGACGATGTTGTCGGACTCGGTGGTCTCCTCGACGCCGAGATCGCCTCGGAGAATCGAGTTGCCTGTCTGGGTCAGCATACGCGCGTCCTCGTTCACGCAGTCGGTTCTACCCGGGAAGCGCCGCCGCGGCCCGTGCAGCGCGATCCCAGGCAGCCCCCGATGTGGGCAGCATAGGAGGGCATCGGCGGACTTGCCAGCGAGGTGATGGACGCAAGCGCCCGACCGTCACGTCGTCCCCGCCGGCCCCGCGATCCGGGCACGACCTTAACGTTACCCATGTGCGCTTCGGCACGTCCAGCTCGGCCGTAAGGTGCGATCCTTCACAGGCGCACCCAGTCTGTCTGCACGACGCGGGCGGGATCGGCGGCGCGACGGAGGCGTCCATGCTCGCTCGCCCGTTCCGCCTGCTCGCCCCGGCGCTCGCAGCCCTCGGACTCGTGGCCCTGCGCCTCGCGAGCCCGTTCATCGGGCCGGTGTCGCCCGCGCAACCGGCCGCGACCGACGACGCGGGCGTCGTCTTCCGGCACTATCTCTGACGCTCAACCCCGGCGGCTCAGCACGGGAGCAGCGGCCGGCAGCGGGCAAGACGCGCCGGCCGCGGGCCCGAGGATGATGTCGCCTTGGCGCGGGTTGTTGACGGTGAACGGGGCCGTCTCCTGGAGACCGATGAAGCCGCGCCCGATCTGCGGCACGAACAGGTCGCCCCCGAACCGGACGAAGCAGCGGTCGAGCACCGCCTCGTAATCGAAGGTCCGCTGGGTGACCGGGGTCCCGCCCGCGCCCGGCGCACCGCAATAGGCCGTGATGTCGATCTGGCCCGGCCGCGCCAGCCGCACCGGGAGCGACTGGCCGGGCAGCAGCGTGGCGGGCGGGCCGCCGTCCTGACGGGCGACCAGAACGAGGTTCGACCGGTTGTAGACCCGGCGCAGGCAATCCGCCGACGCGCCGGAGACGACCGAGACCGACCCGACGATGCCGAGCACGAGGCCGGCCCATGCGCACGCTACACGCTTCGTCACCGCAATTCCTCCGCCGGCCGGGCGCTCGACCGGCCGAGGCCGTCGATGGTGCCGTCCCTGACTTGAACAGCGGCCAGCTTGGCCGCGCAAGACGAACGCGGCAAGACCCGCCGCGTTCACGCGCGCATCGTAAATTCCCGCGCGCGCCTCGGGATCAGCGGCGCTCGTAGAGGAGGCGGGCCCGGATCGTGCCCGGGATGGCGCGGATCTCGGTGAGCAGCGCCTCGGCATCCGCGTCGGTGGCGTCGGTCTCCAGCACCACGTAACCGACCTCGCCGTCGGTCTGGTAGAACTGCGCGGCGATGTTGACGTGGCCGCGGGAGAACACGTCGTTGAGCCGCCCGAGCATGCCGGGCAGGTTGCGCTGGACGTGGATGAACCGCGTCCCGGTCGGACGGGCCGGGAGCTGCACCTGCGGGAAGTTCACCGCGCCGACCGTCGAGCCGATATCGGAATAGTCCACGAGCTTGCGCGCCACCTCGGAGCCGATCCGCTCCTGCGCCTCCTCGGTGGAGCCGCCGATATGCGGGGTGAGGATCACGTTCTCGAGGCGCTGGAGCGGGCTCACGAACGCTTCGGCGTTCGAGCCGGGCTCCACCGGGAAGACGTCGACGGCCGCGCCCTTGAGATGGCCGTCGCGCAGGGCCGCGGCCAGCGCTTCGAGATCGACCACGGTGCCCCGGGCGTTGTTGATCAGGAAGGCGCCGGGCTTCATCGCCCGGATCTCGGCGGCGCCGATCATGTTGGCGGTGGCGTCGGTCTCCGGCACGTGCAGCGAGACGACGTCGCTCTGCGCCAGCAGGGCGTGCAGCGTCTCGACCGGCTCGGTGTTGCCGTGGCGCAGCTTGTCGGTGTGGTCGTAGAACAGCACCCGCATGCCCATGGCCTCGGCCAGGGTCGAGAGCTGCGTGCCGATATTGCCGTAGCCGACGATGCCCAGCGTCTTGCCGCGCACCTCCAGCGAGCCCACCGCCGACTTGTCCCAGCGGCCCGCGTGGGCGCCCACCGAGCGCGGAACGATCCGGCGCAGCAGCATCACGATCTCGCCGATCGTCAGCTCCGCCACCGAGCGGGTGTTGGAGAAGGGCGCGTTGAAGACCGGGATGCCCCGGTGGCGCGCCGCGTCTAGGTCGACCTGGTTGGTGCCGACCGAGAAGCAGCCCACGGCCAGGAGCCGGTCCGCCGCCTCGAAGGCGGCCGCGTCGAGCTGCGTGCGCGAGCGGATGCCCACCATGTGCACGCCCTGGAGCGCCTCGTGCAGGGCCTCCCGGTCCAGCGCCTTCGGCAGGCGGGTCAGGTTGGTGTAGCCGGCCGCCCGCATCAGCGCCACGGCGCTGTCGTTGATGCCCTCGAGCAGCAGGACGCGGATCTTGTCCTTCGGCAGGGAAAGCTTGTCGGGCGTCATGGGCGTCGATCGTCTGGCAGCAGGCCGGGCCGGGCGGTGCCGGCAGGCCCTGGAGTCGAGCGGCCTGGGATAAGAGGGCGCCGTGTGCGTTGCAACATGGCGCGGTGACGGACCGCCCCGCTTGACCGCAGCCCCGCCCCCGGCCTGCCGCATGGCTCACCGGATGCTGGCCGGCCCAGACGCGGCACGATTGCCGCAGGCGTCACCCTGCCAAATATTCGGGCAGCCCCAACCGTCCTGAACTGACCTCGCCGACGGAACTCGGCCTCCTCTCGCGGCTTATTGGGCCCTGTACTGTAACGACCCGCCTGCCGCTCCGTCGGCCGGCGTCCTTCCTCACGGTCCCCGACGATGCATATCCGCACCGGCTTCTCGATCGCCTTCGACACATTCGGCCCCACGCCGATGAACCTGCTCCTCAACGTGCGCCCGGAGCGGCGGGGCGACCTCCTGACGCCGGAGGTGATCGCCTTCGATCCGCCGGTCGCGGCGTCGCAGCACGTCGACGCCTTCGGCAATGTCTGCACGCGCATCGTCGCGCCGGGCGGCCGGATCACCATGGCGGCCGATTTCACGATCGCCGACAGCGGGCTGCCGGACGATCAGGCCCCCGGCGCCCGGCAGATCGCCGTCCAGGACCTGCCGGACGACGTCGTGCCGTACCTGCTCGGCTCCCGCTACTGCGACACCGACAAGCTGTCGAGCATCGCGTGGTCCCTGTTCGGCGGCACGCCGGAGGGCTGGGCCCGCGTCCAGGCGATCGTCGACTTCGCCCACACCCGCCTGCGCTTCGACTACCAGCAGGCCGACGCGACCCGCACCGCCTTCGACGGCTACACGCAGGGCGTCGGCGTGTGCCGGGACTTCGCGCACCTGGCGATCACCCTGTGCCGGTGCATGAACATCCCGGCGCGCTACGCCACCGGATACCTCGGCGATATCGGCGTGCCGAAGGACCCGGCGCCGATGGACTTCTCCGCGTGGTTCGAGGTCTTCCTCGAAGGGCCCGAGGGGCCGCGCTGGTACACGTTCGACGCCCGCCACAACCGGCCCCGCATCGGCCGCATCGTCATGGCCCGCGGCCGCGACGCCACCGACTGCGCCCTGACGACGAGCTTCGGTGCCGCCCATCTGGTCCGGTTCGACGTCCACACCGACGCGGTGGTCGAGCCGCCGGAGACCTTGGCCCGGGCCGCCTGAGGCGCGCGCCCGCCGCGTCACCCGGCCCCACCCGCTAGATCGCCTCGGCGGTCTCTCGGGCCGGCGCCGGGTTGTTCGCCAGGTGCAGGAACGTCTGGTCGAACTCCGCAACCTCCGTCAGCGCGTCCCAATCCTCGATGGTCAGGATGCCGCCGCTCAGCGTGACGAGCCCGCGTCCACGCAGGGTGCGCAGGACTCGGTTGAGGTGGACGCTGGTCAGGCCGAGCGCGTCGGCGAGTTCGGACTGCTTGGGCACCAGGGGGCAGCTCAGGCCGCGCGCGAGCCCGACCGCCTTCTGCCGCAGGTACAGCTCGCAGAACAGGTGGGCCACGCGGCCCAGCGCCTGCCGCCGCCCGAGGCTGGTGATCCGCTCGCGGTAATGGGCGGCGTCGATGAGGCTGTCGCGCCAAAGCGTGCCGGCGAGCCCCGGATTGCGCAGGAGGACCGCGCGCAGGTCGTCGTGCGCGATCAGTGCCACGACGCAGGACGTCAGGGTGGCGAGGTTGTGATCCATCCGGTGCAGATGGAGGCTCTGCAGATCCGGCAGGTCGCCAGCGATGTAGAACGACAGGATCTGCCGCCCGCCCTCGGCGAGGGCGGCGTAGCGGTAGACCCATCCCTGCAGGACGAGGCAGCTGTGGGTCGGCCGGTCACCGAACCGGACGATGTCGTGGCGGGCCGGCAGGTTCCGGACCGTGTGCGGCAGATCGAGAAGCGCCGCGCGGTCGGACTCGGCGAGCCGCGCGATGCTGTCGAGCTTGCGCGCCAGCATCTCCATCGGGGCGTTGTACCCGTTCGGCATCGGGGGCTCAGGCCCCGGAGCGCGCGGTGCCGCTGCGCCGACGGGGGGCAGACCGAGAGTCGAGATCAGGACAACCCACGCTTCACCCCCCCTTACGCCCCGGATCGCCGACCGGCGCGGACCTCGGTCGAGCGGGGTTACCCCCTCAGCCGGCGGAAGCGCGACCGCAAACGTTCGACGGCGGACAAGTTTGCCGGATCTGCGGCCGGCGGCAAGACCACCGATATCGCCCGGACCCCGCGGACCGTCCTCCGCCCCGCGAGCCTAAAACCCTAATCGGTTGAAGTCGCAAGGCCGATGTTGTAAGGGACGCGCGTCCTCCCGGATCCGCCCTCGCGCGCTCGTCTTCTGGCGCGCCCGCCGGGCCGCCGGACGGACCGCCCTCGTCATCCGTATCGACGCGTCGGCAAACCGGGTCCCGCGGGACCGGTCGCCTCTCCCGAAAGACTCCGGGAAGGCCGCGGCGAACGGGGGCGCCTGCAACGCGAGCCGCCGACGCAACGGGCCTCCGCCGGGGGCCGTTCAGGAGACAGAATGACCGCAGGTACCGCTCTGGGGCGTGGCCCGAGCCGCGAGGATTTCGCAGCCCTCCTCGAGGAGAGCTTCCTCGAACACGAGATCACCGAAGGCTCCGTCGTCAAGGGTCGCGTCGTCGCGATCGAGAAGGACGTGGCCGTCATCGACATCGGCGCCAAGACGGAAGGCCGTGTCGCGCTCAAGGAATTCACCGGTCCCGGCCGCGAGGGCGAGCTGAAGGTCGGCGACGAGGTCGAGGTCTACGTCGACCGGATCGAGAACGCGCTCGGCGAGGCCGTCATCTCGCGCGACAAGGCGCGCCGCGAGGAGAGCTGGGTCAAGCTTGAGAAGTCGTTCGAGAACAACGACCGCGTCACCGGCACGATCTTCAACCAGGTCAAGGGCGGCTACACGGTCGACCTCGACGGCGCCGTGGCGTTCCTGCCGCGCTCGCAGGTCGACATCCGCCCGGTCCGCGACGTCACCCCGCTGCTGGGCACCCCGCAGCCGTTCCAGATCCTCAAGATGGATCGCCGCCGCGGCAACATCGTCGTGTCGCGCCGGACCGTCCTCGAGGAGAGCCGCGCCGAGCAGCGCTCCGAGCTGGTGGCCAACCTCGAGGAAGGTCAGGTCATCGACGGCGTCGTCAAGAACATCACCGAGTACGGCGCGTTCGTCGACCTCGGCGGGATCGACGGCCTGCTGCACGTCACCGACATGGCGTGGCGCCGCGTGAACCACCCGTCCGAGGTGGTCACGATCGGCCAGACCGTGAAGGTCAAGATCATCAAGATCAACCACGAGACGCACCGCATCTCGCTCGGCATCAAGCAGCTGCTCGCCGATCCGTGGGAGGGCATCGCCGCCCGCTACCCGGAGGGCGCCAAGCTCAAGGGCCGCGTGACCAACATCACCGATTACGGCGCCTTCGTGGAGCTGGAGCCGGGGATCGAGGGCCTGATCCACGTCTCCGAGATGAGCTGGACCAAGAAGAACGTCCATCCGGGCAAGATCGTCTCCACCTCCCAGGAGGTCGAGGTTCAGATCCTGGAGGTCGATCCGGTCAAGCGCCGGATCTCGCTGGGCCTCAAGCAGACCCTGCAGAACCCCTGGGAGGCCTTCGCCGAGAAGCACCCGGTCGGTTCCGAGGTCGAGGGCGAGGTCAAGAACAAGACCGAGTTCGGCCTGTTCATCGGCCTCGAGGGCGACGTCGACGGCATGGTCCACCTGTCGGATCTCGACTGGAACCGTCCCGGCGAGCAGGTCATCGAGGAGTTCAAGAAGGGCGACATGGTCCGCGCCCAGGTTCTCGACGTCGACGTCGAGAAGGAGCGGATCTCGCTGGGCGTGAAGCAGCTCGGCGGTGACCCCTTCGCCGAGGCCGGCGAGATCAAGAAGGGTCAGATCGTCACCTGTGAGGTGGTCGAGGTGAAGGATGCCGGCGTCGAGGTGAAGATCGTCGACACCGACATGCAGACCTTCATCCGCCGGGCCGAACTCGCCCGCGACCGCGGCGACCAGCGCCCCGAGCGCTTCGCCACCGGCGAGAAGTTCGACGCCCGCGTCGTCCAGTTCGACCGGAAGGCCCGCCGCGTGCAGGTCTCGATCAAGGCCCTCGAGGTCGCCGAGGAGAAGGAGGCCATGGCCCAGTTCGGCTCTGCCGATTCGGGTGCCTCCCTCGGCGACATCCTCGGCGCCGCCTTCAACAAGAAGCGCTCCGACGACGAGTGAGACACTGGCTCCGCCGCCCGGCCTGTCCGGGCGGCGGAGCCGACGGTTGAGACCCGCGCGGGACCCCGGTCCCGGGCGGGTTTTTCTTTGGGCGCCGGCAATCCAAGGTTGCCAGGAGCGCGCGGCCGGTCCGGTCGTGCCGCCCGACGCGACAGCGACGGGCGGCCCCGTCATTTTCTTCGCGCGCCCCGTATCCAGGCCCGCGGAAAATGCTCTAGAACACCGGCCTCGCTCGGCTCGGGCCGGGCGAGCCGAAGGAAACCAAGGACTTGCCCGGCGCGGGGGTACGCCTCCCGCACCCCGTCGAGGGGCCGGTCGGGGTGCTTTAGGGGAAGCGACAGCATGGCAGCCGATGCCGAACTGCTGATTGACCGGCGGCGCCTGCGCCGCAGGTTGTCCCTCTGGCGCGTGCTCGGCGTCGGCGGCCTCATCGTGGCGGTCGGGGCCCTCGGGTACCGGGTGCGGACGGGCGCGGACGGCGCCTTCGCGGTGCAGCCCCAGATCGCCCGCATCTCCGTCTCGGGCTTCATCGCCGGGAGCGAGGCCACCGCCAAGCTGATGAAGCGGGTCGGCGATTCGGACGCCGTGAAGGGCGTGATCGTCTCGATCAACTCGCCGGGCGGCACGACTACGGGCTCGGAGGAGATCTTCCGCAACCTCCGGGCGCTCGCCGCCAAGAAGCCGATCGTGGCCTTCGTGGACGGCACCGCCGCGTCCGGCGCCTACATCACCGCGATCGCGGCCGATCACATCGTCGCGCGCGAGACCAGCCTGGTCGGCTCGATCGGCGTGCTGTTCCAGTACCCCGACTTCTCGGGTCTGCTGGACAAGGTCGGCGTCAAGGTCGAGTCGGTGAAGTCGTCGCCGCTCAAGGCCGAGCCCTCGGGCTTCACCCCGACCTCGCCGGAGGCGCGCGCCGCGCTGGCCTCCGTGGTGGGCGACACCTACGCGTGGTTCAAGGGCCTCGTCGCGGAGCGCCGCGGCATGGATCCGGCCCAGCTCAGCACCGTCTCGGACGGACGGGTGTTCAGCGGGCGCCAGAGCGTGCCGCTGAAGCTCGTCGACGAGCTCGGCGGCGAGCGGCAGGCGGTGGCGTGGCTGGAGAGCGCCCGCGGCGTCCAGACGAACCTGCCGATCAAGGACTGGAAGCCTGCCTCGGAGAGCCGGTTCTCCCTGTGGTCGGCCGCCGGGATCGGCGCCGACCTCCTCGGCCTGGAAGGCCTGGCGGCGCGGCTGCGATCCGTCGGCGCCGAGGCCGAGGCCGCCCGAGGCGGGATGCTCGCCCTCTGGCGCCCGGAACCCTGAACGACCGCCGCCGCGCAGCCCGCCCCGATCCCGCGAGAAGATCCCACGCCATGATCAAGTCGGAGCTCGTCCTCAAGATCGCCGAGCAGAACCCGCATCTCTACCAGCGCGACGTGGAGATCCTGGTCAACGCGATCCTCGACACCATTTCCGACGCGCTGGCCCGCGGCGACCGGGTCGAGCTGCGCGGCTTCGGCGCTTTCTCGGTCAAGCGCCGGGAGGCGCGCCGGGGACGCAACCCGCGCACGGGTGCCGCCGTTGCCGTGTCCGAGAAGGCGATCCCCGTGTTCAAGACCGGCAAGGAGATGCGCCAGCGCCTGAACGCCGCCGGGATCGGCGAGAATGCCTCGGCCGCCGAGTAGGAAGGACCTGTGAGCGCGATGATCCGTTTCCTGAAGAGCCTCGTGCTGCTGCCGATCGCCGCCCTGGTGATCCTCCTGGCGGTGGCCAATCGCGCGCCGGTGCGGCTCTCCTTCGATCCGTTCAACGTGGACGCGCCGGTCTTCAGCGTCGATCTCCCGCTCTACGCGATCCTGTTCGGCGCGGTGGCCCTGGGCATCGTGGTGGGCGGCATCTTCACGTGGCTCGGCCAGGGCAAGACCCGCGCGCGGGCGCGCTATCACCGCCGCGAGGCCGTCCGGCACGAGCGCGAGGCGACCCGCCTGCGGGCCTACGCGCCGGAGACCGAGACCTCGGGCGTCTACACGGTCCCGAATACCGGCCGGACGGCCCTGCCGGCCCCGCGCTGAGGCGGCCCCCTCAGCGCCGGCCGCGCGCGGCCGCCACGAAGGCCGCGATCTTCGCCGGATCCTTCACCCCGGGCGCCGTCTCGACACCCGACGAGACGTCGACGGCGCCGATCCCCGTGCGGGCGAGGGCGTCGGCCACGTTTCCGGCATCCAGTCCGCCCGACAGCATGGTCCCGGGCGGGAGCGCGGCGCCGCGCAGGATCTCCCAATCGAAGCGCCGGCCGTTGCCGCCCGGCAGGGCGGCGTCCGGCGGCGCCTTGGCGTCCAGCAGGATCCGGTCGGCGACCGCCGCGTAGGCCGGCAGGGCCGCGAGATCCGCCGACGTCGCGATGCCGAGCGCCTTCATCACCGGCCGCCCGGTCCGGGCACGGATCGCCGCGACGCGCTCCGGGCTCTCCCGGCCGTGGAGCTGGACGAGATCCGGATCCACCGCCTCGACGGACGCGGCGAGAAGCGCGTCGTCCGGATCGACGAGCAGGATGACCCGCTCGGCCCGGCCGCGGGCCAGAGCGGACAGCGCGGCGGCCCCCGCCAGCGCCACGTGCCGGGGACTGCGGGGGAAGTGCACGAGGCCGATCCAGTCCGCCCCGGCCTCCAGAGCGGCGGTCAGGGTCGCTTCGGTGCTGAGCCCGCAGATCTTCACGCGGGTCGGGGGCGGGGAGGAGGCCATCGGCCTCCTATAGCCGATCCCGCACCGACGAGCAGGCCCGCGGCGCGCCGAGCGGTCATACCGGTCGCGCCCGCACCGCCCACCCGGCAGTGCCGGCCGGCAGGGCCGCTCGCCTAGTACAGGGCCGGCACGTAGACGTTCGGGATCGGGAAGCCGCTGAAGACGAGCTTGCCGTCGACGAGCCGCAGCGGCGGGAGCGCCTTCAGCGGCGTCCCGTCGGCCGGCGCGTCGGGGCCGGGGCGCTGGGCCAGCCCCAGGAGCCCGCCGACCAGCTGGCCCACCAGCGCGCCCCGGTCCGAGCCGAAGCGCTGGCCGACGATGCTGCCGACCAGCGCGTCGACGCCGGCCGCCCGCAGGTCGATCTGCCCGGCGGGCCGGTGGGCGGCGTCGAGGGCGAGGCTGCCCTTCGCCTGGACGCGCTGCGGGCCCTTGGCGAGCGACAGGGCCGTCAGGTCCAGGGCACCGCCGGCCTGACGCCAGCGCTCCAGCTCGCGCGCCACCGTCCCGGTGCGCAGCACGGTCGCCTGCGTCAGGGTCGCGTCCAGGGCGAGGTCGGCCGGATCCTGCGTTCCGGTTACCGCGTCGAGCTGCGGAACCGCCGCCTGGTTCAGGCGCAGGCTGACATCCACGGCGCCGTCGGAGTCGAAGCGGCCCGGGCTCGGCCGGGCATGCAGCTCGAGGTGCCGCCCCGAGACCGCGATCGGGCCGGGCTCGGCGCCCGTCACGGTGATGTCGGGCTTGTCGACGACCAGGGACGCGCGGCTGAAGCCCCCCGCGGCGCCGTGGAAGCTGCCCTGGAGCGCGGTCCAGGACGCGTCGCCGGTCAGCGGGCCCTGCTCGACGTGGAAGGGGCCCGCGCTCTCGAAGACGACCAGGCGGGGCTGGTAGATCTGCGCCACCGCTGTGCTCGGGCCGAGCCGGAAGCGCCCGTCGGCGCGCTCGAGGGTCACGGCGCTGCAGCGCAGTTCCAGGCGGAACGGGTAGCCGCCGAGGGATCGGTCCGCGCAGGTCCAGGTGCGTCCGGCGGTCGCCTCGCGGGCGATCCAGCCGTCGATCTCGCTGGCCGCGCGCTCCCGCATCCACAGCCAGCCGGCCGACCAGCCCACGACCACGAGTGCGAGCAGGATGTAGGGCAGGAACAGCCCCCGCCGGGATCGCCGCGCGCCCCGTACCGGAGCTGTCTCAGCGGCACCCTCCGGCCGCGTCCGATCCTGCACCATGCGTTCCGCTCCCCGACCCGTCCCCGCGGGGACATCGTGACCCCGGCTTGTGGCCACGCAAGGGGCGAAACTGGGGCAGCACCGCCACGGGTCGACCGCCGCGGACGCGATCCGTCCGCGCGCGGCGCGTTCCCGGTCAGACCTGCGCCGGCTCGACGGTGTCGACCTGCAGATCCTCGACGATCGCCGTCCGCTCGGCCTCGTTCTCGGCGAGGCGGTGGACGTGCATCTCGGTGGCGCCCCGGCGGCGGACACGGTCGAGCCAGGTCCGGCGCAGGTGGTCGCGCGGGCTCTCGCTGGAACTCGCCACCGAGACCATCTCGGCGATGCCGGCGTTGTCCCGGCGGACGGCGATCACCACGGCCTGCGCCATCTCGTCGAGGTCGAAGCCGCCGGCCGGGTGGACACCGACCACGTAGCGCCGGCCGGAGCGGCCGCGCCAGGCCGAGAGCGGGAGCGCGGGGGAGCCGCGCAGACCCGCGGTCGTCTTGAGGCGTTCTTCACGCACATCCTGCCTCCGGGTGCGATCGTCCTTCAGGTCGCGGAGCGCGGCCGACCAGGACAGGGCTCTTCTGTTCGCCATTTGTTCTAACCTAACGCGCGATATCCACAGGCGTCAAGGGCGACGTTCCTAGAGCGAGATGTGGCGACGATGCCCGTTATCCACAAGCCGCCGGGCGCCGGTCCGACGCGGAAAACCGCGCTCGCGAACGGCTCAGCGTCGGGCGTCTGCGGCGGCCGGCGCCTCGTCGGCCGGCACGGCGTGCCCCTCGGCTGCGAGGCCCTGGAGGCCGCCCTCGACGAGGGCGTTCGAGGCCGTCTCGAGCCGCTCCTGGGCCAGCGCCTGGAACTCCTGGCGGGGCAGGCCCGGCGGGATGGGCGGCAGGAACTCGATCACCGCCCGGCCCGGCCGGCGCACGAGGCTGTTGCGCGACCAGAACAGGCCGGTGTTCAGCGCCACGGGCAGGCAAGGCACGTTCAGGGCGGTGTAGAGGTGCGAGAGCCCCTGCTTGTAGGCGGGCGGCGCCCCGACCGGACGCCGGGTGCCCTCGGGGAAGATGATGAGCTGGCGGCCGTCCCGGATCGCCGCGCCGGCGGCGGCGTTCATCAGGCTCATGGCCCGGCTGCCCTTCGACCGGTCGATCGCCACCATGCCGCTGCGCGACAGGTACCAGCCGATCAGCGGGATAAGCAGCAGCTCCTTCTTCAGGATGTAGGCGAAGTTCGGCAGCACCGTGCAGAGGGCCAGCGTCTCCAGGGCCGACTGGTGCTTGGCGGCCACCAGCAGGGGGCCGGCCGGGATGTTCTCCAGCCCGCGGAACTCGACCCGCGTTCCCGCGACGACCCGCAGGAGCCACAGGGTGATCCGCCCCCAGGCGCGGGCGAGCCGCAGCACCGACCGGCCGGAGACCAGCATGGGCAGGCCGGCGAAGGCCAGGACCGTCGTGACGGCGTAGAAGCAGATGTTGAAGGCGAGAGAGCGGAGGGTGAGCATCGGGAACCGTGTCGTGGCGGCTCCCCTGTAGCGCGCCCGCGTGTCCGCGGCCAAGGGCGACGTGCCGGGCGGCGTCAGGTCCCCTCGGGGCGATGCCCGTCCCGGACGAGCCCCGCGCCGCGCCCGGCGACCAGCCAGTAGACCAGGCCGGCGCTGGCACCGACCGCGAACAGGATCAGCGTCAGGCGCGCCTCGCCCGCGAGGAGGGCGGCGTCGCGGGCGCCGCCGGACCGGAGCGCGCCGCGCGTCAGCCAGGGGAGGGCGGCGGTGAGCAGCCCGCAGCCGGCGCCGTACCACAGCAGGCCGCGGCGCCCGAGGATCTCACCGCCGAAGCCGATCACGGCCGGGGGTACGAACAGCAGCGCGAACAGCGCCTTGGCGAGGCCGGCGAGGAGCAGGGCGAGCCCCTCCGGCGGCAGCCAGGCCGAGAGGTCCGGCAGGGCCATGTCGAGTCCGGCGAGCGCCCCGCCGGACAGCCAGGCCTGCGCGGCCGGGTCGACGAGCAGCGCCAGGACCAGGACCGCGAGACCCGTGGGGACAGCGAGCAGGAGGGCGAAGGCCCCTAGAATCAGGCGACCGAGGGCGTGCATGCCGCGAGCCTCTACACCGGGTGCCCCCGCCCGTCGCGCGGAAGCCGCGCCCGATCCTCGCGGATCCGGCGCGGCTTCCATCGTTCCGCGGCCCGGGGGGCGTATGCCGTCAGCCGTGGGCCGGGGCCGCGCCGCCGGGATCGCCGTGCGTGTGCTTCTTCCGGAACCGGCCCAGCCAGATCGAGAAGTGGCGGATCACCACGTAGAAGACCGGGGTCAGGAACAGGCCGAAGAAGGTCGCGCCGATCATCCCGAAGAACACCGCGGTGCCGAGCGCCTGGCGCATCTCGGCGCCGGGGCCGGTCGCCACGACCAGCGGAAGGGTGCCGAGGATGAACGCGAAGGCGGTCATCAGGATCGGGCGCAGGCGGAGACGGCAGGCCTCGACCGCCGCCTCGACCGGGCCGCGATGCTCCCGCTGCTCGATGTCGTGCGCGAACTCGACGATCAGGATCGCGTTCTTCGCCGCGAGGCCGATGAGCACGATCAGGCCGATCTGGGTCAGGATGTTGTTGTCTTGCCCCCGGAACTGCACGCCCGCGAGCGCGGCGAGCACGCCGGTCGGCACCACCAGCAGGATCGCGAGCGGCAGCGCCCAGGATTCGTACTGCGCGGCGAGCACGAGGAAGACCAGCAGCACGCCGAGGGCGAAGACCGCGCCGGCCGTGCCGCTCGCCGCCTTCTGCTGGTAGGCGATCTCGGTCCAGTCGTACGAGTAGCCGTCGGGCAGCGCCTTCTTGGCGATCTCCTCCATGGCGGTGAGCGCCTGTCCGGTGGAGACGCCGGGCTTGGCCACGCCCTGCACCGGGACCGAGTAGTACAGGTTGAACCGCTGCACGATCTGCGGACCGGTCACGTCCCGCACCGAAGCGAGGGTGCCCATCGGCACCAGGGCGCCGGTGGAGGAGCGCACCTTGATCTGCGAGATGTCCTGCACCGACGTGCGGAACGCCGCGTCGCCCTGCAAGCGCACCTGGTAGATGCGGCCCAGGGTGTTGAAATCGTTGACGTAGGTGCCGCCGAGATCCGCCTGGACCGACGAGAACACGTTGGCCAGCGGCACGTTCAGCATCCGCGCGATGGTGCGGTCGATGTCGAGGAAGAGCTGCGGCGTCGAGTTGTCGAAAGTCGTGAACACGCGCTGCACGTCCGCGCTCTGGTTCGCCTGGGCGATCACCTCGCCGGCGGCGGCCATGAGCGGGCCGATATCCGAGGATTGGCGGCTCTCGATCTGCATCTTGAAGCCGCCGCCGTTGCCGAGACCGCGGACGGGCGGGGGCGGGATGACGATGACCCGCGCCTCTTGGATGTCCGAGGTGGCCTTCAGCACGTCGCCGGTGATGACGGCCGCGCTCCGACCCACTTCCGCGCGCTCCTTCGCCCCCTTGAGGGTCAGGAACATCACGCCGGCATTGGTCGTGTTGGTGAAGGTCGCGCCGTCGAAGCCCGCGATGATCACCGCGTTGGCCACGCCGTCGACCGTCCGGGCCTGCTTGGCGGCGCGCAGGCACACCTCCGTGGTGCGGTCGAGGGAGGAGCCGGACGGGAGCTGGACGACGCCGATCAGGTAGCCCTGGTCCTGGTCCGGGATGAAGCCCGTGGGGGTCGTCTGCGCGAGGTGGAGCGTGCCAGCGATCACCGCGGCGTAGACCAGCAGCATCACGCCCAAGCCCACGATCCCGCCGGTGAGCACCCGGATCGTTCGGCCGTAGGCGTTCGACGTGGCGTCGAAGCCGCGGTTGAAGCCGTTCGCCAGCCAGTTCACGAACCGGGTCAGGAAGAACTTCGGCTCCTTGCGGGCGTGGTGGGGCACCAGCAGCAGCTTGCAGAGCGCCGGCGACAGGGTCAGCGAGTTGAAGGCCGAGATCAGGGTCGAGGCCGCGATGGTGAGCGCGAACTGCTTGTAGAACTGGCCCGAGATGCCCGGGATGAACGCCGTCGGCACGAACACCGCGGCGAGCACCAGCGCGATGGCGATGACCGCGCCGCCGACCTCGTCCATGGTCTTGTGGGCGGCGTCGCCCGGCGACAGGCCCTCGGCCATGTTGCGCTCGACGTTCTCCACCACCACGATCGCGTCGTCGACCACGATGCCGATCGCGAGCACCAGCCCGAACAGGGTCAGGTTGTTCAGCGAGAAGCCGAAGGCGGCCATCGCCGCGAAGGTGCCGATCAGCGAGACCGGGATCGCGATGACCGGGATCAGGGCGGTCCGCCAGCTCTGGAGGAACACCAGGACCACGATGACCACGAGGCCGACCGCCTCGAACAGGGTCTTGTAGACCTCGTGGATCGATTCCTCGATGAACTCCGTCGGGTTGTAGGCGATGCGGTACTCGACGTCCGGCGGGAAGTTCTTCTTGACCTCCTCCATCACCTTCTTGACCGACGCCGCCGCGTCGAGCGCGTTGGTGCCCGGCCGCTGGAAGGCGCCGATGCCGACCGCGGGCGTGTCGTTGAGGAACGAGTTGGTCGTGTAGTCCTTCTGGCCCATCTCGACGCGGGCGATGTCCTTGACCCGGACGAGGCGCCCGTCCTGCGCCTTGATGATCACCTCGGCGAACTGCTCGGGCGTCTTGAACCGCGCCTGCGACTGCACGACGAGCTGGAACGCCTCGCCCTTGGCGGCCGGCGGACCGTTCAGCTGGCCGGCGGCCACCTGCACGTTCTGCTCCTGCAGGGCCGTCGTGACGTCGGTGACCGAGAGGCCGTAGGCGGCGAGCTTGTTCGGGTCGACCCAGACGCGCTCGGCGTACTCGTTACCGCCGAAGATGGTGATGTCGCCGACGCCGTCGAGGCGCAGCAGCTCGTCGCGGATGTTCAGGTAGATGTAGTTGGCGAGGTAATTCTGGTCATAGGTCTTGTTCGGCGAGAGCAGGTGCACGACCAGCATCAGGTCGGGCGAGGCCTTGCGGACCGTGACGCCGAGGTTGCGCACGTCCGGCGGCAGGCGCGGCTGCGCCACCGAGAGCCGGTTCTGCACCAGCACGTTCGCGATATCGAGGTTGGTGCCGACCTTGAAGGTCACGGTCAGCAGCATGTTGCCGTCGTTGGTCGACAACGACGTCATGTAGAGCATGTTGTCGACGCCGTTGACCTCCTGCTCGATCGGCGTCGCGATCGTGGCGGCCACGGTCTCGGCGTTGGCGCCCGGGTAGGAGGCGCGCACCGTCACGGTCGGCGGCACGATCTCGGGGTACTGCGAGACCGGCAGGCTCTCGTAGGCCACGAAGCCGAGGATCAGGAACACGATCGACGTGACGGACGCGAAGATCGGTCTGTCGACGAAGAAATGGGCGAAACGCATCGGTCAAACCTCTGAGGCCCGCCGGTCTCCCGGACGGGGCCCTGCGTCGTCGGTGCGGGGCGCGCCGCGCGGCGCGCACGAAGGCGTTCGTGTCGAGCCGCGCGGGCTCAGGTCTTGCTCGGGGGCAATTCGATCGTCTCGGGGGTGACCTTCGCGCCCGGACGGACACGAGACAGCCCGTTGACCACCACGGTCTCGTCGCCCTTCAGCCCTGACTGGATCACCCGGTAGCCGTCGACCTTCGGTCCCAGCACGACGTCCTTCTGCTGGATCACGTTCTCGGGCCCGACGATGTAGACGATCCGCTTGTCCTGATTGGCCGCCACGGCGTCGTCGGGCAGCAGGATGCCCTGGAACGGCTTGGTCGCCGGCATCGAGACGATGCCGAACAGGCCGGGCTTGATGAACAGGTCGGGGTTCGGGACGGTCGCGCGCAGCAGGATCGTGCCGGTGGCGTTGTCGACGCGGTTGTCGACGAAGTCGAGCGTGCCCTTGCGGGTGGGCTTCGCCTCGCCGGACAGGGCGATCAGGATCGGCACGCCCTTACCCTGCTGGGTCTGGCCCATGCCGATGCCGAGGCTGTTCTGGTACTTGAGGAACGACTTCTCATCGACCGTGTAGCTGAAATAGATCGGGTCGAGGGACACGATCGTCGTCAGCATGGTCTGGTCGGCGCTGACGATGTTGCCCTCGGTCACCAGGCGGCGGCTGATACGGCCGTTGATCGGCGCCTTCACCTCGCTGAAGTCGTAGTTCAGCTGGGCGTTGTTGAGGGCGGCCTGGGCGCTGTCGACGTCGGCCTGGGCGGTCTGCGAGGCCTGCCGGCGCTGGTCGGTGACCTGCTCGGAGATGTTGCCGCTGCGGGACAGGGTCTGCGCGCGCTCCAGGTCCGTCTGCGAGAAGGACTGGCGCGCCTTGGCGGAGGCCAGGGCCGCCTGGGCCTGCTCCAGCGCCGCCTTGTAGGGGCGCCGGTCGATCACGAACAGGACGTCGCCCTTCTTCACCGTCTGGCCGTCGACGAAGTTGATCTTCTCGAGGTAGCCGGTGACGCGGGCGCGGACCTCGACGTAATCGATCGCGTCGAAGCGGCCGGTATACTGATCCTGCTCGACGATCTGGCGCACCACGGGCTTGGCCACGGTGACCTTGGGCGGCGGGCCGCCCGGCGCCTGCGCGCGGGCCGAAGTCGCGAGGGGGCCTGCCGCGAGAGCCGCGATCAGGCCAGACAAGACGGTGAGTAGGCTGGGAAGCCGGCTGCGCATCGGGTCCTGCTGTCCGTTGGCCGACCGTCCGGTCGCGCCGAGCTTGACGATTGTTCCGCCGCGGGTGCGCCGTAACCCGCGGTCGACGGTGTTGCTTGTGCGCGAACGCACATCACGGTCCCGCGAGCCGGATTGAAACGGCAGATTAGGCGACAGTTTCGCCCGCGCTGTACCAGTCCTTGAAACCGCCCTTGTAGTGTTCGGCGAGGTCGAGCCCGGCATTCTGCGCCGCCATGAGCGCGTGAACCGAGCGGACGCCCGAGGCGCACGAGAACACCGCCCGCCGGCCGTCCTCGGCGACGAGGGCCGCGACCGCCTGCGGGTCGAAGCCGGAGAGCGGGTGCGAGACGGCGCCGGGGATGTGCCCGGCCTCGTACTCGTGCGATTCACGGACGTCGATGAGCAGCATCGAGCCGTCATCGAGCCCTTGCTTGACCGTCTCGCGATCGAGGTCGACCACCCGCATCGGCAGGATCTCCGTTCCGCCCGCTCTCGGCCAGGCTGGCTGACTGACGCTTTTCCTTATTCGTCAGACTCCGGCGGCGCAACGTGCGTCGTCGTCCCGCGGTCGCGGGCCGCGACCGTCGGCCGGCGGGCAGGCGTCTGGGTCCGGCGCGGATCGGCGGTCGCCGTCAGAGCGCCGCGAGGGTCGGCGCCACGGCCGCGAAATGCGCGGGCCAGTCCGGCGGCCGGTACCCGGTCAGACGGCCGGCTAGTTCGGCGCGGAGCGACCCGTCGGGCCGCGCGAGCGCCTCGATCGCCTCGATCCAGCCCGGACCGTCCAGGGGATCGCGGAACAGCGCGAAGCCGTCGGCGATCTCGCGGTGGACGGCGATGTCAGAGGCGATTACCGGCAGCCCCGAGGCCGCGGCCTCGACGACGGGGATGCCGTAGCCCTCGGTGAAGGACGGCATCAGCAGGGCGGTGCAGCTGCGCATCAGTGCCGCCAGACCGTGGGTCGACAATCCCGAGGCCTCGATGACGTGGGCGCGCACGCCGGGGCAGCGCTCCAGCATGTCGATGGCGCTCTCCGCCTCCCAGCCCCGGCGCCCGACCACGACGAGCCGGGGTGCCGCCGCCCCGTGGCGCTCGGCCAGGAGCCGCCAGATCTGGAACAGCAGCAGGTGGTTCTTGCGCGACTCGATGGTGCCGCAGACCAGGAAGGTCGGCCGGTCGGGGGTGAACCGGGGCCCGGCGTGGCCGAAGGCGGGCTCGACCCCGAGATGGCCCACGGCCACCGGCGGCCGCCCGAACCCCTCGGCGGCGAGATGCGCGAGGGTGCGCCGGCCGGTATCCTCCGAATTCACCAGGATGGCGGAGGCGTGCCGCCCGATCGTGCGCAGGCGCGCCCGGTGCCGGTCAGCCTCACCGGACCGGCCGTATTCCGGGTGGGTGATCGGGATGAGGTCGTGGACGAAGAACGCCGCCCGCACGTCCCGCCGGGTATAGAGCCAGTCGAACCGCCGCGGGTCGTCGAGGCGCAGGTGCGAGGTGTGCAGGTATAGCGCGTCCCGGGGCAGGATCGCGACCGACCGGCCGCGCAGCGCGATGTCGACGGTCTTGCGCGCCTGGATCCGCCGCCGGTCGGCGGACCCGGCCTGCGGTGCGGTGCCGGGCGCCGGCGCGGCGGCGGGATCGCCGCAGCGGGACGCGAGCCGCCGGTAGACCGGGTCCGACGCGGCGTCCCGGTCCTCGACCCAGCCGGCCGCCACGGCCTCGACGATCTCCAGCGCCTGCGCGCGGTCGAGGATGCGCGGTCCGAACGCCGTGGAGACGACGCCGACGCCCGTCTCCGCTCGGCCGAGATAGGCGCGCGCGTAGGCGAGGTCGACGCGGTCGATGCCCGACGGGCTCGCGTGGCGCAGCCGCGTGACGAGGCGCGTGAGATCGAAGGCGATCGGTCGGTCCGTCATGATCCTCTGGCAATCGCGGGGGCGAGGCCTCCCCGTAGCGGGCCTGACCCGCGAGAGCCAGCACATCCGCGCGGCCCGCGCGCCGAAGGGCTTGCGCGGGCGCGGCGCGGAGGCTAAGAGCCGCGAGCCCTAGCGGCGTCGGAGTGTAGCGCAGCCCGGTTAGCGCACTAGTCTGGGGGACTAGGGGTCGTGGGTTCGAATCCCGCCACTCCGACCATTCAAGCCTTTGGGCAACAAGGCTCTGTCCTGGAACGATCGCTAGTCAGTCCGCGAGCAAAGGCGGAACGCGCGGTGCACGTGGGCACTATGGGCCACCAGAGCCACCCACGGTCTGTTCTCGGTCGGTGCATTCCTGGCGGCGAAGGGTCGCCGAAGCCCATGGCCTCGAACCCGACCGTCTCGGCGCTTCACGAGGCCGCCGAGCTCTCTGACGAGGCGATCGACTTGGATCCCCGGCAGCGCGGCCGGCGGCGGAGGCGCGCCTCCCCGACTTTCATCGCCCGCAGGTAGGCGCGGCCGTCCAGGCTTCGCCCTGCCTTGGCCAGATCGGATCATTCCACCACACGTCGACGAAGCGGTGCGGAGCTGCGGGTGCTGTCGGTGTGCCTGGTGAGAACTCCCTTCCGCGCTGCCCAAACTCGCCATCGCGCGACGCGGCGCGGAGGGTCAGGATCGACGGCGCTGGCGCCCGGCCGATCTCAACCCCTGCACGCCGACACGCGCCGGATCCGCGACCTCTCCGGACTCGCGATCACGGGACCTGCGGGAGGCGCATCTCCTTGCGGAAGCTCTTGTCGAAGGCGGTGGCCGGCACGAAGCGGCGCAGCAGGCTGACCTGCTTCGCCTTGGGGCCCGCCGTGTAACGGCGCTTCGGGCTCGTCGCGGTGGCGGCTTCGACGATGACCTTCGCCACGACCTCGGGCGCATCGGCGGACTTCATGACCTCGCTCAGGAACCGGTCCCGACCGGCGCGCTCCGCCTCGTAGATGCCGAGCGGCGCGTCGGGGCGCACGAGGTTCCGGTCGAAGGCCGTCCGGGTGAAGGCGGGCTCGACGAGCACGATCCGGATCCCTTGCCCACGAACCTCGTGGTCCAGCGACTCGGAGTAGCCTTCGACGGCGTGCTTGCTGGCGCCGTAGAGCGCCATGTAGGGGGCCGGGATCAGGCCCTGAACAGAGCTGACGTTGACGATCCGGCCGCCCTTCTGCGCGCGCATCAGGGGAAGCACGGCGCGGGTCGTCCGGATGACGCCGAACAGGTTCACGTCGAACATGGCCTGAGCCTGCGAGACCGACGATTCCTCGGCCGCGCCGCTGATGCCGAAGCCGGCGTTGTTCACGAGGAGGTCGATCCTCCCCGTCTCGCCGAAGACGGTCTCGACCATCTCAGTGACCGATCTCTCATCGGTGACGTCACAGACGATGGTAGCCATCCCGCCGTCCACGGCCGGGGACGCCCTCCGGCTGGTCCCGAATACGCGGTAGCCTGCAGCCTGAAGGGCCTTCGCCGTCTCCAGCCCGATGCCGGACGAGGCGCCTGTCACCACCGCGGTCTTAATGCTGCCCTTGCTCATATCGCCCTCCGATCCACGCGGCACCTTGCCCGCCGCGGCTCGATATAAATTATGGTCATCATTTTTGAAAGCAAGCCAGATCCGAGGGCCTCGCCAATCCGGTCCAGGGTCTCGGAGGATTCATCGGCGATCTCCGTCATGGATCACGAGCGCGGGTCGGTCGGTTCGAGGATCCTGCCGAACTGCTCCTCGGGTGCTCCCAGCACCGTCGCCTCGAGACAGGCGGGCGCCCCGCTCATCCCGAAGGAGACGCGGCCCCGGGACGCGGACGCCGTTCGCCTCGGAGGCGCCGACACCCATCGGCCTCGTCCGCGTCGCAGGCCTCGTCTCAGCGTCCCGAATTGGCGGCCGCCGTAAGGCTTGGCGGAACAGGGGATGTGCTCGGCGCGGGCTCCGCCAGGAACATCCGGCCGGTCGCGAAGGCGGCCGCGTTGACGAGGCCCATGGCGACGAAGCCGGCCGAGAGGGCGACGAACATCCCGACCAAGCCCAGCCCGAGCCTCGCCGCGATCCAGGCTCCCCCCAGGGCCACGGCCATCCGAAGGACGCTCGCGGCGAGCGGCCAGCCGACACGCCCGGCCCCCTGGGCCGCGAAGTAGAGGGCAAGGCCGGCCCCGAAGAATCCGTAGAACGGTCCGACGACGCGCAGGTAGGTCGAGCCGGTGGCGAGCATCGCCGGATCGTGCCCGAACAGGCCGAGCCACCCGGCAGGATGGAGGGCGGCCGTGAGGCCGATGGCCTCCGTCAGGACACCCGCCACGAGGGCGCCGGTCAGCGCGGCCTGACGGGCGCGTGCGTGCATCCCGGCCCCGAGGGCGGTCCCGACGAGGGCGGCGATCGGCGAGCCGAGCCCGAACACCAGGGGGACCAGCAGGTACTCAAGCCTCGCGCCGGTCCCGTATCCCGCCACCGCCGCCGGTCCCGCCGTCCCGACGAAGCCGGTCGCGGCGATGACGGTGACGTTGGAGGTCATGCTGGCGATGCCGGAGAGCAGGCCGACGTGCAGGATCTCGCGGGACGGCGCCCAGGTCAGCCTCGGCGGGCGAGGGCTCGGGCGCAGGACACCTCGGCCGGACCAGATGTAGGCGGCGAAGACGGTGGCGCCGACGGCGTAGTAGGCGGCGAAGGCGACACCGCCGCCCACGACCCCGAGGCGAGGGAACGGCCCCCACCCGAAGATCAGCGCGGGCGAGAGCGGGATCAGCAGGACGGCCCCGGCGCAGGTGACGCCGGCCGGGAGCGCCATGTTGCCGGTCCCGCGGATCACCGCCGCCAGCGCGTTGAACAGCCAGATCAGGATCGCCGCGCCGAACACGACGGTCGCGTAGGCCGTCGCGGCCCGGAGCGAGGCACCCGTACCGCCCATCGCCGCGTAGAGGCGCGGTCCCAGGGTCAAGGCGAGCAGGCTGGTCACCGCACCGAGGCCGAGGCCGATGGCGGCGGCGTGCCACGCGAGCAGACCCGCCGCGTCCTGCCGACCGCCGCCCAGGGTGCGCGAGACCGCCGACTGGATGCCGCCGCCCATGCCGCCCGCGGACAGCATCTGGACGAGCATGACCACCGGGAAGACGAGCGCCATTCCGGCGAGGGCGTCGGTGCCGAGCTCGGCGACGAAGTAGGTCTCGATCAGGCCGATGGAGGTCTGGACGACCATGACCGCGACATTCGGCACGGCCATCCGGGCCAGTGTCGGCAGGAGAGGGGCCGTCAGCAGTCGGCGCGTCCTGATGTCCATGAGGGCTTCCTCGTCCGTGACAGCTTCGGCGGCCGGCTACGCGATGCCCGAGGAGCGGACTCGGGAGGTCGGGCCCCCTCGTCCGGCTTCGGGGGTATTGGACAGGAGCCCCGGCCGGCCATCCGAGACCTGGATGTTGGCGTCGACGATGGTCACGCCGATGGGGCCTCCGAACTGCTCAAGGCCCTCGATCTCGGCGCCGCTACCCTCGACCATCCCCGCGGCCGGCGCGACCTCGGAGGCCTGGACCAAGGCTGGCTTCAGGGTCACGGAAATCCGGGCCGGCCAAGCCGGTGCGTACGATGACCAGTCCGCATCCATCGCCGGCTCCCCCGCGGGCCCTCGACGGTTTGATATGACGCCCATAATCTATTATGATCGTCATCTATCGTCAACGGCCTTCCCATCTGCCAAGCGAGGCTTTCTTGGACAATCGGGCCGCGCATCCCGAGCCGGCGGTCGGCGAGGCCCGGGGCCCACGCGAGGTCCTCGAAGCCCGGGGCGTTGCCTGTGTCAGCGCCGATCTCCCGGCCGTCGCGACGCGCGGTCGTCACGCCCTCCCTGGTCAAAGGGATTCTGCGGAACCTCGAGCCTTTCGCGACGCCCGATGCGCCGAACCCGATCCTGGCCCGCTTGCCAGCAATCCGCTCGCAGCAGTGCGGTGACACGGCAGCAGCCGCAGCGCCCGCACTCGGATGCCAGGGTGATGATGGCAGGGGTCAACGCGTCCTCTTCGGCCGACACGGAGGGCACATCGCGTCGCGTGCCGCGGCGCTGGTCGACGGTCCGGCAGGCGTGGCGTTCCGGAAGACCGTACCTCTCCCGGATATCTGCAACCGCCTAGCGGCGTCGCTCGGATGCTACGAGGCTCCGGCCGCCACGTCCGCCAACATCTGCTTCTTCAAGGTCAGATCGGCCACGAGCCGCCGCGGCCGAGCCTTCTCGCGGTCTGGATCCTTCATCTTCCGAGCCTGATCGACTCGGAGACCGGCGTACGCCTTGCGCCAGCGTGAGGCACTCTGCTCAGAGATCTCCGCTTCCTCGCACGCAAGCGCCAAGTTCTTGCCCCGGGCTGTCTGCACCTCGATCTGGTGCAGCTTCGGCGCGCCCTGCTCCGCGCGCGTCGTCCGACCGCGCCGCCTGTCCGGCTCCTCCGGTCCTGGCAGATCCTCTCGATCAGCTCGGTCCGAAGGCGGCCGGTCAGGTCAGCCTGGACGCAGGCCGGGCGCCGTCCTCGTCGGAGGCTTAAACCGTCCCGCCTGCCCACGCGTCGACCGGGCCTCGGCATGCCCTCGAGGCTACCGCCTTCAGCCCCGACGGCACCGCCGCGCGGGACGTTCTCGCTGCCGCTGCACGCCCGCCGGGGCTCGAATCCGGACGGGCCATCCGGTTCGCCGGTCGGAGCTTTCCTGTCTCGCCTCTAGGCTTTCATCTCGGCGAGCATCTTCGCGCCCTCGGTCAAAAAGAACGCCTTGATCTTCGGGTTGCGGACCCGCAGGGCGCAGTGCCTCGCGATCTCGCTCATCGACCGGTTCTTCGGATTGTTGAGGAGATCGGTCAGGTACGTCTGAGCCTGGGCCTCGGTGTCGATGGTGAATGGCTGGGGGTCCACGAAGCACCTCTCGCTTTGACCTGCCCGGCGCGCCGTGGCGCGCCTCTCGATGCCCCGCCGACCGATGAATGGCGAGTCCGTGTCGAGCGCCCTTAGCGCGTCGCCTGCAAATCGATGATCGGGCCGCCGATGTCGAAGAATTCGTCGTCGGTGAACTCTGCCAACTCGATCTCCTCGCGCGGACGCTGAAACGGCAGGAACGCGGAGATCATTCCGAGACACAGCGCCCCGGCAATCAGGACGGCCAACAGCGCGAGGGTCATGGTCAACATCGGAACGCAATGCGATGTCAGACATATAGAACGGTAATCTTAAAACTTGCTTTCGGTGCACGGGATACCGCCCGGTAACCGCCGGCCGCGAACCTGCCGCCGGGCCGCGTTGCGTATCGGCTCGGCTCACACGCTGGTGAGATCAGGCGCTCCCCCGCCCCGTGAGCAGATCGGGGCGGGGCCGAGCGGACTTACCGACCGAGGGACGGGCCGCCCGACGTGCCGCCAGTGCCGGGCGGCCCACTCGTGGGGGTGCCGCCAATGTTGACGCCCGGCGTCGTGCCCGGGATCGACGAGTTGCTCGGGTTGGCCTCATTTCCACGGGTGACCGGGCTCGGTCCAAGATCCCGGGCACCCGGGCCGGCACCTCCGGTTGTCGCCGGCGGGGCGACCCCGGTGTTTCCAGCGCCGCCTGTCACCGTTTGCGCTGAGACCGGCGCGGCCAGGGCGATGGACAAGGCTCCTGCGAGCGCCGCGAGCGTGCGAGTCATGAAGTCGTCCCTGCGATTGCTGTGGCACAGGAACGGTTCATGTCGAGGGAAGTTCAGGGACGGGCGCGTCCATCACCCGCGCGCCGCTCGCCAGCCCGCGGCCTCGACCTCGCGGCAGAGTAAGCGCTCGCCGGAGCCCGTGTCGATCATGGTCCGGTCGTAGTCCCTGCTTCCGGGAAGCTGGTCGATCTCGTCGCCCTTGCGCGGGATGTCGCCCTCGATCGCGCAGACAGCCCGCGTGAGCGCTGCCGTGGGCGCCACGGGCTTCTCCATTTCCGGCCGGTCTCGACGCCACTGGCGCACTCGGCACGCTTCCAGTCCGACGGCGGATGCGGGTCCGGCAGATCACCCCGGTGTCGCCGTCGGTGACCGAAACGCGGCCGATCGGCAAACGCTGGGATCAGCCCGCAGCGATAAAAACCGGTCAGCCTGACCTCACCCGCAGCCTGTTCCCTCGGCGACAGCGCTATCGAGGGGGGCAGCAACGGCGGTGCGCATCCCGGTGCACCCCGAGGGTGACTGATCGGAGCAGGCGTCTCGCTGGTCCAGAAATGGAGAGTTCGTCGCGGGACCGTCGAGCATTTCGCCTGTGCGAGACCACCATTCGCGCTCGAATGTATCACCGCGGGAACGTTATTTAGTTGCATGCCCGCGCATTGGCTGCGATTTCAGCTCAAGCAGACAATGTTATATCATCATCGATAGGTAAATTATTACTGAATTATCATCTGGCCGACATCGAGGATCATCGTGTCGAAATATAGATCCAGCTCGTCCGGCTGAATTCTGCAGTGGCCCCTCACTGCTGCCGGAGGGAGCCGCATTCCATGTGTATCGTGAGACAAAAGTGCAAGTGCTCGACCCGCGTTCGGTATCAAATCGGGCAATCGCTTGGTTCACGCGACAAGTGCGCGCATCCGGTCGTGCGCTGGATCGGCTTCTCTAAACGTCGACGTAGTGAGATATCTCGGAGACGATCTGTCGGACAAGAAAGAATCAGCGTCATTCAGTTGAGTTGGGCACAGACATTTGGTCGACCGGTCAGTGTAGCGACGACCGGAATCGTTCAGCCTATGGCCACGGTGGTGCCGTTCGAATCGCCCTCGCGTTGACCGGCTCGAAGCCGATCGCGAGACGAAGAGACCGTTCTCGAGACGGCCGGTCTGGGGTTCGCGGCCAAGGGGCGCGGCTAACGATCAGCCCTGCAGGCTGTCGGCGACGTCGTCGGGGATCTGCACCCCACTGTCCGGAAATCGTGACGCTCTCCGCCTCGCCGGTCTCACCGCCGGCCACCACCTTCTGCGCCGCTGCGCCCGGCATCCGGCGTCCGGCATCCGCTTGGCCAGATTCTCGGCCTTCTTCGCCACCCCGCTCCCGGCCTGCGCCGGCGTCCTGTCCGCGGCCGACGGTTCCTCGAAGGCGCGCTGGAACTGCCCCGCTGGCGCGTGCCGAACCCACCCGCCACCTTCCTGCGGCGTAGCGCGGGCTCGTCAGGGAGGGCGCCGGCAAGTTCGCGTTGCGCACCCCGCGTTGCGCGACGCAAGTGAGCGAACTGCCGGTTGCGCACTTACAGGGTGCGCACCGTCCGGTTTCGCGACGGCTTGGGGTGGAGAGCGGAAGCCACCTCAGGCCAAGGGTCGACACTGGACAGGCGGTCTCGCGCAGCTGAACGTCAAGATTGACGCGGATCATTCTGCGGATCCCGTCGTATCTTCGCTTTCGCCGTTCGACGGGGCAGCGCAAGCGCCGCCGTCGCGCTAGGATGGTTGAACGTCGTGATGAAGCGATCATGAAAGCGGATCGACCGGACGGTGTGAGGCCGCGCCGTGTCCTCTTCCTGGGAGCGACCGGCACAATCGGCCGGGCAACGGTTCGGGCACTGGTCTCGCGCGGCCACGAGGTCGTCTGCCTCGTCAGGCGCCCTGCCGAAACCGCGATCCCGTCAGGCGCTACCGCGCGCATCGTGGATCTGACCGACACGGTGTCGCTGGCGCGCGACGGTGTCCGCGGCGAACGCTTCGACGCCCTGGTGTCGTGCCTCGCCTCGCGCACGGGGCTGCCCGACGATGCCTGGGCGATCGATTACGGCGCGCAGGTCGAGGCCTTGCACGCGGGTCTGACGGCCGGCGTCACGCATGTCGTGCTTCTGTCGGCGATCTGCGTCCAGAAGCCGATCCTCGCTTTTCAGCACGCCAAGCGCGCCTTCGAGGCAGAGCTGATCGCATCGGGGCTCGACTACACGATCGTTCGGCCCACCGCCTTCTTCAAATCGCTCTCGGGACAGATCGAACGCGTGAAACGCGGCAAGCCATTTCTGGTGTTCGGGGACGGGACCTTGACGGCCTGCAAGCCGATCAGCGACGACGACCTTGGCCGCTATCTCGCGGACTGCCTCGACGATGGGGACCGCCGCAATCGCGTTCTGCCGATCGGCGGCCCGGGCGAGGCGATCACGCCGCGCGCGCAGGGCGAGCGGCTCTTCGCCCTTCTGGGGCGCGAACCGCGCTTCACGCACATTCCGGTCGTGCTGCTGGACGCGATCGTCGCCGTTCTGACGACGATGGGCCGATGGGTGCCGGCCCTGGCCGCCAAGGCCGAACTCGCGCGGATCGGGCGCTACTACGCGACGGAGTCCATGCTCGTCCTGGACCCGGCGACGGGGCGATACGATGCCCAGGCCACTCCCTCGACGGGATCGGAGACGCTCTTCGACTACTATGCGCGCGTGGTCCGTGGCGAGGCGGTCGCCGAGCGCGGCGACCACGCGGTGTTCTGACGACGCGCAACAGGAGGTGTCGGCTTTTCCTGCAGTTTCACTCCGGAGCAGACCGGCATCTTTCGGCCAGCTTCTGCCGCCGCGCATGGCTCTCCCCAACGTCTCAGATGAATGGTTCCCTGCCCGACCGCATCTGGATTGTGGACGCATCGAAGCGGGCGTAGCCGTGGACATCGCTCGAGATCCTCTCGAGGTCGCTCGCTGCATCCGCTTTGCGCACTTGAGACAAGGGCGGTTAACTCCGCGGGTGGAAGATGCAACCACGCCCTCTGTGGTCATCTCTTCATCATTCCAGCGTTGGCTAACCCGCTCCCATGATCCGCATTCTCGGCAAGGCCAGCTCGATCAATGTTCGCAAGGTGCTTTGGACCTGTGCCGAGATCGGATTGGATTACGATCGCCAGGACTACGGCAGCGGCTTCCAAGCAACGGATACCCCGGAATTTCTGGCTCGCAACCCGAACGGCCTCGTGCCCGTGATTGAAGACGCGGCAGGTGCCTTGTGGGAGTCAAATACGATCTGCCGCTACCTCGCTGCGAGCGCCGCTCGGACGGATCTGCTCCCTGCTGACCCGCGTGGACGCGCTCTGGTTGAACAATGGATGGACTGGCAAGCGACCGAGTTGAACGCGTCTTGGCGGACGGCTTTCCTCGGCCTCGTTCGTCGTGATCCGGCCTACGCCGATCCAGACCGGATAGTGGCGGGGGTCGAGGCCTGGAACGCGAATATGGGGATCCTTGACCACCGTCTCTCCTCAACCGGAGCTTATGTGACCGGAGGAGCCTTCACGTTGGCGGATGTCGTACTCGGCTTGTCCGTAAACCGTTGGCGCATGACGCCAATGGAGCGCCCGAGCTATCCCGCCGTCTCGGCCTATCATGATCGCCTTCTCGCTCGATCCGGCTACCGAGACCACGGGGCGAATGGGATTCCTTAGTGGAATGCCAACCGCGCCTTCAATCCGAGGTTGCTGGACGATCGATAAGTGGCGGCTTTCGGCAGGCAACGACCGCTCTCCGAACGCCTGGGTTGGGTAGCTTGCGAATCGGCAACGTGGCGTGGATTCCCGCCGGTCAGCTTCGGCGTCGCGGATCTGTCGGAGCGCACGCCGTCATCCGGCCGCGTCGATATCCCTTCCGGCCCCCGGCGGGTACAGGTCAATGATCGGAACGTGCAGAACAAGAACTTCATTAGCGCTCTTGCTTTTTGTGGCGAAGGCTATAGACAGTACCGACGACTAAGATGATAAATCAACAGCCTCCGCGTCGGCGCAAAGCGCCACTCTCGAGTTTAAGAAAGACGTTCTTGGTCGGCATCTTACCGGAAGAAGGGAGCAGAATATCTGCTTCGGCCGCCACAGCTACGTTTATTTATTTTCATCCAAATCCGTTCGATTAAGACTGTGGCCCCAAATGAATACGCGCTCACCCGATAGCAAGAACTCGAGAGGCCACCCGTGACCGAGAGATGGTCTGATTGTTGCTCCGACCGCAGAAGATAGCAATCCGTTTCGTCAGGACATCATCATGCGATATGAACATGGTGTTTCTGTTGTTCTTGCCACGCATAACGGATCGAGATTTATCCGCGAACAGCTTGAAACTCTCGTCGGGCAAACAGTACATCCTCTTGAGATCATCGTTTCCGACGATGCATCTACGGATGACACGCTAGAAATTGTCCGAAATCTCTCTTGCGGCAGCGCAACCGAGTTCAAAATCCATGAGAACGTGCCCGCGCTCGGCTTTCGAAGCAATTTCTTGAGAGCCGCTCGGTTGGCGCGTGGAAAATTCGTCGCCTTCTGCGATCAGGACGATATCTGGGACACGAAGAAGATCGAGTTTTGCTCACCCTATCTGGACGATCGCAGCGTCTCGATGATCGCCCATACGGCCATCACTATCGACTCCAACAATCGCGAGCTTGGCGTCTTTCGGCAAGGCATTCATCGTACCGGCCTCAGAAAACCGCTCACCTACGATCCGTGGTTGACGTTCTTCGGATTTTCGATCGTCTTTCGACGAGAACTCTTGGATCTGTGGGATGTCGATGACCGTTTTATCGATTTCATTGTCCCCAGCGAGATGATCGCTCACGACCGTTGGGTAATGTTCCTGGCGCAAGTCGTCGGTCAGACCGTCGAGATCGATGTACCCCTGGTCCGCTATCGGCAGCACGCCCATAATCTGTTCGGAAACGGTGAGCGCGAGCGGAGCGCGGGTCGGAGGACGGTAGCTGGGGGCTTGGATCCCTACAGGGAAGCCACGACCGCCATGATCGATATCGTCGAGCGGCTTCCGGAAGCGACGGCTGAGCATTTTCCACTCTTCGATCGGGCAAGGGCGGCCGCTTTCTTTCGCAGCGCGCTTGACCAGCTCGAGAAGCGCGAAGCGATCTATCGAACTGAGACGCGCCTGGAGGCACTCCAGGGCCTGTCGGCACGTGTCGCCGGTGGAACCTATCGGGCGGTTCACAACGGCCGTCCACGATGGCGATCGATCGCGAAAGATCTCAGATTCGCACTCCTTCGTCGTTGACCGCCTTGGCGGGCTTGCAACAGGTCCCGTCGAACGTCTTCATCCACGCCTTTACGACACAGCATCGCCTGTCATTCTGACTTAAGCTTCGGTTTTACCGGACACTGGGTTTAGGCTTGCTATGACGCCGAGATTTACCGGCGATCGGCAAAAATTACGCTCCACGACGAGCACTGCGATCGAGCAGGGAGTTTGGGCCAACGCTTCGGACGGTCGCCACCTCATGGTCGAGATGCCGGGTCCCGCCCCGAACAAAGATTTCCGAACCGCCGACGGATGGCCGCTCGCGAACCGTCATACAGACCTCGCCACATGGTCCTGCGTCACCGGATGGCTGCGTTGCGCAGCCAGTCGATCAGCACCCCGACGCGTCCCGCCTGGGCCGGATGTCGCGGGTGGACGACCCAGTAGGGGTGCGCGTCGAGGACGGGGCCGAAGGGTTGAGTCAGCGTGCCGCTCGCTAGGTCGTCGGCGGTCAGTACGACCGAGACCAGCGCTATGCCCTGACCGGCGATCGCGGCCTGGATGACGTGACCTTCGTCGCTGAAGCGGATGCCCGCACCGCCATCGATATCGGTGATCCCGGCCTTCCGCAGCCAGGCCGGCCAGGTCGGCGTCTCGTCGGTCAGGTCGGGCCACTCGAAGTGCAGCAGGGGGTGGCGGGCCAGATCGCTCTCGGATCGAATGGCGAGACGCGGACTGCAAGCGGGTGCGACCCGGTCGACCACCAGCCTGTGCGCGTCGAGGCCGGGATAGGGACCGGGCCCGTATCGGACGGCGACGTCCACGCCGTCGCGGGCGAAGTCGACCAGGCTGTCGGACGCGTGCAGTCGCAGATCGCAACCGGGATGCGCGGCCCGGAAGTCGGCGAGCCGGGGCACGAGCCACTTCGCCACGAAGGCGGTCGGGGCCGAGAGCGTGAGAACGCCGGCCGCGTGCCGGCCGCGGATCTCATCGATGGCTCGGGCGAACGCGTCGAAACCGTCGCGCAGCACGGGCAGGAGAACGGTGCCCTCGGCGGTCAGCCGGACCCGGCGCGTCTCGCGGTGGAAGAGACGCAGCCCCAGGGTCTGCTCGAGAAGCCGGATCTGATGACTGATGGCGGTCGCCGTGACACCCAGCTCGTCGGCGGCAGCGCGGAAGCTCAGGCGGCGCCCGGCCGCCTCGAAGGCCCGGAGCGCCGCGAGGGGAGGAAGCGATCTCCGCATCGTCATGGCTGAACGTAGCTCATCGGCCTCGTGAGGAGAACGCGTTCGTCATCCCGCAGCCCGGCTGACACAAGGTTGGCCGGTCAGGACGGGAGGCTCTCTTGAAGGCGATGGTGTTGACGAAGTTCGGGGGGCCGGACAGCTTCGAGCTCCGGGAGCTGCCAGACCCTCGGCCGGGACCCCGGCAGGTCCGCGTGGCCGTGCATGCCACGTCGATCAACCCGCTCGACGGCCAGATCCGCCGCGGCGACTACGCCGCTCAGGTCGCGCTGCCGGCCATCATCGGGCACGACGTGTCCGGCGTCGTCGACCAGGTCGGATCCGACGTGACCGAGTTCCGCGCGGGGGATGAGGTCTATTACACGCCGCGGATCTTCGGCGGTCCGGGATCGTACGCTGAGTACCACGTCGCGGATGCCGGCATCGTCGCGCGCAAGCCGGTCAACCTCACCCATTCCGAGGCCGCGAGCGTCAGCCTCGTCGGCGTGACCGTCTGGGAAGGGCTGGTCGAGCGGGCCCGATTGCAGGTCACAGAGACCGTCCTCGTCCACGGCGGTGCCGGGGGCGTCGGGGCGATCGCCGTCCAGGTCGCGAAGGCCATCGGGGCACGGGTCCTGGCGACGGCGCGCGGCAGCGACGTGGCGCGCGTCGAGCGGCTCGGCGCCTCCGCCGTCATCGATTTCGAGCGCGAGGACTATGTAGACGCCGTCGATCGCCTGACCGAGGGCAGGGGCGTCGACGTCGTCCTGGACACGATCGGCCGCGACACGCTCGCGCGCTCCCCGCGCATCCTCCGCGAGGACGGGCGCGTCGTCACCCTGGTCGACACCGCGACGCCTCAGAACCTCATCGACGCTTGGGGCCGGAACGCCACCTACCACTTCGTCTTCTCGCGCCAGGACGGCCGCAAGCTCGACGCCGTGACGCGCCTCCTCGAGCGCGGCCTCGTGGTGCCGCGAGTCGGCCTGGAGTTTCCCCTCGACGAGGTCGCCAGCGCCCACGCGCGCTCCGAGGAGGGTCGGCTCGGAGGCAAGATCGTGCTCCGGGTGAGATCGTGAGGCGGCCAGACCTCGATCGCTGTCCCTGACGTGACACCGGCAGCGTCCGGCGCCGCGAAGGGAAGCGGCTCACCTGAGATCGAACCCGCGGAAACGGTGATGTCGCACCGTGGCAAGCCCGACCGGTCGGCGGGTCGAGCGGCACCCGGAGGCACGCGATCCTGCCGTCGACGACCTCGGTTACGTCCGTTCCGGTGACCGCGACCGGCCCGATCCCGACCCGCCTTCCATCGAAGGGATCCCAGGCGGTGGTGCCCGACGGCTACGTCGACCGGGGTGAACCGGTTGAGGGTCAGGGATCCTCGCGCGACCTGGGCACGACGGATCTTCCCGGCGGGAACCCGACCCGACCGCGAACTTAAAGATCTGAGACGCCGGATACTCGGCCGGTGCCGGTCGAATGCCGACCTACGCGCGCCCGAAGTGACGGAGCACGAGGGGCTCGGTCCGGGTAAGCTTGAGGCCGCGCGGCTGCGAGCGGCCGCTCCGGCCGGCGACGATGGCCAGGCCGACGAGGCCGACCGATCCGGTCAAAGCCACGGCCACACACCACCAGAAGGCGACATCGAGCATGGCTGTCCACGGGGCTCCGGTTGCACCCGAACTGTCGGACCGTACGGTAAACGGAGCGTTAAACGCGCGTTCGACCGAATAGCGTCAGCGCCTGCGGCCCGAGCGCCGTGTACTGCCGAGACATGGGCGCCGAATTCGGGCGCCGGAGAGCGTCGCTGAGCTCTCGGCGCGTCGATCCTACGCCCAATGGATGAAGGCGCGGAACGGAGCGCTGCCGCTACGACCCGAATCCGGTGCGGATGACCTTCAGGGACAGAGATGCAGATCGGGATCGTCGGCTGCGGTTACGTCGCCGACTTCTACATGACGACCCTCGTGAACCACCCCGAACTGCGCCTCGCCGGCGTCTACGACCGGGACCCGGAGCGGCGCGCCGTCTTCTGCCGTCACTACAACGCCCGCGCCTTCGACAGCCTCGAGGCCCTGCTCGCCGAGCCGGAGATCGGCCTCATCCTGAATCTGACCAACCCGCACAGTCACTACGTCGTGACCAAGGCCGCCCTGGAGGCCGGCAAGCACGTCTACTCCGAGAAGCCGCTCGCCATGGAGTACGCCCAGGCCGAAGCGCTGGTGGAACTCGCCGAGGCGAAGGGCCTCTCGCTGAGCGGCGCGCCCGCGAGCATCCTGGGCGAGGCGGGCGCGACCGTGCGGGAGGCCGTCGCGTCCGGCCAGGTCGGGTCGGTCCGGCTCGTCTACGCCGAGTTGGAGGACGGGCCGGTGTTCCAGGAGCCGGTGCATGAATGGCGGAGCGTGACCGGCGCCCCCTGGCCGGCCGAGGACGAGTACCGGGTCGGCTGCACCCTGGAGCACGCCGGCTACTACCTGACCTGGATGAGCCTGATGTTCGGCCCGGTCGAGCGCATGACTGCCTTCGCGTCGCGCCTGTACCCAGACAAGGGCACCGGCCAGCCCCCGGACTCGGTCGCCAACGACTTCTCGACAGCGTGCCTGGAGTTCCGATCCGGCGTCGTCGCGCGGATCACCTGCGGCCTCGTCGCGCCGCAGGACCGCTCCCTGCACATCATCGGCGACCGGGGCGTCCTGACCGTGACCGATTCGTGGGCCAGCCAGGGCCCGGTCTATCTCCGTTCGCCGAGCGGCGAGGCGCCCGGGCGGCTCGGCCGGCTGCTGCACCGGATCCAGCGCTACCTGCCCGGGCGGATCTTCCTCGGTCGGAAGCTGCCGACTCCCCGCTTCGGGGGCAAGCTGCCCAGCTACCCGTCGCAGATGGATTTCGCCCGCGGACCCGCGGCCCAGGCCGCGGCGATCCGGGCGGGCGTTCCGGCGCCGCTCCCGGCGCGGTTCGTGCTGCACATCACCGAGATCGCGCTCGCCATGCAGAATGCCGGCGGCGGCGCCGTGATCCAGCTGAGATCCAGGTTCTAGCCATGGCACAGACCGTCTCGTGGGGCGTCCTCGGCACCGGGGTCATCGCCCAGCGCTTCGTCAGCGACCTTCTCGGGCGGCCGGACGCGCGCCTCACAGCCGTCGGGGCGCGGAGCACGGGGAGCGCCCAGGCCTTCGCCGCGGCCTTCTCTCAGGCGTCCGGCGCGCCGGCCGCCGTCGCCGGCGTCGAGGCCCTGGCCGCGCGGCCGGATATCGACGTCGTCTACATCGCCACGCCCAACAGCGACCACATGGACAGCGCGCTGGCCTGCATCGAGGCCGGCAAGTCGGTCCTGATCGAGAAGCCGATCGCGCTCTCGGGCGGGCAGGCGCGGCGCATCGCGGAGGCGGCGCGGCGGAAGGGCGTCTTCTGCATGGAAGCGATGTGGATGCGCTTCACGCCCGGCGTCGTGCGGGCTAAGGCGATGCTGGAGGCGGGAGAGATCGGCGATCCCCTGCATCTCGACGCCCGCCTGTTCTTCCCCCGCGCGTTGAACCCGCCCGGACGGACGGACGATCCGGCCGAAGGCGGGGTGATCCTCGATCTCGGGGTCTACCCCGTGTCGCTGGCGCTCCACCTGTTCGGCGCACCCACGGAGGTCTCGGGCGTCGGCCTCGATCGGGGCGGTGCGGCGGCGCAGCAGGCCGCGCTCGCGCTCGGCTGGAACGCCAGGACCGCGACCCTGAGCTGCGGCTCGACCGGAGAGGCCGACAACGCCGCCGTGATCGTCGGCACGCGCGGCCGCATCCACCTGCACCGGCAGTTCCTGTGCCCGCCCTTCCTCACGCGCGTGCGCACCGCCGCCGCGCCGGCGCCCGCCGACCGTGCCCCGCCGCGCCGCCAGGCCGTCGACCGACTGGCCTTCGCGAAACGCCTCCTGCAGCCGCTGGACTTCCGCCGCGTCGCGCTGATCCCGACGCCGTACCTCGGGTTCGGGCTGCGGCATCAGATCGACGAGGTGCATCGCTGCCTGCTCGCCGGCGCCCGCGAGAGCCCGATCATGCCGCTCGCGGACAGCATCCGCACCCTCGACATCCTCGATCGCGTCCGCGCCCGGCCGCAGCCGCTGGAGGCCGTCGCCTAGGAGGGGCGTCCGGACCGGGCGCCCGTCCCGAGCGGATGATCCGTCCGGGCAGGTCGCGGCGCCGTTCCCGGCGGTCGAGGTCAGGTCGTCTTCGTCGCCTTGGCGGGAGGCAGCCTGCGCAGAATCCGCGCGATATGCGCGCGCAGGGCCGACGTCTCGGATCCCGGCCCGGCCTGCCCGGCGGGTTCGGCTGGCTCCTGGAGGGTGACGAGAAGGTCGGTCATCGACGAGGGCGCTGTGATGGGAGACCGACTCTACCGTCGAGCCTGGCCGGTGAATACATCATTTCATAGATTTTCTCGACCGGGACTTAAAGTGTTTAGGCCGGCGATAGACGCGGCCCGATGTCGGAAACAGGGGTGTGTGTCCCACCGGCCGCGACATTCGCGCCGGTGAATTGCATCGCCGATGTCTTGATGGAGACCCGCGGCCGCAGTCCCATCACAATGCCGGCCGCATCACATATCCGTCACCGTCCGCCACGACGATCGGAGGCCTCGGTACTTTACCACCCCTTCGACCGATCTCCGATGTATCGTCGCGCACGGCGACTGAGAGGCTGCCGTAGCCGGCGAAGACAGGCGCAGGAGGGAAACCGTCTGTGCGCTGCGTGACGGATACAGTTGACCATTGCGGTTTCACCGTCCCTGGGCGTACAACCAACAGCCAAGCCATGCGTCCAGTGCAACTAGGAATTGCGCAACTTATTGGTGCGCTAAGCAGTTTTCGGTTGTGTTTTTTTCCGCGACTCTGGGTAAGTGCCACTCATCCCGCATGCTGAAGGTTTCCGTTCGATGTCGTCCTCCCCGAAGCCCAAGTCCGCCACCGAGACCGATCGCTCGATCGGCGGCCGCATCGCGGCGCTCCGCGTGGCACAGGGCCTGAGCCAGACCGATCTCGGTCAGGCCATCGGCGTCAGCTTCCAGCAGGTTCAGAAGTACGAGAAGGGGCGCAACCGCATCGGCGCAGGGCGTCTTCAGGCCATCGCCGACCTGCTGAGGGTGCCGGTGGACACGTTCTTCGCGGATCCGCGGGACAACGGCGGCGGACGCGTCGGACCCGCGGCCCTGTTCGAGGATCCGAAGGTCATGGAACTCGTCCTGGCCTTCACCAGCATCACCGACGAGACGACCCGCGGCGGGATCCTGTCGATCGTCAAGGCCGCCGCCACCCTCCAGGAGAGCCGCTCGGCCGCGCAGCGTCCGGACGCCGTCGACGAGGCGTGACGGCGCGGCCCTGTCCATCTCTTACCGCGACGGAACATACCGGCGCCCCCGAGCCGCGCGCAGCGTGGCGGCGCGATTTAATCCAAATTAAACCAAGACAAAGACCCGTAAAGATGTAGAGAAGCTGCCGCGTCCGGAGCTGATCTACAGCGCGTGAGCGGACGGCATGCTTCGCTCTGACGTTGGAAACCGGGTCCTGACCATGCCGATCGAGACGTCGAGAGCCTGGGGCCGCGGCGAGCTGTACGAGACCCTGTGCCTCCTCGTGATCGGCGTCGGGATCTGGTTCGTCGGCGTCACGCTCGGGACCTTCGCGTATCTGAACAGCGTCGTCGCCACCTACAACCTCACGGACCTGCTGCTGCTCGCCGCCTGCATGGGCGTGGCGCAGTGGGGCGCCAGCATCCGCAAATCGATCATCCTCCGGCGGCTCATGCTCGAGCGCGCCGCCGCCGCCGCGCAGGCCGAGGCGATCGCCCGGCACGACGGGCTGACCGGTCTGGCGAACCGCCGCCGCTTCATCGACGCCGTGGAACGGGCGCACGCGCCGGGCGCCGCGGACGCGGCGGTGCTCCTCATCGACCTCGACCGGTTCAAGCCGGTCAACGACCTCTACGGCCACGCGGCCGGGAATGCGGTCCTGTGCGCCGTGGCCGAGCGTCTGCAGCAGCTCGTGCCGTCGGGCGGCCTGGCGGCCCGTCTGGGCGGCGACGAGTTCGCCATGCTGGTCCCGCTCCGCTACGAGAGCGAGGCGCTGCGGCGCCTCGCCCAGGCGGTCATCGCGCGCATCGCCGAGCCGGTGACGTGGAGCCAGAACGACCTGAAGGTCGGGGCCACAGTCGGCGTCGCCGCGGTGTCGGCCGAGCACGGGGACGCCGACGCGATCCTGCACGCGGCCGACCTCGCCATGTACCAGGGCAAGAAGGACGGGCGCGGCAATGTCCGCTTCTTCCGCAGCGCCATGGACGCGGAGCTGCGCGCCCGCGCCCGCATGGAGACGGAACTTCGCCTCGCCATCGAGACGGGCGCGATCGAGCCCTTCTACCAGCCGGTGGTGTCGCTCCCCGAGAAGGAGATCGTCGGGGTCGAGGTCCTGGCGCGCTGGCGCCACCCGACGCGCGGGGTGGTGGGCCCGAGCGAGTTCATCCCGGTGGCCGAGGAGACCGGGATGATCGCGGATCTCAGCTACAGCCTGATCCGCCGCGCCTGCCTGGATGCCCGGGCCTGGCCGCCGCACCTGATCCTCGCGGTGAACATCGCCCCGCAGCAGTTCCAGGACGCGTGGCTCGCCCAGCGCATCCTCGGGATCCTGACCGAGACCGGCTTCCCGCCGCAGCGCCTGGAGGTCGAGATCACCGAGAGCGCCCTGATCCAGGACCTGGAGGCGACCCGGACGACCCTGCTGTCGCTGCGCGAACTCGGCGTGCGCATCGCGCTGGACGATTTCGGAACCGGCTATTCCAGCCTGTACCACCTGCGCGAACTGAAGTTCGACAAGCTGAAGATCGACCGCAGCTACGTCGACGCCATCACGATGAGCGACGAGCGGGCGAAGCTCGTCGACGCCATCATCAAGCTCGGGGCGAGCCTCGGCCTCTCCACCACCGCCGAGGGGATCGAGACCGACGCCAGCCTCGACTGGCTCTCCGAACAGGGCTGCCATTTCGGCCAGGGCTACCTGTTCGGCCACGCCATGCCGAAGGCCGAGATGGACGGCGTGCTCGCCGCCGTGCGATCCCCGGCCCCGTTCCAGGATCTCGCGCGGGCCTCGTGAGGCGCGGGATTCCGCCCGCGCGGCCGCATCACGTCGGTCAGCGCGGCGCCCTGTAGGCGGAGCCGTCGGCGGCCCCGAGCGGGTGCTCCACGAACCGGCCCGTCTCCGGCACCGCGACCCGGTCGAAGTCCGCCGCCAGGGCGTCGAGGGCGCGGCGCATCTCGGCGCCCTGGAGCGGCCGGCCGTGTCCGGTGATAACCCGCTCCGGGGCGAGCGCGGCGAGCGCCCGCACCGACGCGCGCGCCGCCGGCCAGTCGATCGTCAGGTACATCGGCGGCCCGTGCAACTCCGGCGCCTGCGTCGCGACCGCGTAGGCGGATTCCTGCGCCGTGGTGATGAAGGCGTCGCCCGCGATCAGCGTCCGGTCGGATTCGCGCCAGAGCGAGACGTGGCCCGGCGCGTGGCCGGGCGTGTGGATCCAGCGCCAGCCGGGCAGGGGCGGCACCGAACCGTCCTCCGGCAGGAGGCGGAGCCGCCCTGAGACGTCGACCGGGCTCGTCGGGAACAGCGGCGACAGGCGGCCGAGGAGCCCGCCGCCGACGCTCGGATCCGGCGTCGGGTAGGCGGCGCTGCCGTCGAGATAGGGCCGCTCCAGGGCGTGCACGTAGACCGGGACGTCCCAGTCCTCCGCGAGGTCCTCCAGGACGCCGACATGGTCGAAATGGCCATGGGTCAGGACGATCGCGGCCGGCCGGGCGCCTTCGCCGAAGCGGGCCCGGGCCGCGGCCTCGATCCCGCGCTTCGCGCCCATCACGCCGGCGTCGATCAGGACCCAACCCCGGTCGCCCGCGCCGGGGGGCCCCACGAACACGACGTTGACCAGGACGTGGCGCTGATAGGCGACGTCATCGGCGATGGCGTGGGTGGCGTCGTCCCGCTCGGCGTCGCGGCGGGGATCGTCGGCCCGGGCCTGCGGGTCGACGGGGATCTGCTGGGCCATCTGGGGCGGCTCCCGTGCACGGTCGCGGAGGGGACGGTCGGGCCCGCGGCCCGAGTGTCCCGGCGCCGGATGGCGCGAGCGCCCGTACCCTGGCCAACCGGCCGCTCCCAGGCGTGTTCCTGACGTCGTCGCCTCTCCAGGTCCGGCCCCGCACGGGAGGCCGCGGCCTCACGCCTGTCGACACGGACCCCATATTGGCGGCATCGATACCGGCCACCCCGACGCGCCGTCGCAGGTCACAGCATGGCACCGAGCCCTCTCGCCCTCATCGCCTCCGCCGCCCTCGTCGCCGTGATCGCTACCGGCACCGGGGCGATCGTCCTCCAGCAGGGATCGCGGTTCAGCCATTCCCGGAAGGTCGGCGGCCCGTTCACGATGGCGGATCTCGACGGCCGCCCGGTGACCCAGGCCGATCTCCGCGGCAAGCCGTCCGTCCTGTTCTTCGGCTTCACCCACTGCCCGGACGTCTGCCCGACCACGCTCGCGACCCTGGCGTCGGCCCTCGGCCGGATGGGCCGCGACGCGGATCGCCTCAACGTCGTCTTCGTCACCCTCGACCCGGAGCGGGACACGCCCGACACCCTGCGGGCGTACCTGGCCTCGTTCGATCCGCGGATCCGCGGCTTCGTCGGCACGCCGCAGCAGGTCGCCCGCATGGCCGACGCCTACCACGTCGCCTACAAGCGCGTGCCGACCAAGGACGGCGACTACACGATGGAGCATTCCGCCACCGTGGCGCTGTTCGACAGGACCGGCCGCATGGTCGGCGAGATCGGCTACGGCGAGGACGAGGCCAACACCTTCGCGAAGCTGATCACCCTGGCGCTGCCGGGGCAGTGCCCGCCGGGGGGCGGCGCCAACCTCTGGACGACCGACGGCAGCACCGGCAACTGCGGTCCGCGGAGCTGAGCCGCGGCCGGGAAATTGCGCCGCCGCGCCGGCGTGGCTAGAGGGCGGCGCGGGTCGCGAGGCCCGACCGAATCCGGGGGTTCCAGCTTGATCACGCGCCGCGTCCTGACCGCCATCGGGCTCCTCGCCCTCGCGCCGTATCCCGGCCTCGCCCGGGCCGCCGGAGGCGGGCCGCGCCTCGCACCGCCCGAGCCCATGGACCTCGACCGGCTGAAGGATCTCGCCCGGACGCTGCGGGACCGGCCCTACGCGCCGCCCCCGGAGGCGCCCGCCTCGGCGGCCCTCGACGCCCTGACCTACGGGCCGCTCCAGGAGATCCGCTACCCGCCGGGCCACGCCCTGTTCGCCGACAGCCCGTACCCGGTGACCTTCTTCCACCTCGGCAACTTCTTCCGCCATCCCGTGAAGGTCTACGCCCTGGAGGGCGGGCAGGCCCGCGAGGTGCTCTACAGCCACGACCTGTTCACCTACCCGCCGGGCAACCCGGCCAAGGACGTTCCGGACGGGGCGGGCTTCGCGGGGTTCCGGTTCCAGAAGGCGCCCGCCGGGCAGCCGGGCGACGACGGCGACTGGCTGGCCTTCCTGGGCGCGTCGTACTTCCGCGCCGCCGGGGACGGAGCCCAGTACGGGGCCTCGGCCCGGGGCATCGCGATCGACACGGCGCCCGGGCCCGGGAAGACCGAGGAATTCCCGGTCTTCACGCGCTTCTACGTCAGCCCGGCCGCGGACGGCGCCGTGACCGTGCTGGCGCTCCTCGAGGGCCGGAGCCTCACCGGCGCCTACCGGTTCGTCGCCCGGAAGGAGCCGCACGTCGTCATCGACGTCGCCTGCACGGTCTACATGCGCAAGGCGGTCGAGCGGTTCGGCATGGCGCCCCTGACCTCGATGCTGTGGTACTCGGAGGGCATGAGCCGCTTCCTCGCGAGCGACTGGCGGCCCGAGGTGCACGATTCCGACGGGCTGCTGATGCAGACCGGCGCCGACGAGCTGATCTGGCGGCCGCTCAACAACCCGCCCCGCCTCAGCGTCAGCGCCTTCGCCGACCGGTCGCCGAAGGGCTTCGGCCTGCTCCAGCGCGACCGCGCCTACGAGAACTACATCGACGACGGCTTCGAGGAGAACCGTCCCGACATCTGGGTCGAGCCGCAGGGCGACTGGGGCCGCGGCAGCGTCCAGCTCGTGGAGATCCCGACCCATCAGGAGACCGACGACAACATCGTCGCTCTCTGGGTGCCGGACGACGCGCCGCAGGCCGGGTCGGACCGCAGCTTCGCCTACCGGCTGCGCTGGACCGTCAAGGAGCCGGTCGCCACCGACCTCGCCCGGTGCGTCGCGACCCGGGCCACCAAGGCCGCGTGGCTCGCGGATGCCGACAGACGCCCGGGCCGGGCCAACCTCGTGCGGCAGTTCGTGCTGGAATTCGAGGGCGCGGCCCTGTCGGGCCTCGATCCCGAGAAGGCCACGGTCGCGCTCACCCTGTCGCGCGGCAGCGTGGAGGAAGTCGGCGCCACCTGGGCGCCCTACGGCAAGCCGAGCCCCTGGCGGGTCTTTCTCAAGGTCTACGCCGAGGGTCCGGATCCGGTGGAGATGCGTCTGCAGCTGAAGTCCGGGGAGAGGCTGCTCTCGGAGACCTGGGCCTACCAATACTACCCGCAGGCACCCAGCACGGTACTGTGAGCGGCGGTCGTCGCCGGACGGCCCGTCGCCCGAACCGGTCCGGCTCCGGGCGGTTCCGCCCCGGACCCGCCCATCGTCGCATCGGAGACCGCCATGACCGGCGAGACACCGCCCGGCCCGCACCTCCCGGAGGTGCTGACGCGGCTCCTCAAGGCGCCCCGGGCGGCGATCTGGCCGACTCCGGAGGACCGGAACCGCCTGCGCCCCGGCCGGTCGCGACCGCGGCAGCCGAGCCGCGCCGTCCTGGGTGTCTGGATCTGGGCGATCCTCTACAACGTTCTCGGCTTCGCGATCCTCGCGGCCCTGTGGTGGACGATGCGCTGACCCGATGAGCCGACACGCCCAGATCCCCGGCCGAGCGATTCTCGCGGCAATCCTCCTGCTCGGCCTCGCCCCCTCCGCGGCGCAGAGCCAGGGGGACGCGCTCAACGCCGACGACGGCACCGGGGCGGTCAAAGTCTGCTCGCCCGTGGCGATGCCGCGCTGGCGGTCCATGACCCCGGTGCCGAAGACCTGGACCTTCCTGGACTGCATGGGCTTCGCGGGCGAGATGGGCGCGACCCACTTCCAGCTCGGCTGCCTCTTCGCCAACGTCACGCCCCACGCCCAGAAATACGCCTGGGGCGCGATGGTGCCGATCGAGAAGTCGGCCATGGCCAAAGCGCAGCCGCCGATCCCCAATTGCGGCTGGTAGGGCCCGCGCTCAGCCGTCGGAGGGCTGCCAGTCCAGGTCGAGGGTGAGGCGGGCGCGGAAGACCGTGCTGCCGGTCGCGTCGCGGACCCGCGCCTCCAGCACCAGGCCGGCATCTCCGGGGGCCGGTCGGTCCGCCCGGACGCGGAGCCGGTCATGCACGGCCTCGATCAGGGCCTCGGTCGCCGACAGGCACGCCTCGTGACGATCGGCGAAGGGCAGCCCCTCCTCGTCGAGGGACAGGCCGCGGTCGTCGGTGAAATCGGTGAAGTAGCGCATGGCGCAGAACCTCACGGCCAGCTGAGGAGCGTGCGCCGCGACCTGAGCGGTGTCGTTAACCTGTGTGTGGGCGCCGCACGGCCTCGCGCGACGGGCCGCCGGATCCTCGCGCCGCGGCGACCGCGCGAAGAACGCGGCCGCGCGGGCCGCGATCCACCCGCCCTCAGAAAAATGTATGAGTGTGGACAGACGCCGCGCGTGCGGCCGGACTGATTCGGCCCCGAACCCTCTGCACGAAAGTACGATATGGCCGGCGCGGTCGGCCCGGTACCCGTCGGTGCGCGAACTGCCGCAGCCGCCCTCGCGCGGGTTGCCCTCGCTCGGGTTGCCCTTGCGCGGGCCGCCCGTCTCGGCGGACACTCGGCGGCCGGTAACCCGCGCGGCGTGGTTCGCGCCGATCCGACACGCCGCTCAGGCCCGCGACGCCGTTCCCGATGGCGCGGCACGCGGTCTTCGGCGGGCGCCCCGAAGGCCCCGCTGGCCGATCCTCGAAGGGGATGTCACCTGCCCCGCTTCTTCCTCAACGTCCGGCGGCACGGCACGCTGATCGCCGATCGGGAGGGCGACGATCTGCCCGATCGGACGGCGGCCGAGCACCTCGCTCGCGACATCCTGCGCGAGATGCGCCGGCTGCCGCACGTCTACGGCGCGCCGCGCGGCTGGCGCGCCGACACCTTCGTCATCACCGACGAGGCCGGCGCGGTGGTGGCCGAAGTCCCCTACGCCAGCGTGCTCTGAGGCCGCCGCAGCGGGCCGATCAGGCGCTCGTACTCGGCCTCGGCCGGGCCGTAGGTCTGGCCGGCGGCCTCCTCCAGGCGGGTGCGGCTCAGGACCCGGATCCGGCCGCGCCGGGCCCGGATCAGGCCGGCGCCCTCCAGAGTGTGGATCGCGACCGTGACGGTCGGGCGGCGCACGCCGAGCATGATCGACAGGAACTCGTGCGTCACCGACAGGTCGTCGCCGTCCTGCCGGTCGTGGTACATGAGGAGCCACCGCGCGAGCCGCTCCTCGGCGGGCGCGCCCGCGTTGGCGATCGCGGTCTGGGCGACCTGGACCAGGAAGGTCTGGACGTAGCGCAGCAGCAGGTTGCGCATCGACGGGCTGGATTTCAGGGCGTCGCGCAGGGCCGGCACGGAGATCCGGCGCCCTCGGCCTGCGACCTGCATGAAAATCTGGTACGGGATCGTGTCGGTTCCGAGCAGCAGCGCCGGTGCGGCCATGCCGTCGCGTCCGAACAGGCCGACCTCGATCCGGCCGCCCTCGGCGAGAGTCGACACCACCGAGCACAGGCCGGTGTCGATGAAGACCGCGTGCGGGATCGCGGCGGCCGGCTCGACGAGCACTTTGCCGAGGGGCAGGTCGATCGCCTCCAGATGAGGCCCGAGCAGTGCGCCGTCCGCCTCGGATAGGGCGGCCAGAAGGCGGTTCTGATGCGGCATCGGCAAACGCGTACGCAGAAATCGACCTCCGCGCAGCGGCTCTCGTGCGGGAACCGCGGCGCACCCCCGAGCCATGCTCGGATCAACACGGAATAGCGAGCGGATATTGCATCTAGCGGGGGAAGCGTCTGCAACCAGACAAAGCTTTGCCGGCGGATTTCGGATGTCCTGGCAAATGCGCGCGGATGATTGCGCAAACCTTCCTTTAAGATCTGCCCTCAGACTGCCGGGCGGCGGATCGGGATGTGACTGGAACGCTGCGCGTCCCGCAGCGCCGTGCACTTGCCAACAGCGGCGTGCACGGTCGCGCTTTGACGCGCGGGTCGGATCGCGTTACAGAAAGTGCGACGGAGCAAGCAAGAACCATGCCGTGAGCAGCGTGGCTCCGGCTGGCGAACCGCGCCGGAAGGGCATCGGGGCCTCGCATGAGTTTGGTGCAACGGCTGGAAGTGCGTCAGGGCCAGGCCCTGGTGATGACGCCGCAGCTCCTGCAGGCGATCAAGCTTCTCCAACTCTCGCACCTCGATCTCTCGGCCTACGTCGAGGCCGAGCTGGAACGCAACCCGCTGCTGGAGCGCGCCGAGCCGGACCTGCCGGCCGCGGGTGACGCCGCCGAATCGGGCAGCCATGCCGAGGAGGCGGGGGCCGACGGCTTCGACGCGCCGGAGCCCGACTCGTGGCTCTCGGCCGACCTCAACCCGAGCCGCGGCGAGATCGAGAGCGACTTCGACACGCGCCTCGACAACGTCTTCCCCGACGAGAGCCCCGTCCAGGCGCGCGAGGCGGGCGGGGGCGACATGCTCTCGCTGACGCCCCCGCCCTACGGCAGCACCGGCGGCAGCTTCGACGCCGAGGCGCCCGATTTCGAGGCGACCCTCACGGCCGAGACCTCGCTGCGCGAGCACCTCGCGGGCCAGCTCGACCTCGCGACCCGGGAGCCGGCCGAGCGGTTGATCGGCGGCTTCCTGATCGACGCCGTCGACGAGGCCGGCTACCTGCGCGAGACGGTGGAGGGCGTGGCCGAGCGGCTCGGCGCCGACCCGGCCCTCGTCGGCCGGATGCTGGCGCTGGTCCAGACCTTCGACCCGCCCGGGATCGCGGCCCGCGACCTCGCCGAGTGCCTCGCGATCCAGCTGCGCGAGCGCGACCGGTTCGACCCGGCGATGCAGGCGCTGGTCTCGCGGCTGGACCTCGTGGCCAAGCGCGATTTCGCGGCCCTGCGCCGGCTCTGCGGCGTCGACGACGAGGACCTCGTCGACATGCTGGGCGAGATCCGCCGCCTGGATCCGAAGCCCGGCCGGGCCTTCGGGTCGAGCGCCGTCGAAGTCCTGGTCCCGGACGTGTTCGTGCGCGCCGCGCCGGACGGCTCCTGGCTGGTCGAGCTGAACAGCGAGGCGCTGCCCCGGGTCCTGGTGAACCAGAGCTACTACGCCCGCGTCTCGCGCAACGCCGCCGCGGAGGGTGACAAGGCCTTCCTGTCGGAGGCCCTCCAGAACGCCAACTGGCTGACCCGCTCGCTGGAGCAGCGCGCCCGCACCATCCTGAAGGTCGCCACCGAGATCGTCCGCCAGCAGGACGGGTTCTTCGTCCACGGCGTCACCCACCTGCGGCCGCTGAACCTCAAGACCGTGGCCGAGGCGATCGGCATGCACGAATCGACCGTCTCGCGGGTCACCTCCAACAAGGCCATCGGCACGAGCCGCGGGACCCTGGAGATGAAGTACTTCTTCACCGCGGCGATCCCCGGGGCGGCCGGCGCCGCCGCACACTCCTCCGAGGCGGTGCGCCACCGCATCAAGCAGCTCGTCGACGGCGAGACGCCGGACGACGTGCTGTCCGACGACGCCCTGGTGCAGAAGCTGCGCGGGGAGGGCGTCGACATCGCCCGGCGCACGGTGGCGAAGTACCGGGAGTCCCTGCGGATCCCGAGCTCGATCGAGCGCCGCCGGGAGCGCTTCGCCCACGGCTCGGGCCAGCACGTCGCCCTGGCGCTGCGCTGATCGGCCCGGACGGGGTTGCGCCGGGCGCCCGTCCGGCCCATCCGTCTTGGCCCTCGATCGATGCCTGGACCCGCGATGACCCCGACCGGAACGCCCTCGCGCAGCCTCACCGCCATCGTGCTCGCGGCCGGGAAGGGCACGCGGATGCGCTCGGACCTGCCGAAGGTGCTGCACCGGATCGCCGGGCGCAGCATGCTCGGCCACGTCCTGGCCGCCGTCCAGGCGGCGGGCGCGGGCCGGATCGCCGTGGTGGCCGAGCCCGGCCGCGACGACGTCGCCGCCGAGATCGCGCGGGCGGCCCCCGGCGCCCGGGTCTTCCCGCAGGCCGAGCGCCTCGGTACCGCCCACGCGGTGCTCGCCGCCCGGGAGATCCTGGCCGACCCCGACGACGACGTGGTGATCGCCTTCGGCGACACGCCGCTCGTCTCGGCCGACACCTTCCTGCGTCTCCGCGCGCCCCTGGCCGACGGCGCCGCGGTGGCCGTGCTGGCCTTCGAGACGGCGACACCCTCCGGCTACGGGCGGGTGCTGACCGAGGGCGACCGCGTGCTCGCCATCCGCGAGGAGAAGGACGCGAGCGCGGCCGAGCGGGCCGTGACCCTGTGCAATGCCGGGCTGATGGCGCTCGCCGGAGGGCACGCCCTGGCCCTGCTCGCCCGCATCGGCAACGACAACGCCGCCGGCGAGTACTACCTGCCCGACGCGGTGGCGCTGGCGGTGGCCGACGGGCTGCCCGTCACGGTCGTGCCGGTGGACGAGGCCGAGGCGCAGGGCGTCAACGACCGGGTGCAGCTCAGCGTCGCGGAGGCCGCGATCCAGGCGCAGCTGCGCCGCAGCGCCATGCTGGGGGGCGCCACGCTGATCGCCCCCGAGACGGTGTTCCTCAGCCACGACACGGTGCTGGGGCGCGACGTGATCGTGGAACCCAACGTGGTGTTCGGCCCCGGCGTGCGGGTCGCGGAGGGCTGCACCGTGCGGGCCTTCGCGCATCTCACCGAGACCAGCCTGGAGGCGGGCGTGAAGATCGGGCCGTTCGTGCGGCTGCGCGGCCACGCCGTGCTGGAGGCCGGCGCGGAGCTCGGCAATTTCGTCGAGCTGAAGAACGCCCGGATGGGTGCCGGCGCCAAGGCCGCGCACCTCACCTATCTCGGCGACGCGGAGGTCGGCGCCAAGGCCAATATCGGCGCCGGCACGATCACCTGCAATTTCGACGGCGTGCTCAAGCACCGGACCACGATCGGCGCGGGCGCCTTCATCGGCTCGAACTCGGCCCTGGTCGCCCCCGTCTCGGTGGGGGAGGGGGCCTACGTCGCCTCCGGCTCGGTGATCACCGACGACGTGCCGACGGACGCCATGGCGGTGGCCCGGGGCCGGCAGGCGGTGAAGCCGGGCTGGGCCAGGGAGAAGCGCGCGGCGCTGCAGGCCGAGAAGGCGCGGCGCGGCAAGGCGTGAGGCCGGGCACGCCGCGCGGGCGGGGCTGGCCCTGCGCCGTGCCGATCCGGTAGAAGTCCCGCTCGGCCCCGCACGGCGCGGGGCGGCCCGGACCTTGCGCACGACCTGCGCGCGGCCATCCGGGCGCGACAGCGAGAGACACTCCTATGTGCGGCATCGTCGGCATCGTCGGGCGCGACGCGGTGGCGGGGCAGGTGATCGAGGCCCTGCGGCGGCTCGAGTACCGCGGTTACGATTCCGCCGGCATCGCCACCCTGGAGCACGGCCGGCTGGCGCGGCGCCGGGCCTCGGGCAAGTTGGTCAACCTGGAAGCCAGGCTCGCCCAGGAGCCGCTCACCGGCACGATCGGCATCGGCCACACCCGCTGGGCGACCCACGGCCGGCCCAACGAGACCAACGCCCACCCGCACGCCACCAAGCGCCTGGCCGTCGTGCACAACGGCATCATCGAGAATTTCCGCGAGCTCAAGCAGGAGCTGGAGGCCGACGGCGTCGTCTTCGAGACCGAGACCGACACCGAGGTCGTCGCCCAGCTCGTCAGCCGCAACATGGACCGGCAGATGGGGCCGGTGGAGGCCGTGGCCGCCGCCCTGCCGCGGCTGCGCGGCGCCTTCGCGCTGGGCTTCCTCTTCTCCGGCGAGGAGAACCTGCTGATCGGGGCCCGCCACGGGGCGCCGCTGGCCATCGGCTTCGGCGAGGGCGAGACCTACCTGGGCTCCGACGCCCTGGCGCTCGCCCCGTTCACCGACGCCATCACGTATCTCGACGAGGGCGACTGGGCGATCCTGTCCCGGGGCGGCGCCGAGATCCGCGACGCGTCGGGCGCCACGGTCGAGCGCGCCCGGCAGACGATCGCCACGCAGGCCTACCGGATCGACAAGGGCGAGTACCGCCACTTCATGGCCAAGGAGATCCACGAGCAGCCCGAGGTGGTGGGCCGCACGCTCGCCCACTACGTCGACATGGCGCAGGGGCGGGTCGCGCTGCCCGAGGCGCTGCCCTTCGACTTCGCCAAGCTCAGCCGCGTGTACATCACCGCCTGCGGCACGGCCTACTACGCGGGGCTCGTCGCCCGGTACTGGTTCGAGCAGGTGGCCCGCCTGCCGGTGGAGATCGACGTCGCCTCCGAGGCCCGCTACCGCGAGGCGCCGCTCGAGAAGGACGGGCTGACGCTGGTCATCTCGCAGTCGGGCGAGACCGCCGACACCCTGGCTTCCCTGCGCTACGCGAAGTCGAAGGGCCAGCACACGCTGAGCGTGGTCAACGTGCCGACCTCGACGATCGCGCGGGAATCCTCCGTGGTGATGCCGACGCTGGCCGGGCCGGAGATCGGCGTCGCCTCCACCAAGGCGTTCTCGTGCCAGCTCACCGTGCTGCTCTGCCTCGCCATCGCGGCGGGCCGGGCCCGCGGCACCCTCGACGCGGCGGGCGAGCGGCGGCTGATCGACGGCCTGATCAAGGCGCCGGGCCTGATGGCCGAGGCGCTCACCCACGAGGCGGCGATCGAGGGTCTGGCCCGGGAGGTCGCGAAGGCGCGGGACGTGCTCTATCTCGGCCGCGGCACCAGCTACCCGATGGCGCTGGAAGGCGCGCTGAAGCTCAAGGAGATCAGCTACATCCACGCCGAGGGCTACGCGGCGGGCGAGCTGAAGCACGGGCCGATCGCGCTGATCGACGAGAGCGTGCCGGTGATCGTGATCGCGCCGCACGACGCGGTGTTCGAGAAGACCGTCTCGAACATGCAGGAGGTGGCCGCCCGCGGCGGGCGCATCGTGCTCATCGGCGACGCCAAGGGGGCCGCCGAGCACGGGCTCGACACGCTCGCGACCTTCACCATGCCGGCGCTCGACCCGACGGTGGCACCGATCGTGTACGCGGTGCCGATCCAGCTGCTCGCCTACCACACGGCTGTGTTCATGGGGAAAGACGTCGACCAGCCCCGCAACCTCGCCAAATCGGTCACGGTCGAGTAGGCGCCGCCGACCACATCGGCGGTCGATTCGGACGCTGCGCCGTCTTTGCGAGCGGAGCGAAGCAATCCAGTCTGCGCTATGCTGCCAGAGGTTGCGCGACGCTGGGTTGCTTCGCTGCGCTCGCAAAGACGGTCTGCGCAATCCTGCTGACCCCGGTACGAGGCCCCCATGACCGCCCATGACACCGACGTCCTCCGCTGGCTCGACGGGCAGGAGGGCGCGATGCTGGCGCTCCTCGAGGAGCTCGTGAACATCGATTCCGGTTCCTACGACAAGCCGGGGGTCGACGCGGTCGGCATCCGCATCGCGGAGTTCCTCGCCGGCCACGGCATCCCGGTGACCACGATCCCGGTCGACGGCTACGGCGACGCGCTGAAGGCGAGCGTGGCCGGATCGGGCGGCGGCAACCGGCCGGTCGTGCTCATGGGCCACCGCGACACCGTCTTCCCGAAGGGGGAGCCGGCCCGCCGGCCGTTCCGGGTCGCCGACGGCCGCGCCTACGGGCCGGGCGTCGCCGACATGAAGGCGGGCCTCGTGATGAACGCCTTCGTGTTGGCCGCCTATCACCGCGCCGGCGGCGCGCCGGTGCCGCTCGTCGGCCTGTTCACCAGCGACGAGGAGATCGGCTCGCCGGCCTGCCGGCCGATCATCGAGGAGACCGCCCGGGGCGCCCGCGCGGTGCTGAATTCCGAGCCGGGGCGGCCGACCGGCAACGTCGTCACCGGCCGCAAGGGCGGGGTGTTCATGCACCTCGAGGTGCTCGGCAGGGCGGCCCATTCCGGCGGCAACTACGCCGACGGGCGGAGCGCCATTCTGGAGCTCGCCCACAAGACCGTCGCGCTTCACGCGCTCACCGACCTCGACCGCGGCATCACGGTGAATGTCGGCCTGGTCTCCGGCGGCCAGTCGGTGAACACCGTGGCGCCCCGGGTGACCTGCGAGATCGACCTGCGCTACGTGACCCCGCCCGACCGCGAGGCCGCCATGGACCGGATCGCCGCGATCGTGGCCGGATCGACGGTGCCGGACACGACCGCGCATCTCACCATCAAGGGCGAGTTCCTGCCGCTCGTGCAGGACGAGGCCTCGCGGGCCCTGTTCGAGACCTACGCAAGGGTGAGCGCGGAGGGCGGCAACCCCGTCACCGGCGAGTTCGCCGGCGGCTGCGCCGATTCGGGCTTCACCGCCAGCGTCGGCTGCCCCACGCTCTGCGCCGTGGGCCCGGTGGGCGGCAAGGCCCACTCGCCCGAGGAGTACCTGGAGGTGGGAAGCCTCGTGCCGCGGGCGCGCGCGGTGGCCGAGACCATCGCGGCGCTCTGACGGCTCAGAGACCGACCATCGCCAGCCCGGCGGCGCCGTAGCGGTCGCCGGTCACCGCCTCGGCGGGCATCGCGTCCGCGATGGCCCGCAGGTCGGCCTCGGCCAGGACGAGACCGGCCGCCGCCGCGTTCTCCTCGAGGTTCCGGATCTTGCGGGCGCCCGGGATCGGCACGATGAAGTCGCCCTGGTTCAGCACCCAGGCGATGGCGAGCTGGGCCGGCGTGACACCCTTGTCGCGCGCCAGGACGGCGAGCGTGTCGAGCAGCCGCTGGTTGGCCGCGAGGTTCTCCGCCGCGAAGCGCGGCATCGTGCGGCGGTAATCGTCGGCGGCGAGGCTGTCGCGGTCGCGGATTGCGCCGGTCAGGAGTCCGCGCCCCAGGGGGCTGTACGGCACGAAGCCGATCCCGAGTTCGCGGCAGGTCGGCAGCACCTCAGCCTCGGGATCGCGGCTCCAGAGGGAGTACTCGCTCTGCACGGCGGCGATGGGGTGGACCGCGTGGGCCCGCCGGATCGTGGCCGCGCCGGCCTCGGACAGGCCGAGCGCCCGGACCTTGCCGGCCCGCACCAGATCGGCCATGGCGCCGACCGTGTCCTCGATCGGCACCGCCGGGTCCACCCGGTGCTGGTAGAACAGGTCGATGACGTCGACGCCGAGGCGCCGGAGCGAGGCGTCGCAGACCGCCCGGACGTGCTCGGGCCGGCTGTCGACGCCGATGATCCGGTCGGGACCCTGGCCGGTCTCGGAGATCTTGAAGCCGAACTTGGTGGCGATGATCACCCGGTCGCGGACCGGCGCCAGGGCCTTGCCCACCAGCTTCTCGTTCTCGAAGGGGCCGTACATCTCGGCCGTGTCGAAGAGGGTGATGCCGAGGTCGACGGCGCGGCGCAGCGTGGCGGTGGCCTCGCCCTCGGGCTGGCCGCCATAGGCGTAGCTCATGCCCATGCAGCCAAGGCCGAGGGCGGAGACGGTGAGTTCGGTTCCGAGTCGGCGGTGATCCATGCGGGCCTCCCGTGATGCGGGCCGGACTTCGCACGGGGCGCCGGCGGCGATAATCCGTGACCTGCGGCGCAGGCTGTTCTATGCGGCTCAACAGTGAGACGCGCCGACCTCCCCGCCCTGTCGCTCTTCGCCGCGGTCGCGGCGCGCCGGAGTTTCCGCGGCGCCGCGCGCGATCTCGGGCTCTCAGTCTCGGCGGTGAGCCACGCGATCAACGGCCTGGAGGCGAGCCTCGGCGTGCGCCTCCTCGCGCGGACGACCCGCAGCGTCGCCCCGACCGAGGCGGGCCAGCGCCTGCTCGACGGTCTCGAGCCCGCCCTCGCGGCGATCGCCGACGCGGTCGAGGTGGCGACCGCCGCGGAGCGGCGGCTCACCGGGACGCTGCGGATCTCGGTGCCGCGGTCGGCCGCCGAGATGCTGCTGGTGCCGATCGCCGTCGCGTTCACCCGCGCGCATCCGGGCGTCGAGATCGAGATCCGCGCGCAGGACGGCTTCCGCGACATCGTCGCCGAGGGGTTCGATGCCGGCGTCCGCTTCGCCGAGAGCCTGGACCAGGACATGATCGCGGTGCCGCTCGGCCCGCCGCAGCGCGGCGCGATCGTCGCCGCGCCGGACTATCTCGCGCGTCACGGGACGCCCGCCGACCCGCAGGACCTGCACCGGCATGTCTGCGTCCGGCGCCGATTCCCGAGCGGCGGCCTCTACCTCTGGGAACTCGAGAAGGACGGGATCGCCCAGTCGATCCCGGTCACCGGCACCCTCGTCCTCGACGATGACGGGCTGGTGGCCGGAGCGGCGCGCGGCGGCGCCGGCCTCGCCTACCTCTTCGAGGCGCAGGTGGCGGCCGACATCGCGGCCGGCCGCCTGATCCGGGTCCTCGACGCGTGGTGCCCGCCCTTCCCCGGCTTCTTCCTCTACTACCCGAGCCGCCGCCAGATGCGGCCGCTGCTCCGGAGCTTCGTCGATCACGTCCGGGGCCGCTAGCGCCGCCGGCCCGCCTACGGGCGCAGGGCCGCCACGAGGCGCAGCAGGAAGCCGTCGAGGGCCGCCTTGTCGATCCAGCGCAGGACCGCGACGAGGTCGTGCTCGGGATCGCACCAGATCACGTTGTTGCCCGCCCCGAGGGCGCTGAAGGCCGAGGCCGGCAGCTGCGGCTTGGCGGCCGCGCCGCGGTTCAGCCACCAGAGGTAGCCGTAGCTGTCGAGGGTCGGAGAGGGCGTCAGCATGGCGCGGATCCAGCGCTCCGAGAGCAGCTGCCGCCCGTTCCAGGCGCCGCCGCGGGCGACGAGGAGGCCGAGGCGGGCGTGGTCGTCGGCCCCGATGAACAGGCCGCCGCCCCAGTGGCCGCCGCCGGGGACCGACTGGACCCGCGCGCCGTCGACCGCGACCCAGGCCGAGTCGTAGCCGTGCCACGCCCAGTCGCGGGAGGCGCCGATCGGATCCATGATCCGCTCGCGGAGCACGTCCGGGAGGGCCCGGCCGAAGCGGCGCATCAGGCAGTACGACAGCAGGTTCACCCGGACGTCGTTGTACTCGTAGTAGGTGCCGGGGCACCGCAGCGCCCGCGCCTCGCCCTTGCGGCTGTTGTCGGCGCCCGGGCCGATCTGCCGGAAATGATCGACCTGATCGGACTTGCCGAACAGGGTCCCCTGCCACTCGCTCGACTGCTGCAGGAGGTGGCGCCACGTGATCGCGCCGTTGTGCGGGCCGTCGAGGAGCGGGTCGGGGACGCTGTCGCGCACCGGCGCGTCGACGTCGGGGATAAGGCCGTCGTCGTGGGCGAGGCCGGCCAGCACCGCGAGGTAGCTCTTGGCGATCGAGAAGGTCATGTCCGGGCGGGCCGTGTCGCCCCAGGCGGCGACGCGCCGGCCGGCCTTCAGGATCACGCCCGCCGGGCCGCCGCGCGGGCGCACCGGCCCGTCGACGGCGCTCCAGGGCCCCGTCTCGTTCCACTCGACGATCCCGACGTAGCGCCCGTCGGGATAGTACAGGCTGCGCGGCCACGCGCTCTCGTGGTCCTGCGCGAACGCCACCGCGTCCGCGAGCCGCCCGGCATCGAGCCCCGCCGCACCCGGGTCCTGCTCAGCCCAGTCATCCGTCGGCCAGTACGGCCCGGTCGCTTCGGTCACGCGCGTCTCCTGACGGTCCTCTCCGGTCCGGGCGCATGCAGGGCCTGCGCCGCGGATCGGACCCTCCGTAGAGCCATCGGCCCCGCGAGGGCAGGGCGCGCGCCGCGGTTCGGGCCTCGCCCCGCACGACGGGGCCGGATGTGTCAGCCCTTCCCGGTGAAGCGCACGGCGCAGCCCGGACGGGCCGCGACGAGGTCCGCGCCGCGCGCGCGGCCCAGGACCATGCAGGCGGTCGACAGCCCGTCGGCGACGAGCCCCGTCGGCGCAGTGACCGTCACCGACGACAGGCCGCGCGGCGACCGGCCGGTGGCCGGGTCGAAGATGTGGTGGTCGGTGCGGTCGTCCGAGAAGCTCATGTTGTAGTCGCCCGAGGTCGCGGCGAAGCCCGTGAACGGCGCGATGACTGCGGCGACCGCCCCGGGATCGCGCGGATCCGCCAGCCCGAGCCGCCAGGGCGTGCCGTCGGGATGCGCGCCCGCCGCGCCGAACTCGCCGGTATCCACGAAGGCGTCCGCGATGCCGCGCGCCCGGAAAGCCGCCATGACCTGGTCGGCCGCGTAGCCCTGGATCAGGGCGTTCAGCGTCAGGGCCGTCCCGGGCTCCAGGACGATCCGGTCCGCCGCGACCCGCACGCGCCGCCAGCCGACCCGCGACAGGGCCCCCCGCAGGGCCTCCGCCCCGGGGCGCTCGCCGCGGGCGGCGGCCTGGGCCCAGACCGGCCAGAGCGGCTGGACGGTCGGGTCGAAGGCGCCGCCGGTCTCGGCCGCGAGGGCGAGCGCGAAGCGCAGCAGGGCGAGCAGGTACGGGTCGGGCGCCTCGAGGGATCCGTCCCGGTTGAGCCGCGCCAGGGCGCTGTCGGCCCGGAACAGGCTGGCGGCCGCCTCCACGGCGCGCATCGCCGCGAACCCGTCGCCGAGGGCGGCCTCGATCGCCGACGCGTCGGGCCCCGCGGCGGTCAGCGCCACGGTGGTGCCGAAGGCGAGGCCGGCGCGGGTGCGCAGCGCCAGCCCGCGCGACGCCGCGGCGGCGCGGAACGCCGCGACGCCGCCGAGCGCGGCCAGCCCCGCGGCCCCGACGAGGAGCCGGCGCCGGGCCGGCGCGAAGGGCGGCAGCGCGCTCATCCGACGGTCACCGGCCGGGGCGCGGCGCGGCGGCCCCGCTTGCGCGCCACGACCTGCGGCACGCACTGCCCGGGATCGTGGATGATCGTCACGCACTCCATGCACTGGAAGCACTCGGCGTAGTCGACCCGGCCGGAGGGCGCGATGGCGCCGTAGCGGCAGCGGACCTTGCAGAGCTGGCACGGCGAGCCGCACTCCGCCCGGCGCGGGATCCAGTCGAGGACGCGGACCCGCCCGAGGAGGGCGAGGGCGGCGCCGAGCGGGCACAGGTAGCGGCAGAAGCCCTTGTAGACGAGCAGGTTGAGCACCAGCAGCCCGGCCGCGTAGGCGACGAACGGCCACGCCCGGACGAAGTACAGGGTGACGGCGGTCTTGAACGGCTCGACCTCGGACAGGGTGTCGGCGAGGGGCGACCCCGCGGCGGCGGCACCGAGGATGCCGGCCAGCACGACGTATTTCAGCGACCGCAGCGGCCGGTCGAGGCCGGGCGGCACCGCGACCGGGCGAATGCGCAGCGGCCGGGCGAGCAGCGCGACGAGTTCCTGCAGCGCGCCGAAGGGGCAGAGCCAGCCGCAGAACGTGCCGCGCCCCCAGGCGACCAGGGCAGCCAGCGCGAAGGCCCAGAGTACCAGCGAGGGCGGGTCGTAGAGCAGGAAGGCGAGGTCGTGGGTCACGGTGGCGGCCCGCACGAGGCCGACGAGGGTCACGATCGAGAGTTGCGCCTGCGCGTACCAGCCGACGAAGCCGAGGGTCAGCGCCAGGAAGCCGAGGCGGAAGAGGGGGAAGCGGCGCTGGTCCGCCACCAGCCCGCGCTGGCGGCTCAGGACCGGCACCAGCACCGCGAGCATCAGCCCGATCAGCGCGAGTTCGGGCGCCCGGGCCCGCCAGGGGTCGGTCCAGCTCGGCCCGTCATCGGGCCGGACCCGCGTGAACAGGTCGGCGGGCAGGGCGGTCTCGACCGTGAAGGTCCGGGCGATCTTCTCCGACAGGATCTGCCCGCGCTCGCGGACGATCGTCTCGGTCAGCACCCAGGGCGCGGACGGGTCGAAGCCGGCGGCCTGGTCGATCCGCAGGATCGTCCAGGGGCCTGGCGGCAGCCCCTCGGCGAGGCCGGCGTCGCGGCGCTCCACCGCCATGTCGCGGGCGTTCACGATCAGGCCGGCCTGGCCGATCGCCAGCCGGTCGGGGACGGCGCCCAGCACGAACCGGTCGCCGACCGGGTTCTCGGGCGCGTCCTCCGGCCCGGCGCTGACGACCATCACGGCGTGGTTGCCGGGACCGAGCTCGCGCATGAGCGCGTCGTAGCGCGCCGGCCCCAGCAGGTTGCGGCCGATCGAGGGCGGGTCCAGGGCGGCGACGTAGAGGTCGGTCAGCACGGCGTCGGGCGGCCCCTCGGACGGATCGGCCACGCCGGTGCCCCGGAAGGCCGCGGCGGCGTCCGCGTTCGTGACCGTCAACCGCCGGACCCAGCCCCGGGCAAGAAGCTCGGCCAGGGACCGGGGCTCGTAGAGGTCGGGCTTCGCCTCGACCTTCAGGCCGACATTGGCCGCCCCGAAGCCGAGCTTCGCGCGGGCGACCGCCAGCGCCGAGGCCAGGATCGATTGGTTGATCACCCGGGTCGAGGCGGTGGCCATGGAGATGCCGTCGACGGTGGTCTGCGGCGCGGCGCCGGCGGCCCGCGCGTTGGGCCGCCCGACCCGGATCGCCTGCCGGGCCGACAGGCCGGCATACTGCTCGACGAAGGCGAGGAGCGGCTCCGGGCCGAGCCCCTCGAGGAAGACCGGCTCGTGGTGCGAGAGCACCGTCACGTCCCGGAAGGTGCCGTCGGGGGCGAGCGCGATCAGCAGGTCGGGGGGCGTGCCCCCGAAGCCCGGGATCGGCGCGAGGTCGACGGATTCGAACGCGTAGGCGAAGACCTCGTAGGACCCGGCCTGCTGCTTCAGGATCGGCCAGACCGGGAGCCTGTCGTCCTTCTCGCCGACCACCAGCGGGGGCGGGAAGTGGCGTTCGACGCCCGCGCGATCGAGCTGGCCGGCCCGGGCCGGGAGGGTCGGCAGGAGCAGGGCGAGAAGGAGCAGTGCGGCGCGTAGGAGCAGGCCCGCGCCCAGGCTTACCGCGGTTCGGAGCGCGGATGGGCTGGGAGACGCTGCGCTCCGCAGCGGCCGCGCCTTATCCCTCCCTCCGCCCCCGGCCGCGTCGGTCACCCATCCGGACCGAGCACTGACGCCGGCGGCAGTGCGCGACGGGCCCCCTCTCCCGAGCGGGAGAGGGTCGGGGTGAGGGACGATGAGTTTCAGGATGGAGCACGGTCTTGACCCGCGGTCGCCTCGCGCCTCGTCCCGATGGCCCTGATCCCTCACCCTGTCCCTCTCCCGCACGGGAGAGGGGACCCGAGTGTCCTTCGGCTCCGCTGTGGCCCAGCCCCCAGTGTGGATCCGGAAGCCTCCAACGAGGGAGGCGGATGCCTGGGTCCGCGTCAGCCAGACTGTCACGGCACCGCACCGGCGGCGCGCCCGTCCGTCGCCTGCGCCGAAGGCATCGGCCGCGCCGCCGCGCCCCAGGGGAAGCGGCCGACCTTCACGGTCTTGATCGGCCGGAACGTCGCGGCGTCGATCACCGTCACGTCGCCGGAGACGCCGTTGGTGGTGAAGAGCCGCGTGCCCGCCGCGTTGAGCGCGAGCTGCCAGACCCGGCGGCCGACCAGGATGTAGCTCTCCACCCGGTAGGTCGCGGTATCCACCACGGCGACCCGGTCGGACGGCCCCAGCGCCACGAAGGCGTGGCGCCCGTCCTTCGCCATCTGGATGCCCACCGGCTGGATCCGGTCGGCCGCGATCCCCTTCACGGCGAACTCGATCGTCGCGATCACCGCGCGGGTGGCGACGTCGATCACCGACACGGTGCCGCCGATCTCCGAGGACGCCCACAGCCGGGACCCGTCCGCCGTGAAGGCGGCGAAGCGCGGCCGCTGCCCGACCGGCGTCGCGTCCACGGCCGCGAGGGTCTGCGTGTCGATCCAGTGGACCATGTTGGTCGTCTCGGAGGTCGTGACGGCCGTACGGCCGTCCGGGCTGACCGCGACGCCCTCCGGCTCGATGCCGACGTCGATCTGCGCCAGCACCCGGCGGGCCTGCGCGTCCACCACCGTGGTGGTGGCGTTCTCCTCGTTGGCGATGAACAGGGTGCGCCCGTCGGGCGCCAGGGCGAACTGCTCCGGGTCCTCGCCCGAGGGCAGGTCGTGCCGGACCTGCCCGGTCTCCGGGTCGATCACCTGCACGGCGTCGGAGTCGCTGGCGCAGACGTAGAGCGACCGCCCGTCGCGCGAGAAGGTCAGCCCGCGGGGCCGACGGCCGACCGGGAAGGTGCGCAGCACCTCCAGGCTGTCGCCGTCGATCACCGAGACGGTGTTGTCGCGCTCGTTCGAGACGAAGATCTCCTCCGCCCGCGCGGGGCCCGCGAGGCAGAGCAGCAGTGCGAGGGCGGCGGGCCGGGTCATTCTGACGTCCCCGAGAAGGCGCGGCAGGCACTCTCGGGCGCGTCGAGGCCGAGCGTGTCGAGTTCCGTGCGGTGGTGGAGGAAGCCCTCGATCGGCGCCGTCGCGGTGACGGCCCCGGGCCAGAGCAGGAAGACCGGCTGGCGCAGCTGCCCGTCCCAGGCGCGGAAGCTCAGGGGGCGGCCCTTGAAGCCGCCGATCTCGAAGCCGGGCGCCGTCAGGGCGGCGCGGACCGCCGCGGGGTCGGTGCTGCGCGCCTTCACGGCCGCCTCGCCGACGACGTGCACCGCCATCCAGCCGGCCCAGTCGACGGGCCGCATGGCGCGGCCGGCGAGCTTCCGGAACCGCCCCTGGAGCTGGACGGCGGCCCAGGCCTCGACGGGCCGACCCCAGGCGGCCGGCGCGAGGCCCTGCGTGCCGACGAGGGGCCGGGGCGAGGCGGTGTTGTAGTTGAGGCTCGCGCCGAACGCGCCGGCCTCGTCGGCCACCGCGACCACGTCGTGCTCGGGCCCGCGGGTCGGCAGGGCGAACTCGCGCAGGGCCGTGTCGCGGACGTCGCCCCCCTGCGGGTCGTAGCGCGTCTCGGCGACGATCCGCGCGCCGAACTTCCTCGCGCTGCGCCGCAGCGCCTCGGCGAAGAGCGCGTCAGCTGGCGCCGGCCCGGTCACCAGCAGGATCCGGGACCAGCGCTTGAACGCCAGGAACTGCACCAGCGCGTCGGACAGCATGGCGCGGGACGGCAGGACGTGGAGCAGGTTCCGGCGGCAATCGGCGTCGCGCAGGCGCGTGTCCGGGGCGCCGATGTTAAGGAGCACGCTGCCCTTCGCCTCCGGCAGGTCGGCCAGGGCGAGGACGTCGGCGGCCGGGGCGTTGAGCACCACGAAGCGCCGGTCGGCGAGGTCCCGGAAAGCCTGGCGGATGTCGGCGGCCGGCTCGACGATCGTGGTGCCGAGGTCGAAGCCGAGGCCGAGGAACCGGCCGGTGGCGTTGGAATCGCGCAGGCCGAGTTCCGCGCCCTTGGCGCCCTCGTCGTCGGGGATCGGGTCCTCGTTGTTCAGCGGCGCCGGCCGCTCGACCCGCCGCTCCAGGTAGCGGATCGTCAGGGGCGGGCCTGCCGGCGCGGGCGCGGCCCGCCCCTGCGCGACCGGCGCCAGGGTCGCCATGGCCGCCACGGCCGCCAGCACGACGGCGCGCCGCAGGCCGGCCCATGGCCCGCCGCGCATCCCGGGCCGCCGCGCACCGGAGGACACCATCCCCGCCCGTCTCCTCCAGCCCCGCGGCGCTCGTCTTTGGCCGGGAGTCTAGGAGCGGAGTTGCGCCCTCCGATATTAGACCAAGGTGCACAAACCGGGTTTGGTGCAGCGCAACACAAGTCGTCGATGGCGCTAATCTGGCCGATCCGTACCAAAGCATAATGGGTCCGCCGCCCGGTACTTGCTAACCGTTGTGCAACGACGACGGGAGGGGCGGATGCGCACGATGAAGACGGCGGCGGGCGGCGTGCTCGCGGCGCTGGGACTGGCCCTGGCCGCCGGCGGCGCCCTCGGGCACGGCGATGTCCAGCCCCAGCCGGTCAACACCGACGGCCTCAAGCCGCTGGGCGCCGAGTGGGTCGCCGAGAACCCCTACAAGGACGACAAGCACGCCATCGCGATCGGCGCCTCGGGCTTCAACCAGAACTGCGCCCGCTGCCACGGCCTGGAGATGATCTCCGGCGGACTCGCCCCGGACCTGCGCTACCTGCCGCAGGGCAAGGAGGGCGACGAGTACTTCGTCGAGCGCATGAAGCACGGCGCCGTCATCAACGGCGTGACCAAGATGCCGGCCTTCGAGGGTGTGATCTCGCAGGAGGGCCTGTGGGCGATCCGGAGCTACATCGAGTCGAAGCATGAGGATTAGCGCACGGCTCCTTCTCGCCTGCGGCCTGCTCATGGCCCTCCGGTTCCAGCCGGAAGCGGCGGCGCGCCCCCTCGACCAGATCGTGGCCGACGGCACCCTGCGGGTGGCGGTCTACGGCGACAACGCGCCGTTCTCCGCGGAGGAGACCGGCAGGCCCCGCGGCATCGACGTCGATCTCGCCCGCGCGATCGCCGACGCGCTCAAGGTGAAGCTCGACCTGCGCGTGGTCGACGCCGGCGAGAACGTCGACGGCGACCTGCGCCTGACCCTGTGGCGCGGCGACCTCGCCGGCACGCCGCTCGCCGACCTGATGCTGCACGTGCCGACTGACCGGCAGCTCGCCCTGCGCAACGAGCAGGTGTTCTTCACGGCGCCGTATTTCGAGCAGGAGATCGCCTTCGCGTACCGCAAGGGCGCGCTGGACGGCTTCGACAGCCTCGACGACATCGGCGACCGGAGCGTCGCGCTGGAGGGCACGGGCGCCGCCGACCTGATGCTGCTGACCGCCCAGGGCGGCCGCTTCCGCCCGAACCTGAAGCACTACAGGAGCTTCGAGGAGGCCGCGAAGGCCTACCTCGCCGGCGAGGCGCCGATCCTGGCCGGGAGCCGCGCGGCGATCGCGGCGGCCCTGTTTGCCGCGAAGGTCCCGAAGGACGACAACCCGATCGCCACGGTCCCGTCGACGGGGCTGGTGAAAACGCGCTGGGAGATCGGCGGCGCGGTGAGGACCGATTCCCGCGACCTCGCCTACGCGGTCGGGGACGCGATCACGGCACTGAACGCGGAGGGTCGGCTCAGGGCGATCTGCGAGAGCTACGGCGTCACCTACGCGCCGCCGAAGGGGTATTGAGCGCATCCGTCATCGCGAGCGCAGCGAAGCGATCCAGACAGCGCGCCATCGTGGGATGCTGTGCTGCCCTGGGTCGCTTCGCTGCGCTCGCGATGACGGTAAGAGCGAACATCAGATCTCCCGAACGAGACCTCCGTCGGATTCGCGCCAATCCGAGCGCCGATCTCGACGAATACATTGCATTCGCCGGTCCGCAGAGTGGCCTTATTGGACCAATGGCCAATAAGACTTTCCTGAGAAGCCCGATAGCTTCGTCCTCCAAGGGGGCGCCCCGCGACTCGTGCGGCCCGCGTCGAAACCCGGATGCCCCGGCCACACGGACCGGGGCCGACCACGGAGGACACGTCATGAGAATGCGGACCCGGTTCCTCGCCGCGGTGGGCGTCGCCGCCCTCGTGGCGGGCGGCGCCCTGCCGGCCATGGCCCAGGGGGTCACCGAGCAGGACATCATCAACGACGCCAAGACGCCCGGCGACGTGGTCACCTACGGCCTCGGCCCGCAGGCCCAGCGCTTCAGCCCGCTGAAGACGCTCAACCGCGACAACATCAAGGGCCTCGTCCCGGCGTGGTCGTTCTCGTTCGGCGGCGAGAAGCAGCGCGGCCAGGAGAGCCAGGCGCTGGTCAAGGACGGCATCATCTACGTCACGGGCTCGTACTCGCGCATGTACGCGATCGATTCCCGCAGCGGCGAGAAGAAGTGGGAGTACGACGCCCGCCTGCCGGAGGGCATCCTGCCCTGCTGCGACGTCGTGAACCGCGGCGCCGCGCTCTACAAGGACAACGTCTACTTCGGCACGCTCGACGCCAAGCTCGTCGCGCTCAACACCAAGACCGGCAAGGTCGTCTGGCGGAAGGAGATCGACGACTTCAAGGCCGGCTACAGCTACACGGCCGCCCCGATCATCGTGAAGGGCAAGATCATCACCGGCGTGTCGGGCGGCGAGTTCGGCGTGATCGGGCGGATCGAGGCCCGCGACGCCGAGACCGGCGAGGTCGTGTGGAAGCGGCCCGTGATCGAGGGCCACATGGGCGAGCTCAACGGCAAGCCCTCGACCATGACCGGCAAGGTCAACGAGAGCTGGCCCGGCGACATGTGGAAATTCGGCGGCGGCGCCACGTGGCTCGGCGGCACCTACGATCCCGAGACCAACCTGATCTACTTCGGCACCGGCAACCCCGGCCCGTGGAACTCCTGGCTGCGGCCGGGCGACAACAAGTGGACCTCCTCGCGGCTCGCCCTCAACCCCGACAACGGCGAGATCGTCTGGGGCTTCCAGACCACCCCGCACGACGGCTGGGACTTCGACGGCGTCAACGAGTTCGTGCCGTTCGACCTGAACAAGGGCGGCAAGACCATCAAGGCCGGCGCCACCGCCGACCGCAACGGCTTCTTCTACGTCCTCGACCGGACCAACGGGAAGTTCATCTCGGCGACGCCGTTCGTCGAGAAGATCAACTGGGCCAAGGGCATCGATGAGAACGGCCGCCCGATCTACAACGAGGAGAACCGCCCCGGCGACCCGAGCAAGGCGACCGGCAACGACAAGAAGGGCAAGTCGGTCTTCGCGGTGCCGAGCTTCCTCGGCGGCAAGAACTGGATGCCGATCGGCTACAGCCCCGACACCAAGCTGTTCTACGTGCCCTCCAACGAGTGGGGCATGGATATCTGGAACGAGCCGGTGAACTACAAGAAGGGTGCCGCCTACCTCGGCGCCGGCTTCACCATCAAGCCGGTCTTCGACGACCATATCGGCTCGCTCAAGGCGATCGACCCGGCCTCCGGCAAGGTCGTGTGGGAGTACAAGAACAAGGCCCCGCTCTGGGCCGGCGTGCTCACCACCGCGGGCAACCTCGTCTTCACCGGCACGCCGGAGGGCTTCCTGAAGGCCTTCGACGCCAAGACCGGCGAGGAGGTCTGGAAGTTCCAGGTCGGGACCGGCGTGGTCTCCTCGCCGATCACCTGGGAGCAGGACGGCGAGCAGTGGGTCGGCGTCGCGGCCGGCTGGGGCGGCGCGGTGCCGCTCTGGGGCGGCGAGGTCGCCAAGTCGACGGCCGGCATCAACCAGGGCGGCAGCTTCTGGGCGTTCAAGCTGCCGAAGACGGTGGCGTCGCGCTGAAGGCGCTCAATCGGAAGCGTGCCGGCCCCCGCGGGTCGGCACGCCCAGGTCCCGGGGCCGGGCGGTCGTCTCAACACCCGCTTGCGCCCCGGGGCCGCATCGATCACCTTCGGACCTCCCGCCCGCGTATTCGGCGGATCCTGTGAGGATCTCGAGCGAAGGACCGAGGTCTCCGTGCATCTCCTGATCGTCGATGACCACCCGCTGTTCCGCGACGCCCTGGCGGCCACGATCCGCCTCGCGCACCCGGACGCGGTGCTGCACGAGGCCGACGGGATCGAGGCGGCCTGCGCGGTGCTCGCCGCGAACCGCGGCATCGACCTGACGCTCCTCGACCTGTCCATGCGCGGCGTCACCGGCTTCGACGGGCTGATCACCATCCGGGCGAGCTTCCCGCGCATCCCGATCCTGATCGTCTCCGGCCACGAGGATCCGCGCATCGTCCGCGAGGCCCTGCAGCACGGGGCGGCGGGCTTCGTCCCCAAGGCCATGGACAAGGCGACGCTCACCCGGGCGATCACCGAGGTGATGAGCGGGGCGCTGTTTCTGCCGCCCGGGCTCGCCGAGGCCGGTGCGCCCGCGCCCCGGTCCAAGAAGGCGCCACTGGCCGAGCGCCTCGCCCGGCTGACGCCGCAGCAATTGCGGGTCCTGATGATGATCCGTCAGGGCAAGCTCAACAAGCAGATCGCCCACGAGCTCCAGGTCGGCGACTCGACCGTGAAGGCGCACGTCTCGGAGATCCTGCGCAAGCTCGAGGTCATCAGCCGCACGCAGATCGTGATCGACACGGCGTCCCTCGACTTCGACCAGATCCACAACAGCCACTCGGCCTGACGACGCGATCGCGGGATCCGGCCTGCGGCTCGGGGATCGCCGCGACGGCGGCTGCGCGTCCGCACCCGCCCCGTGCAGCGACCGGATTATATGCGCCCGCCGCAGAACAAACCCAAGTTATGGGTCGACTCATTCTTCTGGCGCAGCCCTGATCCCCTCGCGGCATCCCTCAATCGAGATCGATATGAGGCTATCTATCGGCGTGCGAGCCGATTGATCCGGTGACCTCGCCGGCTCCTCGCGACGGTGGATCAGGTTGTGACCGGCATCGATGGTCCGACGACGCGCGGGCGACATCAGCAGATCGACACCCACGCCCTCCTGACCACCGGCCGCCACCGGCGCCGCGCCACCGTCGGGGCCGCGCCCGAGCCGGAGCCGGTGCCGTGACCCTCCCCGCATGGCGCGACTGGGCCTTCGCGCTGAAGACCTACGCGGCGGCGATGCTCGCCCTGTACCTCGCGCTCTGGATCGACCTGCCGCGGCCCTACTGGGCCCTCGGCACCGTCTACATCACCAGCCAGGTCCTCTCCGGCGCGACGCGCGCGAAGGCCGCGTACCGGGTCTGCGGCACCGTGCTCGGCGCGGCGGTCAGCGTCGTGCTGGTGCCGAACCTCGTGAACGCGCCGATCCTGCTGAGCCTCGCGGTGGCGCTGTGGGTCGCGCTCTGCCTCTACGTCTCCCTCCTCGACCGAACCCCCGCGAGCTACCTGCCGATGCTCGCCGGCTACACGGCGGCGCTGATCGGTTTCCCCGCCGTCGACGATCCCGGGGCGATCTTCGACACGGCGGTGGCGCGGGCCGAGGAGATCTCCCTCGGCATCGTCTGCGCCAGCCTCGCCGCCACGCTGATCCTGCCGCAATCGGCGGCCCCGCTCATCGTCGGACGGCTGAACGACTGGTCGGCGGAGGCCCGGGCCTGGATCCGGAGCGCCCTCGCGGCCGCCCGCGCGCCGGAGGCCGTTGGGCCGAGCCAGGGCCGGCGCCTGCGCCTCGCCTCGGACGCGATCGGCCTCGACGCCCTCGGCCTCGCCCTGCGCAACGAGGCGACGGGCGCGGAGCGCGCCGCCGAGGCCTTCGCGCCCCTCCGTCAGCACATGCTGATGGTCCTGCCGATCGTCGCCGCCGTGGCGGACCGCGTCGCCGCCCTCGAGCAAGCCGGCGCTGTTCCGGCGCGGGTCCGGGCCTTCCTGTCGGACCTCATCGACTGGCTCGCCGACGAGGTCGACGATCCGGATCGCGCCGCGCGGCTGCGCGACCGGATCGACGGGTTCGAGCCCGCCCTCGGCCGAGCGCCGGACTGGAACACGCTCCTCCTCGCGAGCCTCGCGGCGCGCCTGCGCGACGTCATCGACCTGCGCCAGGATCTGCGGGTACTGCGCGGCCACCTCGCGGTCGGCACCGCGCCCCGCGCGCCGCTCGCCTTCGCCTACACGGCCCGCGTCCGGTCGATCCGCCACCGGGACCACGGGCTGGCCGCGTTCTCGGCCTTCGGGGTGTTCGCGGGCCTGCTCGCCTGTTGCACCATCTGGATCGCCACCGGCTGGCCGGACGGCTCCGCGGCGCCGATGATGGGCGCGGTCGCCTGCTGCCTGTTCGCCGCGCAGGACGATCCCGCGCCGCAGATCCTGAGCTTCGCCAACTCGGCGATCGTCGGCGCCCTCGGCGCGGGCCTCTACCTGTTCGCCGTGCTGCCGCTCGCCACCTCCTTCGAGATGCTGGCGCTCGCGCTCGCACCGGCCCTGATCCTGTGCGGCCTGATGATGACGCAGCCGCGCACCGCCCCGATGGGCATGGGCGCGGCGCTGAACGGCGCGACCCTGCTGGCCCTCCAGAACGGTTACAGCGGGGACTTCGCGCCCTTCGCCAACGGGGTGATCGCCTCGGTGGTGGGCATGTGGATCGCCGCCGCGGTGACCCGGGTGATCCGCTCGGTCGGCGCCGGCTGGAGCGCGCGGCGGCTGATCGGGATCAACCGGCGCAGCCTCGCGGCCGCCGCGGACGGGCGCGGCACCGGCCACGGGCTCGAACTCGCGGCCCTCATGCTCGACCGCGTCGGCCTGATCGCGCCGCGGCTGGCGAGCCTGCCCGCGGACACGTCCGCCTCCGTGGGCGACCTGCTGGCCGATGTCCGGGTGGGCATCAACCTCGTGGAGGTTCGCCGGGTGCGCCGGCGGCTGACGGGCCCGGCCCGCAACACCGTCGACCGGGTCCTCGCGCTGGCGGCGCGCCAGCTGCGCGGCCGGACCGACCGGCCGGACGCGGCGCTGCTCGCGGCGCTGGACGAGGCGCTCGACGCCGTCGCGGGCGCGGCCCCGTCGCCGGAGCGGCGCGCCGCCCTGATCGGCCTCACCGGCCTGCGCCGCGGGCTCTTCGCCGACGCGGCGGCCTACCGGGCGGCGCCCGCCCTGGACCACCGGGAGATGGCGGCATGATGGGCGAGATCGACCTCTGCGGCGTGTTCGTGCCGGGCCTCGCCCTCTGGATGGCGCTGGCCTTCGCCCTCGGCCTGCCGCTGCGCCGCCTGCTCGCGGCGACCGGCCTCTACCGCCTCGTCTGGCACCGGCCGCTCTTCGACCTCGCCCTCTACGTCGTCCTGCTCGGCGGCGTGGTGACCCTCGCCCACCGGACCCTGCCATGACCGCCCTGTTCTCCGCCCTCGGCCGCCTCCTAGTCACCCTCGGCATGGTCGCCGCGGCGCTGATCGTCGGCCTCGGCCTGTGGGACTACTACATGGACGCCCCCTGGACCCGGGACGGGCGCGTGCGCGCCGACGTGGTGGCGGTGGCCCCCGACGTCTCCGGCCTCGTCACCGAGGTGCTGGTGGAGGACAATCAGGTCGTGCGGAAGGGCGACGTCCTGTTCCGGATCGATCCGGACCGGTTCCGCCTGGGGCTGCGGCAGGCGGAGGCGATGGTGGAGGGCCGCAAGGCGACCGCCGAGCAGGAGGCGGCCGACTACGCCCGCTACAGCAGGCTCTCCGACGCGGCGGTGTCGCAGCAGCGGGTCGAGGCCGCCAAGGCGGCCGACCTGTCGGCGCGGGCCGCCTACGAGCAGGGCTTGGCGGATCGCGACCTCGCCAAGCTCAACCTGGAACGCTCGGCGGTGCGCGCCCCGGTCAACGGCCGGATCACCAACATGGAGCTGCGGCCGGGCGCCTACGTCACCACCGGACGTGGCGTGATGGCGCTGATCGACAGCGACACCGTCCGGGTCGAGGGCTACTTCGAGGAGACGAAGCTGCCGCGGATCCGCGTCGGCGCGCCCGTGACCGTCGAGCTCATGGGCGAGGACGGGGCGCTCCGCGGCCACGTCGCCAGCATCGCCGGCGGCATCGGCGAGACCGGCCGCAGCGACGCCTCCAACCTGCTCGCGAACGTGAACCCGACCTTCTCGTGGGTGCGCCTCGCCCAGCGCATCCCGGTGCGGATCAGCCTCGACGGCGGCACGGCGGATCCGCGGCTGGTGAGCGGCCGGACCGCGACGGTCTCGATCGCGCCGGCGGCCGGCGGGGAACCCCTGCGCTGGCCCTGGACGGCGTGGCGCGAGGCGCTCGCCCGCTGAAGGCGCGACCGAACCATCCGGGCGCGCCCGGGTTGGCCTCACACCACAGCCCAACGACCTGTCAGGAGGCCCCATGTCGAAGACGATCCTCGCCCTCGCCACGTCATTCGTACTCGCCACGTCCGGGGCGGCGCTGGCCCAGGCGCCGCAGACCGGCGGCGCCAACCAGGGCAACGTCAACAAGTCCGGCGCGGTCGGCGGCACCGGGACCGGGACCGGCTCGATGGAGAGCACCGGGTCTACCGGCGCCGGCATGGCGCCCGGCACCAGCGGCGGCCCGCGGGTCAGCACGCCCGGCGCCCCCGCCGGCAGCAGCTCGGGCAACGGCGCCACCGGCAGCGGCGCTGCGCCCAGCGGGAAGTAGGCCCCGCCGGTTCTCCCTCCCACCTGCGCGGGGGGAGGGAGAACCCGTCAGGTCCCGATCCGGACCGGCGTGTGCCCCGGCCCTACGCGCCGAGCCCGCCCACGCACAGGTACTTGGTGTTCAGGTAATCCTCGATGCCCTGGTACGAGCCCTCTCGGCCGAGGCCGGATTCCTTCACGCCGCCGAAGGGCGCCACCTCGGTGGTGATGATCCCCTCGTTGATCCCGACCATGCCGTATTCCAGCGCCTCCGCGACTCGGAAGGTCCGGCCGAGGTCGCGGGTGTAGAAGTAGCAGGCGAGCCCGTACTCGGTGTCGTTGGCCATGCGGATCGCCTCCGCCTCGTCGCGGAAGCGGAACAGCGGCGCCAGCGGCCCGAAGGTCTCTTCCCGGGCCACCGCCATGGCGGGGGTGGCGCCGGTGATCACCGTCGGCTCGAAGAACTGGCCGCCCAGCGCGTGGCGGTGGCCGCCCGCCACCACCCGGCCGCCCTTCTCCACGGCGTCGCGGATATGGGCCTCGGTCTTCTCCACGGCCGCCATGTCGATCAGCGGCCCCTGGGCGACGCCGTCCTCGACGCCGTTGCCGACCTTCAGGCGGTTGGCCGCCTCGGCCATCTTCTCCGCGAAGGCGTCGTAGATCCCGTCCTGCACCAGGAACCGGTTGGTGCAGATGCAGGTCTGGCCGGAATTGCGGTACTTGGCGAGCATCGCGCCGGCCACCGCCTTGTCGAGGTCGGCGTCGTCGAACACGATGAAGGGCGCGTTGCCGCCGAGCTCCATCGAGACCTTCTTCACCGTGTGGGCGGCCTGCTCCAGCAGCACCTTGCCGACCTCGGTGGAGCCGGTGAACGTGATCTTCTTGACGAGCGGGTTGCCGGTCATCTCGGCGCCGATGGCGCGGGCCGAGCCGGTGAGGATCGAGACCGTGCCGGCCGGGAAGCCGGCGCGCTCGCACAGGACGCCCCAGGCGAGGCCGGAGAGCGGGGTCTGCGAGGCGGGCTTGATCACGATCGGGCAGCCGGCGGCCAGAGCCGGGGCGATCTTGCGGGCGATCATCGAGGACGGGAAGTTCCACGGCGTGATCGCCGCCACGACGCCGACCGGCTCCTTGGTGACGAGAATCTTGCGGTCGCCCCAGGGGGAGGGGACCACGTCGCCGTAGACGCGGCGCGCCTCTTCCGCGAACCACAGCACGTAGGCGGCCGACATGGCGACCTCGCCGCGGGACTCGGTCAGCGACTTGCCCTGCTCGGCGGTGAGGATCTGCGCCAGATCCTCCTGATGCTCGGTCACGAGCGCCGCGAGCTTGCGCAGCAGCACGGCGCGCTCGTTGGCGGTCTTGGCGCGCCACGCCGGGTAGGCCTCGTGCGCCGCCTTGATCGCCTGCCGGGTCTCGTCGGCGCCGGCATTCGGCACCTTGGCGATCAGCGCGCCGGTCGCCGGGTTGGTGACGTCGATGCTGCCGGAACCGGCCTTCGACCATGCGCCGCCGATCAGGCAGGCATCGACCAGCAGGGCGCGGTCCTTCAGGGAGGGGGTCTCGAACTCAGGCATCCAACGGTTCCTTCGGCGGCCGCGGCATGTCGGGCTGGGACATGCCGGACCGCGGCTTGAGAGGCACGCTCTGGGCCGTATTCCTCGCCTGCGCCTCGGCTTTTGTCTCGAAGACATGGGGAGCCAGGTCGCGGCTCGCCAACGAGGCGCCGAGTTTCAATCGCAAGAACGCGCTCGTGGTATACCGGGACGCGGTCTCGTAATAGCGGTTTTCGAGATAGGCGATCGCCGAGAAGTAGGCGTCGCTCACCGTCGGGTCGATCTCGAACCCGTCGTAATTGGCGATCAGGTGGACCTTCCTGCCGATCTCCTGGCAGGCGCGCTCGTATTCGCGGCGCACCAGCTCGACGTCGTCGATGGTCCGGACCTGGAAGCCCTCGAGGTTCGAGAACAGGATGTTGCGCTCCGGGTCGTAGCTGATCCGCTCCGACAGCGAGAGGCCCAGCAGCCAGGGCTCCAGCGCCATCACGGACTCGCGGAACAGGCGCGGATCCATCGGCTGCGGATCCTGCACGATTGGGGTGAAGCCCATCTGGCCGAGGATGTCGCGCGCGATGTCGATGCCCGGCGCGACCTCGACCAGCTCCATGCCGGCCCGCGTCCGGCGGAACACGCAGCGCTCGGTCACGTAGAGCACCGGCTGGCCGCGCTCGGCCGCGTAGGCCCCCGAGAAGGTCACCTGCTCGACCGCGGCGATGAATTTCCGCGAGCGGCCCTCGCTGAGGATCCGGATACCGCCGTCCTCCACCGCCACCTTGAGGCCGTCGGCCGTGAACGTGCCGGCGAAGACGAGGCTCTTGGCGTTCTGCGAGATGTTGATGAACCCGCCCGCGCCCGCGAGCTTCTTGCCGAACCGGCTGACGTTGACGTTGCCCTCGGCGTCGCACTGGGCGAGGCCCAGGCAGGCGAGATCGAGGCCGCCGCCGTCGTAGAAGTCGAACTGCTGGTTCTGGTGCAGCACCGCGGCCGGGTTGAGGGCGGCGCCGAAATCCAGCCCACCCTGCGGCAGGCCGCCGATCACGCCGGGCTCGGCGGTCAGCGTCAGGTATTTCAGCACCCGCTCCTCGGCGGCGACCGCCGCGACGCCCTCGGGCATGCCGATACCGAGATTGACCACGCCGCCCGGCGGGAGCTCGAAGGCGCAGCGCCGGGCGATGACCTTGCGGGTGTCGAGCGGCATCGGGGCGATCCGGTCGAGCGGCACGCGCTGGCGGCCCGTGAAGGCGTGGTTGTAGGGCGTGCCGTAGGTCTGGCGGTGGTTCTCGGGCGTGCTGAGCACCACGCAATCGACCAGCACGCCGGGCACCTGCACCTCGCGCGGGTTGAGAGAGCCGGCCTCGGCGAGCCGCTCGACCTGGGCGATGACGAAGCCACCCGAGTTCTTCGCCGCCATGGCGGCGGCGAGGTTGTCGAGGGTGAGCGCCTCGCGCTCCATGGTAATGTTGCCGGCGGGGTCGGCCGTGGTGCCGCGGATCAGCGCGACGTTGACCGGGAAGGCCTTGTAGTGGAGCCAGGCCTCGCCGCCGAGCTCGACCACGCTGACGAGGTCTTCCTGCGTCACGGCGTTGAGCTTGCCGCCCTCCAGACGGGGGTCGACGAAGGTGCGTAACCCCACTTTGGTGATGTGGCCCGGCGTGTGGGCGGCGATCTCGCGGTAGAGGTGCGAGACCACGCCGAGCGGCAGGTTGTAGGCCTCGATCTCGCCCGCCACCGCCATGGCGCCGAGCTTCGGCACGAGCGCCCAGTGGCCGCCGACGACGCGGCGGACGAGGCCCGGGATCGCGAGCTTGTTGAGGCCGCGCTCCTTGCCGTCGCCGGGGGCGGCGGCGAACATCAGGCCGATCCCGTGCGGGCCGTTGCCGGATTCGAAGCGGCGGGCGAGCGCCAGGATCAGCTCGTCGGGCGTGCCGATCCCGACGAAGCCCGAGACCGCCACCATGTCGCCGTCCTGCAGGATGGCGGCGGCCTCGTCGGCGCTGACGATCTTGTTCTTCAGGCTGCCCATGCGGCACTCCCCCGAGCCTGCACGTTATCCCCGCTTGCCGAGCCAGTCGGCGATGCCGGAGCCCAGCAGCTTCTGTGCCTTGCCGCCGACGAAGACGCCGACATGGCCGCCGGGCAGACCCATCTCGGTGTAGTCGGTGGTGCCGATCTTATCCTTCAGCGCCTGCGAGGTGGCCGGCGGGATGATGTGGTCGTCCTGGGCGAAGACGTTCAGCACCGGGCAGGTGATGGCCTTCAGGTCCACCCGCCGGCCGCCGAGCTCGAAGGCGCTCTCGACCAGCTTGTTGTCCTGGTAGAGGTCCTTCAGCCACTGCTTGGCGGCCTCGCCGGGATGGTCCGGACGGTCGGCGATCCACTTCTCCATCCGGAGGAAGTTCAGGAACTTTTTCTTGTCGTCGAGGGCGTCGAGCAGGTCGAGGTTGTACTTCGTCATGGTGCGCATCGGCGTCATCATCGAGAACACCGAGCCCATGAAGGCGCCGGGCAGCGACCCCTGCGCCTCGATCAGCCGGTCGACATCCTCGGGCGTGAGCGAGCGGGTCCAGACGTTGATGAAGCCGTGGCCGGCCCGGTTCTCCCGCGTGTCGGCGTGGAAGTCGATCGGCGTGATCGTCAGCACCATCGCGTTGACGGTCTCGGGGTAGAGCGCCGCGTAGCAGGTGGTGAAGACGCCGCCCTCGCAGATGCCGAGCAGGCTCACTCGCTCGCGCCCGGCCGCCTCCTGGATGAAGGCGACGCACTCGGCGAGGTAGCCGTCCACGTAATCGTCGATGGTGACGTAGCGGTCGGCCCGGCCCGGATTGCCCCAGTCGACCACGTAGAGGTCGAGGCCGAGATTCAGGAGATTGCGGACGAGCGAGCGGTCCTCCTGCAGGTCGGCCATCGTGTAGCGGCCGATCAGGCCGTAGACGATGAGCACCGGCGGCAGGCCCGCGCTCTCGGCGAGCGGCCGGTAGCGGTAGAGGCTGACCTTGTCCTGGCTCCAGACCAGGTCCTTCGGCGTGGTGGCGATCTCGACATCGGCGTCGCTGACATCGGCGAACAGCCTGGCGCCCTCGCTGATGCGGCGGCCGAGGGTGCCGACCTCGGCCAGCAACGCGGCCGGGGTGAGATTCAGCGGGGCGGCGGGCCCCTTCGGCTTCTCCTGATCAGCCATGGGCGTCCTCCCCGACCCGTGAACCGCCGGCTCTCGCGGTCTTGCCGGCCTGCCGACGCTCGCGGCGGAGCGCCCGGACTTCCCGGCGCAGCTCGGTCAGGCTCTTGTGGACGTCGTCGAGCTCGGCCCGGGTCGGCTGGCCGTAGAACTCGGACAGGAAGGCCGCGACGTCCTGCTGGGCGAGCCGGAGGTCCGTGGAGGCCCGCAGGACCGCCCGCTGCGAGGCCAGGAACGCGTCGGAGCGCTGGACCTCCAGGAGGACCGCGTTGGCGGTCTCGATCCACCGGCTCATCATCTCGCGGGCGGAGGCGAAGCTCTCGCCGTTTTCGGCGCGGGCATTGGCCTCCTTCGCGAAGGTCCCGGCCGCCCGCGTCCAGGCCTGCAGCATCACGGCCTGATGCTCGCTCTGCGCCCGCCGCAGGCTCGCCCAGGCGGTGAACAGCGCCGCGTAGCGCCGCTCGGTCTGCCACAGGTCGGCGAGCTGCGGGCCCTCGGCCATGCGGGTCAGGGCGGCGTCGAACTCGGCCGAGCCGCCGAGCCAGGCCTGCGGATCGAAGATCCGGGCGAGCACCGCTCCGGCCGTCGGGTCCGGTGCGCCGGGGCCGCCCTGGAGCGAGCGCGTCAGCGTCTGCGAGAGGGCGCTGGCGGCGGTCCAGGCCTCGGTCAGCTTGGCCTGCGCCGCGGCGAGATCCGCGAGGTCGCCGCCCGGGAAGGCCGGCCAGCCGAACCCGGTCGCGGACTGCCCGGCGCCCGGGGTGAAGAAGCCCGCGCCGGCCCGCGTCCAGAACTCGCTCATCGCCCGGAACGCGTCGAACTGGTCCATGCTGGCGTCTCTCCTCACAGCCCCGAGGCTGAAACCGTCGCCCCCGTCCCCGCGAGCGGAGCGAAGCAATCCAGCAGCGCCATGCTCAACGACGGCGCGCCACCCTGGGTCGCTTCGCTGCGCTCGCGATGACGGTGTGGGCTGGACTGATCGGGCGACAGCCCCGGCATCACCGCCGTCGTCATGCTCACGCCGCCGGGCGCGCCTCTCCCAGCGCCTCGGCGTAGATCGCGAAGGCGTCGTCGTAGGTGACCTCGCGCGGGTTGTTCACGAGGAGCCGCGTCTGCTTCATCGCGTCGGTGGCCATGCGCTCTAGGTCCTGCCGGGCGACGCCGACCTCGGCGAGCGAGGCCGGAACCTTGCAGTCGCGGCAGATCGCGTCGAGACTCTCCACGAAGCGCTTGGCGGCCTCGGGCCGCGGCAGGTCCGCGGCCGCGGGGTCGAGGATCGGCGCGAGCTCAGCGTAGAGTCCTTCAGCGTGCGAGAGGTTGAAGCGCATCACCCCCATCAGCACCAGGGCGTTCGAGAGCCCGTGCGGCACGTGGAAGATCGCGCCGACCGGGTAGGCGAGGGCGTGCACCGCCGCCACCGGCGCGTTGGCGAAGGCCATGCCGGCCAGCATCGAGCCGAGCAGCATGCCGGAGCGCGCCTCGAGGTTCTTCCCGTCCGTGCAGGCAGTCCGGATGTTGGCCGAGAGCAGCGCCAGGGCCTGCTTGGCGAGCTGGTCGGAGATCGGGTTCTTCTTGTTCTTGCTGGTGAAGGCCTCGATGGCGTGGACCATGGCGTCGATGCCGGTCGCCGCGGTGACGTGCGACGGCAGGCCGAGCGTCAGCTCCGGGTCGAGCACCGCCCAGTCGGGCAGGAGCTTCGGCGCGACGACGCCCTTCTTCTCGGTGGTCGGCGTCGTGACGATCGAGATCGGCGTCACCTCCGAGCCGGTGCCGGCCGTGGTCGGCACCAGGATCAGCGGCAGGCGGTCGCCCTTGGCGAGGCCGACGCCGTAGATCGCGTCGAGCGGCTCGTCGGACTTGGCGAGGTAGGCCACGAGCTTGGCGGTATCGAGCGCCGAGCCGCCACCGATCGACAGGACGAGGTCGGTCCCGAGCTCGCGGGCGCGCTTGGCCGCCGCCTCGATCACCGTCGAGGGCGGGTCGGCGACCACGTCCTCGTAGACGTCGAGGGTGACGCCCGCGGCGGCCAGGGCCGCCTCGGCGGCCTGGGTGAGGCCGGCGCCGCGCACGCCCTTGTCGGTGACGAGGAGGACGCGCTTGGCCCCGAAGCTGCCGACGATCTCCGGCAGCTTCTTCGCGGCGCCGGCCTCGAACAGCACGTTCGGCGTGGTCTGGAAGGTGAACGGGTTCATCGCGCTGCCCTGTCTTGCGTGCCGACCATCTGCGAAACCGGCCTCACTCGGCCGGCTCGAAATCCTTCACCTTGGCGCGCAGCTCGTCGACCAGCACGCGGGTGTTCTCCGAGTAGTCGATCGGCACCGCCACGAGGTGCACCCCGCCCGCCGCGAAGGCCCGGTCCAGCGTCGGCACGAGGTCGTTGACCGACTCGACCCGGTGGCCGGTCGCCCCGTACGACTTGGCGTAGAGGACGAAGTCCGGGTTGCTGAAGGTCATGCCGTAATCGGCGAACTTGTCGACCGCCTGCTTCCAGCGGATCATCCCGTAGGCCGAGTCGTCGAGCACCAGCACCACGAGGTTGAGCTTCAGCCGGACGGCGGTCTCCATCTCCTGGCTGTTCATCATGAACCCGCCGTCGCCGCAGACGGCCATCACGCGCCGCTTCGGGTAGAGCATCGCCGCCATCATGGCCGAGGGCAGGCCCGCGCCCATCGTGGCCAGCGCGTTGTCGAGGAGCAGCGTGTTGGCGACGTAGGTTCGGTAGTTCCGGGCGAACCAGATCTTGTACATGCCGTTGTCGAGGCACACGATCCCGTCCTCCGGGATCACCCGGCGCACGTCACGCACGAGGCGCTGCGGCGTCACCGGGAAGCGGTCCTCGCCGGCCCGGTCGGCGATGTGGCCGAGGATGTGCTCGCGCAGGTGCAGCAGCGCGCCCGCGTTCGGGAGCTTGCCGTCGAGCTTGTCGGCCAGGAGCTTCAGCGTCGGGCCAAGGTCGCCCACCACCTCGGCATCCGGATAGTACACCTGCTCGACGTTGGCCGGCATGTAGCCGATGTGGACGACCTTCTGGTCGGCCTGGCCCATGAAGAACGGCGGCTTCTCGATCGTATCGTGGCCGATGGCGATGATCAGGTCGGCCTTGTCGATCGCCTCGTGGACGTAGTCGCGCTCGGAGAGGGCCGCGGTGCCCATGTAGAGGTCGGTCCCGCCCGCGACGGTGCCCTTGCCCATCTGGGTGGTGAAGAACGGGATGCCGGTGCGCTGCACGAAGCCGCCGAGCTCGCCGGTGGCGCGGGGGCGGCTCGCGGCGGCGCCCAGCATGATCAGCGGGCGCTTGGCCTTCAGGATCATGTCCGCGGCGCGCGCGATCGCGGTCGGGTGGGCGACCGGGATGTCGATCGGGTGCGAGGGGACGAGGTCCGCCTCGGCCTCCTCGGAGGCGATGTCCTCGGGCAGCTCCAGCAGCACCGGGCCGGGCCGCTCCTCGGTGGCGACCCGGAAGGCGTCGCGCACGATGGTGGGGATCGAGGAGGCCGAGACGATCTGCCGGGCCATCTTGGTGATCGGCTTCATCGACGAGATCACGTCGACGATCTGGAACTTGGCCTGGCGCGAGGACAGGATGCCCTTCTGGCCGGTGATGATGATCATCGGCATGGCGCCGAGATGGGCGTAGGCCGCGCCGGTGGAGAAGTTCAGGGCGCCCGGGCCGAGCGTCGAGAGGCAGACGCCGGGGCGGCCGGTGAGCCGGCCGTGGGTGGCGGCCATGAAGCTCGCCGCCTGCTCGTGGCGGGTCAGGACCAGCTCGATCTTGGAGTTGCGCAGAGATTCGACGACGTCGAGGTTCTCCTCCCCGGGAATCCCGAAGATGCGGTCGACGCCCTCGTTCTCGAGGGCCGCGACGAGGAGATCTGAACCTTTGGGCATGCGACGTCTCGCTGATGTAACGGTGTTCCCCGGCCGTCCGGGCCGATTCCGGCACTGTGATCGCGAGGCCGTGAACGACACGAGACGGAGGAACACCCCCCGAATACTCGGTTCGTTAGAGGGCCCCCCTGTAGGGTGGTCAAGGGCCGTCCGGGCCCGTGACGTCACAGAGCCGGCCGGATGCTAACGTGCGGTCCGCCGCCCCGGCTTCGGGCCGGTCGAGCGCACCGGCGGGGCCGACCCGGCTGCCGCGATGGGACAGCGATGGATCGCATCGAGAGCGACAAGACCGTGCCGCCGGAGGACCGGGAGGCGGATGCCCCGGCCGTGGACTCGGTGCTGGCACCGGTCGCCGATTTCCCGCGGATCGACCTCCGCGCGGGCGTCGAGGCCTGGGACAAGCGGCGCAAGGCCGGCAAGCGGCTGCGCGCCGAGGTGCCCCACGCGGGCCAGGCCGCCCTGGCTTCCGATCCCGACCGGCCCGACCCGGTCGCCCTGATCGAGGCCGCCCACGCGGGCCGCCAGCCGCACCTGATCCCGCTACGGGTCGCCCGGATGGCGAGCTCGCCCTTCGCGTTCCTGCGCGGGGCCGCGCACGTCATGGCCTGGGACCTGTCGCGCGGGCCGCGCAGCGGCATCGACGTCGTGATGAACGGCGACGCGCACACCGACAATTTCGGCCTGTTCGGCACGCCGCAGCGCGACATCGTCCTCGACCTCAACGATTTCGACGAGGTCACGATCGGCCCGTGGGAGTGGGACCTCAAGCGCCTCGCGGCCGGGCTGGCGGTCGCCACCGACGACGCGGGCCTGCCGGCGGGCGAGCGGCGGGCGGCCGTCATGGAGGCGGTCTCCGGCTACCAGCACACGATGCGGCGCCTCGCGCCGCAGGGCTCCCTCGACGTCTGGTACCAGACGACCCGCGCCGACGGTCCGCACATCGCCGGGCTCCAAATGAACGCGGAGGCCCGGGCGGTGGTCCGCCGGGCGGTCGACAAGGCGCGGCGTCGCAACAACCGCAGCCTGCTCGCCCAGGTGGCCGAGCGGCGCACCGACGGCACCTGGCAATTGCAGACCGACGCGCCGATCCTGACACCCGTGGACGCGGCGACCCGCGAGGGCGTCGTCACCGGACTGGAGCGCTACGCCGAGACCCTGCCGCGGGAGCGGCGCTTCATGCTCGACCGCTACCACGTGGTCGACGTCGCCCACCGCGTCGTCGGCGTCGGCAGCGTCGGGACCCGGGCCTACCTCGCCCTGCTGTTCGGCAATTCCGACGCCGACGCGCTCTTCCTGCAGGTCAAGGAGGCGGTCCGACCGGCGCACGCGCCGTACCTGCCGGGCGTGCCGGCGCCGTTCTCCGGGCACGAGGGCGAGCGGGTGATCTACGGCCAGCGCCTGCTCCAGGCGGTGGGCGACCCGCTGCTCGGCTGGACCAGCATCGCGGGCCGCCCGTTCTACGTGCGCCAGATGAAGAACCTGAAGGGCGCGATCCCGCTGGCGCGGATGTCCGGCGCGCCGCTCCTGACCTTCTCGTACGCCTACGGGACGCTGCTGGCGCGCGCCCACGCGCGGACCGGGGACGCGGCGGCGATCGCCGGCTATTGCGGCAGCGGCAAGCACCACGACCTGAGCGGGGCGATCGCCGACTGGGCCGCGGCCTACGCGGAGCGCAATGCGGCCGACTTCGCCCTGTTCCGCGCGGCGATCGCGAGCGGCCGCCTGGAGGCCGCAGCGGATCCGTGCCTGTGACGGTGCGGTCTGCTCGCGGCCGGTCGATGCCGTCCGCACGTCCGTCCTCGCGAGCGGAGCGAAGCGATCCAGATCGCGCGACGCCGGCCAGCCTCGCGCTGTCCTGGGTCACTTCGCTCCGCTCGTGAAGACGGCACGGAATGCGTCGACCGTCGCGTTCAAGCGGAAAGCGTATCAGATGATGCCCGGCGCCGGCGGCTCGTGGGCCAGCCGGACCAGGAGGTCCCGCAGCCAGCGGTGGGCCGGGTCGTGGTCGTAGGAGGCGTGCCACAGCATCGACACGGGCACGTCGTCGAGGGGCACCGGCACGGGGCTGACGCTCAGCGCCAGGGCGCTGGCGAAGGAGGTCGCGAGCCGGGCGTGCATCGTGGCGATCACCGGCGCCGCGCGGACCATGAACGGGACCACGAGGAAGCGCGGGGTCGTCACCGCCAGGGTGCGCGAGCGCCCGATCAGCGCGAGGGCGTCGTCGACGACCCCGTGGGCGGTCTCGCGCAGGGACGTCAGCACGTGGGGGAAGCGCAGGTAATCGTCGAGCCCGATCGGCGGCTCCAGGCCGATCAGGGCGGCGTTGAACAGCACCACGTAGCTGTCCCGGTAGAGAAGGCGCTGCTTGTGGTGGAGCTGCCCCTCCGAGAACAGGCCGATGGCGAGGTCGACCCGGTCGGCGTCGAGCTCGTCGAGGATCCGGGTCCGGTCGACCGAGCGCAGCAGCAGCCGGATGCCGGGCGCCTCCCGCCGGAGCTGCGCGATCAGCCGCGGCCCGAGCAGCGCCTCGACGCTGTCCGGCAGGCTCACCGTGAAGACGCGTTCGACGGTGGCCGGGTCGAACCGCTCCTCCCGGTGCACCAGCGCCTGCACCTGCCGGAGGGTGGCGCGCAGCGGCTCGGCGATCTTCAGGGCGCGGGGCGTCGGTCGCATCCCGTCCGGCGCCCGGGTCAGGAGCTCGTCGTCGAACAGGCGGCGCAGGCGGGCGAGGCTCGAGCTCATCGCCGACTGGCCGATCCCGACCCGCGCGGCGGCCCGCGTGACGCTGCGCTCGTCGAGCAGCGCGTCGAGGGCGACCAGCAGGTTCAGGTCGATCCGGCTGAGATCGATATGGTCGATGGCCACGGGCGTCGCGTTCGGTGGAGGGTCGGAGTGCCGACATAGCAGATGCGACGGCTTGCCCGTCATCCCGAAGTCGCGCCGCGGCGTCCCGGAGTGACGGCAGGGCTCGGCCCATGTGACGGTGCCCGCGGCCGATGGTTTCTCGGCACCGACGTCCTTGCGAGCGGAGCGAAGCGAGCCAGCAGCGCGACGCCTGCCGATGTTGCGCCGCCCTGGCTCGCTTCGCTGCGCTCGCGATGACGGAGAAGCGTCGTCGAGAGCGGCGCGCAGCTCAGTTTGCCTTGACAATGTTCCTATTTTGTGCTTCCTGACCGCACCTGTCCGCGGCGGCCCGGGAGCGATCCCGGGCCGTCCTTCGGGGGCCCGCCCGGTGGCTGACCGTGCGGGTCCGGGGACGGGGCGGCGCCCGCGTCGGTGGCTCTCAGCCGCCATCGCCCCGGGCGACGGACCGGTGCGGGGCGTGCCTCGGACGCGGGCGTGAGACCGGGCGGCACTGTGCCCGGCGGGGTGAGGAAATGCCCCCGCGCCGACCCGCCTCTGGGCCGACCCTGAGCGACCTGCGGACCCGCCCACTACGAGGCGGGGGACGGCTGGAAGGCCACGGCGCCGATGCGGGTTCCGGGGGTTGCGGGCACGGCGTGCGCGCACCTCGCCCGAGACCGCTAACGGGGAGTCGCAGGACCGCGACGTCGGAGACGTCGCGACGAGACAGACGGCACCGGCCGGGGACCATGCCTGGTCGATGCCGCGGGGCGCCGCGGGGATCGGATCCCGCGCGTATTTGGCCGACACCTGGGTTCCCGCGGCGTCCCGCGTCCCTCGTGCTCGCCTCCCGGGCCATGCCCCCGGCGCCAGTCGGCGCGCGGGGACGATCACGCGCGTCCGGTGCCGGCACCTCGGGACGAGCAGGGGAGAGCGATGGTTCGCGCCCCGCCGGTCCTCAGGCCGGCAGCGGCTCGCGCGGCTCGGTGTGGTCGAAGAGCCGGGGCGGCGCGATCGCGTCCCGGGCGCCCATCCGGGCGACGAGATGGTCGGCGACCCGCAGGGCGTTGGCGATGATGGTCAACGTCGGGTTCACGGCGCCGATCGACGGGAAGAAGCTGGCGTCGGTCACGTAGAGGTTGTCCAGCTCGTGCGCCTTGCAGTTCGGGTCGAGCACCGACGTCCTCGGATCCGCGCCGAACCGCAGGGTCCCCGCCTGGTGGGCCGTCCCGCCGATCGGGACGTTCTTGCCCAGGTAGAGCGAGCGGTCGAACAGGTGCGGGTGGATGTCGGTGAAGCTGCAGATCTCGCGCAGCTTCTGCCGGAGCCGCTTGTGCGCCTCGACGTTCGTCTCGGTGAGGTCGAGATGGACCTTGCCGCCCTTGTAGAAGATCCGGTTCTGCGGCAGCGGCACGTCCTCGGAGGTCAGCCAGAAGTCGACGGAGTGCTTGGCGATCCAGTCGAACGGCTTGTCGGGGAACCATTGCAGGAAGCCCGGCAGGCCCTCGCCGTGGATCTGGGCGCCGTCCGACTTGCCGACCATCTGGATGTGGCCGAGGGGGAAGTCCCAGCCGTCCTTCGGGTCCGGATCGCCGAAGTAGAAGTCGTTGAGGCCGAGCGTCTTCTGGAACCGGGTCGGGTTCGGGACCTTCGAGATCGCCAGCACCGTCGAGTTGTTGTGGCGCATGTAGTTGCGCCCGACCTGATCCGACCCGTTGGCGAGGCCGTTCGGGTGGCGGTCGCTGGCCGAGCGCAGCAGCAGCAGCGCCGACGAGAGGGCGCCGCAGGCCACCACCACGAGGTCGGCCGAGGCCTCGAACGGCGCGCCGTCCCGGTTCCCGACGACGCCCGTGACGGTGCGGCCGGAGGCGTCGGTGACGAGGCGCTCGATGTAGGTGCGGGTGAGCAGCGTCAGGTTCGGGCAGTCGCGCAGGGCGGGGTCGACCACCATGGTCTGCGCGTCCGACTTGCCGTTGGTGGGGCAGGGGAAGCCGTCGAACGACTCGCACTTGATGCAGGGCGAGGTCGGCACCGCGCGGCCGTCCTTCTCCACCAGCCGCACGCCCACCGGCAGGTGGAACGGGTGGTGGCCGGCCCGCTTCAGGTTGTCGAACAGCTCCTGGATCCGCGGCTCGTGCGCCACCGGCGGATGGGCGTAGGGCTTGGTCGACCAGGGCTCGGTCGGGTCCTCGCCGCGCAGGCCGTGGACGTGGAACAGCTCCTCGGCCGCCTGGTAGTACGGCTCGAAGACGTCGTACCCGACCGGCCAGGCCGGCGCGACGCCGTCCTGGTGGCGGATCTCGGCGAAGTCCTTCTCGCGGAGGCGGAAGAGGATCGAGCCGTAGAATTTCGAGTTCCCGCCGACGTAGTAGTGCAGGCCGGGGTGGAAGCTCTTGCCGTCGGACGAGTACCACGTCTCCTTGGCCTGGTAGTAGCCGTCGACGATCACCGCCTGACTGTCCCAGTTCCGCGGCTCGCGCAGCAGGTAGTCGCCGCGCTCGATCAGCAGGATGCGCTTGCCGGTCTGGGCGAGGCGCCACGCCATCGTGCCGCCGCCGGGACCGGACCCGACAATGATGACGTCGTAGTGCTCACCGGGCATGTACCGTCTCCGTCCGGACCTGCGTCCTGGCAGGCAACTCGCGAGCCGCTTTTCCGATCATCTCACGGTTCCGTTAAGCCCGTGCCGCGTCGCGGACTCCGCCGCGGACTCCGCGGAGTCCGCAACCGGCGGTTAAGGGCCTTTCCCAACGCCGCCTTCAGGTTCGGCTGCGATCCTGCGGCGAACCGGCCCGACGCCGGGGAGGCCGGAATGATCGACACGATGGCGCCTGTCCTGGCGCTCCTGACCGCGGCCGCACTGGCCTTCGGCCTCTGGCGCCTGCTCGGAACGCGGCGCGCCGAGCGCGAGGCCGAGCGGCTGCAGGACCGCATCTGGCGGATCAGCGAGAGCGAGGACCGCTACCGCGCCCTGGTGGCCGCCACGACCGAGATCATCGTCCAGCGGGATGCCCGCGGGCGCATCACCTACGCCAACGAGGATTTCGCCCGCCTGCTCGGCCGCGAGCCGATCGCGCTGATCGGCTCCCAGGACGATCTCGAGATCCTCGACCGGAACGCCGTGGAGATCGGGCCGGACGGGGTCCGCCGCCTGGAGGCGCAGGTCCGGACGGCGGACGGGCGAGCGCGCTGGTTCGCCTTCGTGGAGATGCCGGTGGCGCACGGCGACGCGACCCACTGGCTGCGCGCGGGCCGGGACGTGACCGCGCGGGTCGAGGCGATCCGCAGCCGCGACGCGGCCCTGGAGCGCGCGGAGGCGGCGAGCGTCGCCAAATCCCGCTTCCTGGCGACGGTGAGCCACGAGATGCGGACGCCGCTCAACGGCATCCTGGGCATGGCCGACCTCGTGCTCGGGACCGAGCTGAACCCCGAGCAGCGCACCTACGTGGAGGCGGTGCGCACCAGCGGCCAGGCGCTGCTCGGCCTGATCGACGGGGTCCTCGACTTCTCGCGGATCGAGGCGGGGCGCCTCGACCTCGCGGACGAGCCCTTCGACCTGCCGGCGCTCTCCGAGGGGGTGGTCGAGCTGCTGGCGCCCCGCGCTCAGGACAAGGGCATCGAGATCGCCCTCGACGTCGCCGAGGACTTCCCGGCCGCGATCCTGGGCGACGCCGACCGGGTGCGGCAGATCCTGATCAACCTCGCCGGCAACGCCATCAAGTTCACCGAGCGCGGCGGCGTCGGCGTCAGCCTGAGCTTCGCGCGGGCCGGGGCCGGCGGCGAGGTCGTGCTCGCCGTGGCGGATACCGGCCCGGGCATCCCGGAGGAGCGGCTGCCGATCCTGTTCGAGGAGTTCGAGCAGGGCGACGGCAGCGCGAGCCGCAGCCACGAGGGCACCGGCCTCGGGCTCGCCATCACGCGGCGGCTCGTGACCCGCATGGGCGGGCGGATCGAGGCGGACTCGCGCCTCGGCCGGGGCTCGACCTTCCGGGTCCTGCTGCCGCTCGCCGAGGTCGCGGACGCCGGGGGCGGCGGGCGCGCGCCGCTGCCGACGCTCTCCCCGCGGCGCTGCCTGATCGTCGCCGACTCGCCGTTCCAGGCCCCCTACCTCGCCCGCAGCCTGTCGCGGGCCGGGGCCGCCACCGTGATCGTCGACAGCCTGGAGTCGGGCCTCGACGCCCTGTCGGGGGCTGCGTTCGACGCCGTGCTGGCCGACCGGGCGCTGGGCGACGCGGCGGTGCGGCAGATCGCCGACGCGGCGCGCGCCTGCGGGGTCCGCACGAGCCTCGTGCTCCTCTCGCCGTTCGACCGGCGCGGCTTCGGCGCCCCCGGCGCGGCGGGCTTCGACGGCTACCTGATCAAGCCGGTCCGCCCGCGCTCCCTGTTCGATCGCCTGCTCGCCTCGACGGGCCCAGTCGAGGTCACGTCGGCCCCGCCGGCGGCGCCGACGCGCGTCGGCAGCAGCCTTCGGATCCTGCTCGCCGAGGACAACCCGATCAACGCCCTGCTGGCGACCCGGGCCCTGGAGCGGCTCGGCGCCACGGTGGTCCACGCCGTCGACGGCCTCGAGGCCCTCACGCGGCTGGAGACGGACGGCCCCTTCGACCTCGCGCTGATCGACGTGCGGATGCCCCGCCTCGACGGGCACGAGACCGCCCGGCGGATCCGCGCCGCCGAGTCGGGCGGCGCGCACCGGCTCCACCTCGTCGCGCTGACCGCGAATGCCGGCCGGGAGGACGAGGCCGCCGCCCGGGCGGCCGGCTTCGACGGGTTCCTGGCGAAACCGCTCAATCTGAAGCTGCTGCCGCCGCTGCTGGAGCGCCAGTCCGCGCGGGCCGCCTGAGGGTGCGCGTTGACAGGCGGGCGGGTCCCACGCCAACAGGAGGCCCATGTCGACAGCCAGCCCTCCGTCGCCCGCACCGCGCTCGTCGAGCGGCGCGCTTGCCGCCTGGGGCGCCGCCTTCCTCGTGATCGCCACCGTGCTCATCGGCGCCCTAGCGCCCGCGCGGCACGGGGCACCGGTCATCTCTGCGGCCGACGACCCGGCCTGCGTCGAGTGGACCGACGGCTGCAAGGTCTGCCAGCGCTTGGCCGAGGGGCCGGCCTGCTCGCTGCCCGGCATCGCCTGCCAGCCCGGCGCGCTGCAGTGCCTGCACCGCCGCGAGGGGTGATCCGGCGGTCCGGCCCGTGACTGCCGCGGCGCCGGTGCTGCGCTTCGCGCCGAGCCCGAACGGGCGGCTGCACCTCGGCCATGCCTTCTCGGCGCTGCTCAACGCGGACCTCGCCGCCCGGATGGGGGGCGTCTGCCGCCTGCGGATCGAGGACATCGATCCCGCGCGCTCGAAGCCGGACTTCGTCGACGGGATCGTCACCGACCTCGCCTGGCTCGGGCTGACCTATCCCGAACCGGTGCGGCACCAGTCCCGGCACATGGCGGCCTACCGCGTCGCCCTCGACGGGCTGATCGCGTGCGGGCTCGCTTATCCGTGCTTCTGCTCACGCGGCCAGATCCGGGCGCGCGTCGCCTCCGGCGGCGACGGCCCCCGCGATCCGGACGGCGTGCCGCTCTATCCCGGCACCTGCCGCCAGCTGGACCCGGCGGCGGCCGCGGACCGGATCGCCCGCGGCGACCCGCATACCTGGCGGCTCGACATGGCGGCCGCCCTGCGCCGCGCCGGCCCGACCCACGGCTACGTCGCCTTCGACGCGGCCGGCGCGCACCGGGTCGCGGCGGATCCGGCACGCTGGGGGGACGCGGTGATCGCCCGGCGCGACGTGCCGACGAGCTACCACCTCGCCGTGGTCCACGACGACGCGGTGGAGGGTGTCACCCACGTGGTGCGCGGCCGCGACCTGGAGGCGGCCACCGACCTGCACGTGCTCCTGCAGACCCTGCTCGGCCTTCCGGTCCCGCGCTACCGCCACCACCCGCTGCTGCTCGATGACGGGGGCGAGAAGCTGTCCAAGTCGCGCGACGCGCAATCCCTCGCCGACCTCCGGCAGGCCGGCCAGACGCCCGAGGCTGTCCGCGCCCGGCTCGGCTTCGCCTGAGCGGCAGCGCGCTCCCTCAGCGAACCGCCGCGTCGCGCTGGGCGAGGGCGGTGGCGCTCTTCGACTTCTGCATGGTGGCGTCGATCTGCTCGCGCTGGCGCTTGAAATCGGCGAGCAGGCGCCCGTCGAGCTCCCGGCCGCGGGGGACGCGGATCTTCATCGGGTCGACGAAGTGGCCGTTGATGATCACCTCGTAGTGGAGGTGCGCGCCGGTCGACAGGCCGGTCGAGCCGACGTAGCCGACGATCTGGCCCTGCCGGACCTTGACGCCCTCGCGGATGCCGCGGCCGAACCGCGACATGTGGTTGTAGGTCGTCACGTAGCCGTTGACGTGCTGCAGCTCGACCCGGTTGCCGTAGCCCGAGGTCATCTCCGCGCGGATCACCACGCCGTTGCCGGCCGCCATGATCGGGGTGCCGATCGGGTTCGACCAGTCGACGCCCGTGTGCAGCTTGGCGTAGCCCAGCACCGGGTGGCGGCGGTAACCGAAGCCGGAGCGCATGATCCCGTCGGCGATGGGCTTGCGCAGCAGGAACTTCTTCAGCGACCGGCCCTGCTCGTCGAGGTAGTCGATCGTGCCGTCGTCCGGCGACTGGAAGCGGTAGACCTTGCGGGTCTCTCCGCCGAGCGTCAGCGCCGCGTAGAGCAGGTCCGGACGATCGGCGCTGGCCTCGTCGTCGGTGCTGTAGAAGACGTCGAGCCCGTCACCGCTGCCGATGCGGCGCTGGAAGTCGAGGTCGTAGCTGAAGACGCGGACGATGTCCTCGACCGTGGCCCGCGGCAGGTCGTGGCGCGCGGCCGTCTCGTAGAGGCTCTGGTACAGGCGCGGCCCGGAGCCGGAATCCTCGTCCTCGTCCTCGCCGGCCTCCGCCTGAGGCTGTCCCTTGGGGGAGGGGGCCTCCTCGGCGGGGGGCGCCACCGACACGAAGGCGCCGCGGTCGTTCAGGGCCGCGATGCCCTCGATGCCGTTCTCGCCGTACAGCACCACGCGCGTCACCTGGCGGGGATCGCCGGGACGGGGCCCGGGGGCGACCTGGACGCGCATCGGCTGCCCCTCGTTGAGGGCAGCGGTGCGGGTCTTGCCCCCGAGCGCGGCGACGATGCCGCGAACGGCATCGTCGCTCGCGAGGCCGGTGGCCTTGAGCGTGGTCTCCAGTGTCTCGCCGCGCTTCAGCGCGAGATCGCGCTCCTCCACGAGCGGCGCCTCGTTGGCCTTCAGCTCGACCTTGGCGACCTTCGTGACGTTCTCCGGGACGACCAGCACCTCGATGGACTTGAACGGGTTCGCGTCCTTCGGCACCGCACCGTCGCCGTCGCCGGCCGCGCCCTGCTGGAGCGTCCGCGACAGCATGATCTGCGGGGCGATCGGGATGGCGGCGCGGCGCCCTGCCTCGGCGGCGATACGGCGCTCCTCCTCGACCTGCGCGGTGACGTCGTCGTCGCTGAGGGCGGGTGCGTTGGCGTCGACGGCAGCGTCGGCGAGTTCGCGCTTGACCACGGTGACCTCGGCGCTGGGGGCGTCGGCGGACGCATCGGGCGCGCGCTCCAGCGGCTCGTCGGAGACGAACTTCATGGGGTCGAAGCGGGGCGGCTCGGCGGCGTAGACGCCCGTCGTCATCGACAGGGGCGTCGTCAGCCGCACGAAGGCCTTGGCCTTGATGATCTCGCGGTCGCCGAGGCGGACCGTGACCGGCGCCTTGAAGCTCTGCTTGGCCGAGGCGATCATGAGGTTGCGCACCAGCCGGTCGCCCTTGCGGGCGATGTTGGCGCCGCTCTCGCTCGGCTGGGGGCGGGGCATGATCGCCGCCTTCTCGGGAATGGCCGCGAAGGAGACGTCGCCCTGGAGGGACACGTGGAGCGCCGCAGCGATCAGACCGGCGCCGGTCAGGCCGGTTAGACTGCTGGCGCAGAGCCAGCGGAGGTTGACGGCGCGTCGGTCGATCTGCGTCGCGGTCGCGCCGAGATGGTCGAGAGGCTCGTGCACCCCGCGTGCCGGGGGGAGGGCGGCCACGTCGCCGATCTTGAGTCGCTCGCGCTTCACTCGAAGGCCCTGAGAAGACGATGGCGAACGGGCGTTCCCGCGGGATCCGCGGCGCTGAGGCCGGGCTCGACCATACCGGAGGCGACATCCGCGCCCGGCAATCTCATCTCACGACCCAGCGTGTCGAGATTGAGGCGTGCTGCTCCCGAGCGCCAGCCCCGGCGCGGGAAAGACCGCGATCATCCACCGCCAGGCTTCCGGGTGGTTCGCCGCGCCGGCCGGCAAAAAGGGTGTTGACGGCCCGGATCGGCGGCTCTATACCCCGGCTCATCGGCGCCGGCCGCGGAAGTGGACCGGGCGCTGAGCCATCTTCTGACAAGCGGGCGGGCTGGCCGGCGGGATTGCCGGGCGGTCTTCTGTTTGCCTCTGATGAGCCTCGGGCGACCGAGGCGCTCTTTGACAAGTTGGATTGAGGAAGGGAGACGCGGGCGGCGTTTGTCCTTGCGGCTAGGTCGAGAGATCTAGCGTGAGTAGACTTGTGCCGATCTGTTGTTCTTCTTTCTGAGCTCACCGACGGGTGTTCTGGCGCTGTGAAGCGTCTGGCACTTGGTCGATGTGAGGCTCCGTCTGAGAATATACGTGATCGGCCAGATCAATCTCTTCAACGTGAGAGTTTGATCCTGGCTCAGAGCGAACGCTGGCGGCAGGCTTAACACATGCAAGTCGAGCGGGCCCTTCGGGGTC